>JAEWBW010000447.1 GCA_023390955.1 Pseudomonadota bacterium
TCGGTCGCCGACGTCGCGAACTTCTTGGAGTCCTTGCCTTCGAGATAGAGCACCTTCCAGGGCGCGGTGCCCTGGCCGCCGATCTTCTTGCCGCCGGGCGTCTCGCCCTTGGTGAAGACGGGCGTGATGTTGCCGAATTCCTTGATCTTGCGGGCGTCGAGGGCAAGGATGTTGCCCGACGGCACCAGCTTCTTCAGCGAGAAATATTCGGTGTCCAGCACGTCGAACGAGTTCGGCTGGGTCATCACGCGCTTGGTGACATCGTCGGTGGTCGCGGTGATGTATTCGATCTTGATGCCGGTGTCCTTCAGGCACTGCTTGGCGATGTCGTCGCCTTCGTTCACGGCAGTGCCGAGATAGCGCAGCACCTTGGCGTCGGCCGACATCACATAGGGAAAACCGGTGATGGCGCCCGAGCCGGCGGCAAAACCCGCGAGACCCGCGGTGCCCTTGAGCAGCGTGCGGCGGCTCAGACCCTTCTTCCTCGTCGTTTCGGTCATATCAGTCACTCCTCTGTTGCGCTTTCCGGTGATTGATCGGCGCTATTGCAGACGTTGCGCCTTGGCGGGATCCCAGGTGGCCAGGACGCGATCACCCGGACGGAACGGGTGGACGTCGAAGGCGGCCTCGGGAACGTGGGAGGACAGGGCGGTGCCGTCGTCGAGCGTGAGCGAGACGGCGACGTAGGAGCCCTGGTACTCGGTCTGGGTCAGCAGCGCCGGCGCACCGAACGCGCCGTCAGTGAACGGCACGATGCCGAGCTGATCGGCGCGCACGGCGATGAGCTTGCCGGCGTCGCTGAGGACGTTGTGGCCGCCGATGAAGCGGGCCACGAATTCGGTGCGGGGATGATGGAAGATCTCGCGCGCTGTGCCCTGCTGCTCGATCCTGCCCTGGTTCATCACCACGATGTGGTCGGCGAGCGCCATCGCCTCTTCCTGGCCGTGGGTGACCTGGATGAAGCTGATACCGAGCTCGCGCTGCAGCCGCTTCAGCTCGCCGCGCATCTTGACGCGCAGGAACGGATCGAGCGCCGACAGCGGCTCGTCGAGCAGAAGGATCTGCGGCTCGGTGATCAGCGCGCGGGCGAGCGCGACGCGTTGTTGCTGGCCGCCGGAGAGCTGGGCGGGAAGGCGGGCGGCGTAGGGGCTCATCGCCACCAGCTCGAGCAATTCGCCGGCGCGCTTGTGCCGCGTTGCCTTGTCGATGCCGCGCATCTTCAGGGCAAATGCGACATTGTCGAGCACGGTCAGGTGCGGAAACAGCGCGTAGGACTGAAACATCATCGCGGTGCCGCGCTCCGCCGGCGGCAGGTCGGTGACGTTGTGCGGGCCGAGGATGATGTCGCCGGCGCTGACGGCCTCGTGGCCGGCGATCATGCGCAAGGTCGAGGTTTTGCCGCAGCCGGAGGGGCCGAGCAGGCAGCAATAGGTGCCGGCCGGGATCTTGAGGTTGATATCGTCGACCGCGAGCGTCGCGTCGTAGCGCTTGGTGACGGCGACCAGTTCGAGAGCGGCAGGCAGAGCGGCAGGCTTGGCCATGGCGTGTCCGGGAGGTGCGATCCTGCACCTCTCTCCGCAAGGTCCGTGCCAAGCGGCCGTCGCCGGTCGATTCCCGAAACTGTGCAGCAGACTCAGGTCGTTAGGCCGAAAGTCGGGGCGGCGAGGGCGCTGCCGCGATCTCGCCCATCTGCACACAAAAGGGTCAGCGATTGTATAAAGTTTCGCCTGTCATTGGATACAGCTCGTCGATTAGGCTTTGCACCAGACGTTCGACGAACCACCAGAGCCCATGATGGCTGGCAAAATAGCTGGCAAAGCGCACCGAAAATCCGACGCTCCGCCGGCAAGCGACGGCGGCAATGACCGCGTCGGCCGGATCCGCGAGGGCGTCATGGCGGCGATCCTCGAGCACCGCCTGCTTCCCGGCACGAAGCTTGGTGAGGACGAGCTCGGCGAGATCTATGGCGCGAGCCGCACGCTGGTGCGTACTGCGCTGCTCAAGCTCGCGCATGAGGGCATCGTCAGCATCGAGAAGAACCGCGGCGCCTTCGTCGCGCGGCCGACGCCGGCCGACGCCCGCCAGGTGTTCGAGGCGCGACGGCTGATCGAGCCGACCATCGTCGATCACGCCGTCGACGCGGTGTCTCCGGATTGGCTCGCGCGCCTGCAGCTGCATCTTGCGGAGGAGCGCGCGGCGGAGAAGCGGGGCGATGCGAGGGCGTCGGTCCGGCTCTCCGGCGAGTTTCACCGGCTGGTGGCCGAGATGAGCGGCCACAGCATCTATCTCGGTTTCCTCACCGAGTTGATTGCGCGCTCGTCGCTGATCATCCTGCTCTACCGCCGCCACGATACGCCGGCCTGCGGCACCGATCATCACACCGAGATCGTCACGGCGATTGCCCGGCGCGACAAGCAGGCCGCGCGCGCACAGATGCTGTCGCATCTGCGCGAGATCGAGGCCGAACTGTTCCTGAAGGACCCGGCCGCCGAGGAGTTGCGGCTCGCCGACGTGCTGGGTGCTTGACGGAAGCGCGTCTCAGGGCAGTTGTGGTCCCTGGTTGCGCCGGACGATCTTCAGCACGAGAAGAACGGCACCCAGTGCAAGAAAGAGTACGCCCAGAATCGTCGTGCCGGTCGATTCGAACGTTAGGCCGACTGCGGTTAGCAGGGCTCCGATGATGATTGCGAAGAGTCCACCGAGCTTCTTGCCCAGCAGGATGTGACCGTCGCTTGTCTGTGCCACCATGTTACGCCTCGTCCTATTGATGTCGGGACTGCGAGAGGCTCAATTCTTATTTCGCTGTCCTCTCCCAGGCCGCGTCATATCGTACCCCAGCGCAAGCCAGTTACAATCTTTCGTTGATCGATCGTTATCCGTTGCTTCGCCTTTGATTGAACTGCGATTGAAGCGAGGCAGCCATACTTACGCATTTGCCGATATTTCCCGAGATTCGCGCATCAATCGTTGAGTCGTATGGCTGGATTGCAGAATCGCCTTGTGGTTGAAAATTGACTCTGCGCTGACGTCATCATCAACTGACGCACAAGCGTCGAGTTCTAGAACGGAGCCGGCATGCGTTGAATCCGTTCTGCGGAGTGGTGGCATGGCGCGACTTGTTACTGACGAACGAACGACGGGTGCGCAAGAAAAGCGTGCGCCAGAGACAGGTTATGTCTCGACCGGGCACTTGCCCGATCCGGAGACAGTGCAGTCGCTCGTGGACGAGGCGCAGCGGCGCTTTGGATCAAATCGCGACGGTACCAACTCGCAGGTCTATCCTGCGCTTGCCCGCGTCCCGAGCGAGTTGTTCGGCGTCTGCGTCGTCGGAACCAATGGACAGGTCTACGGTGCCGGCGGGGTTGACTACGAATTCTCCATCATGAGCGTGTCGAAGCCGTTTCTGTTCGCGCTGGTCTGCGAGACCATCGGACCGGAGGAGGCGCGCGCGAAGCTCGGCGCGAATGCGACCGGATTGCCGTTCAACTCGCTCGCCGCGATCGAGCAGGGCGGCGGCCGCACCAATCCGATGGTGAACGCCGGCGCGATTGCCACGACCAGCCTGGTGCCCGGCGCCAGCGCTGCGGAGCGGTGGGCCTTCATCCATGACGGGCTGTCGCGCTTCGCCGGACGCAAGCTGCCGCTCAACGAAGAGGTCTACGCGTCGGCGTCGGAGACGAATTTCCGGAACCGCAGCATCGCGCGGCTCCTGGAGAGTTATGACCGCATCTATTGCGATGCGAAAGAAGCGACCGACCTTTACACCCGGCAGTGCTCCCTCAACGTGAGCGCCCGCGATCTCGCGGTGATGGGCGCGACGCTCGCTGATGGCGGCGTCAACCCTGTGACCAGGCAGCGCGTCGTCGATGCCTCGGTCTGCCATTATGCGCTCGCGGTCATGATCACGGCCGGGCTTTACGAGACGTCGGGCGACTGGCTCTACGACATCGGGCTGCCCGGCAAGAGCGGGATCGGCGGCGGAATCGTCGCGGTATCGCCGGGCAAGGGCGGCTTCGGGACCTTTGCGCCGCCACTGGATGCCGCCGGCAACAGCGTCAGGGGACAGCTTGCCGCGAAGTTTCTGTCGCGGCGGCTCGGAATGGATCTGTTCGTATCGCAACCGGAAGAGTGAACCGATGCTGCAGGGATCGGCGGGCCCTTGGCCCGGCCGATCGCAACGCCGATCAAGCCGGAGGACGTCATGACCACGCAGACAGTCGCGATCGAGGATATCCACCAGGAAGCGCGGGCCTCGTGGGTGCCGATGATCGCGATCGCGCTCGGTCAGATGATCATGTCATTCAACGTGGCCTCGTTACCGGTGGCAATGGGGGGAATGGTCACGAGCTTTGGTGTGGCGCCGACCACCGTTGCTACGGGCATCGTCGCGTACTCCATGCTGGTCGCGGGCTTCGTGATGCTCGGTGCCAAGCTCGCCCAGCGCTTCGGCGCGCTGCAGGTGTACCGCGGCGCGGTCGTGCTGTTCTGCATTTCGCAGGTGATGATGACGTTCAGCCCGACAGCCTCGGTCATGATTTCGGCGCAGGCGCTCTGCGGCGCGGCAGGCTCGGTGATCGTGCCCTCGCTCGTTGCGCTGATCGCCGAGAATTACGCCGGCCGCCAGCAGGCGACTGCGCTGGGTGCGCTCGGTTCGGCGCGCGCGGCCGCCGGCGTGCTTGCCTTCGTGGTCGGCGGCGTGCTCGGGACCTATATCGGTTGGCGTCCGGCCTTCGGCATTCTGATCG
>JAEWBW010000505.1 GCA_023390955.1 Pseudomonadota bacterium
ATGCGAAGGTGCGCGAGAACCGGCTGAAGCTGCTGAACGAAATCCGCAGCGCCACGCGTGCGGTCGCGGATTTCTCCAAGATCCAGGATTGACGCGCGGTCGCGCGACAAAAAAATAGCCCCACCCGGCGGGGGGAAGACCGGGCGGGGCCTGATGTCCGTAACGAGTGGTGTGCGCCAGTCTGAATTGGCGCGCCGGACATCTAGTCCAGGACGTCAGTTCACGACCTCGACGATCCGCCGCGAGCGCGGCTCGACCAGCACGGTCTCGCCGTTCACGACGGTGTAGCGATTGGTCGTGGCGCCGAAGCGTTCCGGCACGTCGTAATAGGTGATGCCGCTCTCGGGCAGCGTGGCGCCGACCACAACGCGTTCCGGCACCCTGAAGGTGGGTACGCGCTGCTCGACCACGTACTCACGGAATGCGGGCCGCTGTTCGACCGTGATCGTCGGGGCGCTCTCGACCACGACGGGCGCGCGGCCCACCGTGATTCCAGTTTGCGCCTGTGCCGCGAGGGGCGAGCCCATTGCAGCACATAGCGCTGCTAGGGCGAGAATCCTGTTCCGCATGGGACAACTCCATCGACTTGATGTTGGAAGCGCCCAAGCACGTGTTGTCGGGCGCGACCGGTTGCCAATGCTGCGGCGCGCGCAATGTTCCGGGATTCGAAAGCCGCATACGCGGCAATTTCAGGCAGTTTTCGCGACAGCGGGAACCCCGAGGCGGCCTTGTGCGTCTCCACTCGCGGAACCCTCCCGGCTATGATCCGCCGCGATTCGCATCCCCATCGAAAGACATTCCATGCACATCACCATCGCCCACATTTCACCGCTCCTGTCGCTGCTTGCGGGCGTGCTGATCCTGATCATGCCGCGGCTTCTCAACCTGATCGTCGCGATCTTCCTGATTGTGAACGGCGCGATCGGGCTTGGCCTTCTGAAATGGCTTCGTTTCTGAGGGCATGATTCGGGATGGCGTGCCGCGGTGCCCCGGACGCGTCATGCCTAAGCCATAAGGCTTGTTCATTTCCGGAACCGTCCGACTTGCGCCGCCCTGCCCAAAGTGGTGTAAGGCGCGCGATTTCCCATTCCTCTCGCAGGTTGTGTGCAAGCTATGGCCAAAGCCGCCTCGAAGCCTAAGAAAATGCCAGCGAAATCAAAGCCCTCGGCCAAGGCGAAAGCCGCGGCTCCGGCTCGCAAGGCGCTCAAGAAGAGCGCGGCGAAGCCAGCCGCCAAGTCAGTCGCGAAGCCGGTCGTCAAGCCGGCCCCGAAGGCGGTCAGCAAGGCTGCGGCCAAGCCGGTGGCACCTAAAGTGGCTGCAAAGGTTGCTGCCAAGGCTGCCGTCAAGCCGGCGGCGAGCGCGGGCAAGGCCGGCAAGTGGGTCTATACCTTCGGTGACGGCAAGGCCGAGGGCCGCACCGAGATGCGCGACCTGCTCGGCGGCAAGGGCGCCAACCTCGCCGAGATGGCCAATCTCGGCCTGCCGGTACCTCCCGGCTTCACGATCCCGACCTCGGTCTGCACGTATTTCTACGCGCACGACAAATCCTATCCGAAGGAGCTGAAGGCGCAGGTCGGGAAGGCGCTCGACTATGTCGGCAAGATCACCGGCAAGGTGTTCGGCGATTCCAGGAACCCGCTGCTGGTCTCCGTGCGCTCCGGCGCGCGCGCCTCGATGCCGGGCATGATGGACACCGTCCTCAACCTCGGCCTCAACGACCAGACCGTGGAAGCGCTGTCGGAATTGTCGGGCGACCGCCGCTTTGCCTATGACAGCTATCGCCGCTTCATCACCATGTATTCCGACGTGGTGCTCGGCTTCGAGCACCATCACTTCGAGGAAATCCTCGACAGCTTCAAGGACAGCCAGGGCTATACGCTCGACACCGACCTGTCCGCCGACGACTGGGTCGATCTGGTCGGCAAGTACAAGGATGCGGTGGCCCGCGAGACCGGCAAGGAGTTTCCGCAGGATCCGCATGATCAGCTCTGGGGCGCCATCGGCGCGGTGTTCTCATCCTGGATGAATGCGCGCGCGGTGACCTATCGCAAGCTGCACGACATTCCGGAATCCTGGGGTACCGCGGTCAACGTGCAGGCCATGGTGTTCGGCAACATGGGCGAGACGTCGGCCACCGGCGTTGCCTTCACGCGCAATCCCTCGACCGGCGAGAGCAAGCTCTACGGCGAGTTCCTGATCAACGCGCAGGGCGAAGACGTGGTGGCGGGCATCCGCACGCCGCAGGACATCACCGAGGACGCGCGCAAGGAGTCCGGCTCCGACAAGGCCTCGATGGAAGCGGCGATGCCGGACGCGTTCAAGGAGCTGACGCGGATCTACACGCTGCTCGAGAAGCACTACCGCGACATGCAGGACATGGAGTTCACGGTCGAGCAGGGCAAGCTGTGGATGCTGCAGACCCGTGGCGGCAAGCGCACCGCCAAGGCTGCGCTGCGCATCGCGGTCGAACTCGCCAATGAGGGCCTGATCTCGAAGAAGGAAGCGGTGAGCCGCATCGACCCGGCCTCGCTCGACCAGTTGCTGCATCCGACCATCGATCCCGACGCCAAGCGCGACGTGATCGCGACCGGCCTGCCGGCTTCGCCTGGAGCTGCCTCCGGCGAGATCGTGTTCTCCTCGGACGAAGCTGCAAAGCTGCAGGCCGATGGCCGTAAGGTCATCCTGGTGCGCATCGAGACCAGCCCCGAAGACATCCACGGCATGCACGCCTCCCAGGGCATTCTGACCACGCGCGGCGGCATGACCTCGCACGCGGCGGTGGTCGCGCGTGGCATGGGCAAGCCCTGCGTCTCCGGCTGCGGCACCATCCGTGTCGATTACGGCCGCGGCACCATGAGCATCGGCTCGCGCACCTTCAAGACCGGTGACGTCATCACCATCGACGGCTCGCTCGGCCAGGTGCTCGCCGGCCGCATGCCAATGATCGAGCCGGAGCTGTCCGGCGAGTTCGGCACGCTGATGGACTGGGCCGACCAGGTCCGCAAGATCGGCGTCCGCGTCAATGCCGACACGCCGGAAGACGCGCGCACCGCGATCAAGTTCGGCGCGCAGGGCATTGGTCTTTGCCGCACCGAGCACATGTTCTTCGAGGAGACGCGCATCCGCACGGTGCGCGAGATGATCCTGTCCGAGGACGAGCAGGCGCGCCGCGCTGCGCTTGCAAAGCTGCTGCCGATGCAGCGTGCCGACTTCGTCGAGCTGTTCGAGATCATGAAGGGCCTGCCCGTCACGATCCGCCTGCTCGATCCGCCGCTGCACGAGTTCCTGCCGCACCCCCACGCCGAGATCGAGGAAGTGGCGCGTGCCATGAACACCGATCCGCGGCGGCTGGCTGACCGCGCGCGCGAGCTGTCGGAGTTCAATCCGATGCTCGGCTTCCGCGGCTGCCGCATCGCGATCGCCTATCCGGAGATCGCCGAGATGCAGGCGCGTGCGATCTTCGAGGCCGCGGTCGAGGCGCAGAAGCGCACCGGCAAGGCCGTCGGTCTCGAGGTGATGGTGCCGCTGATTGCGACCAAGACCGAGCTCGACCTCGTCAAGGCGCGCATCGACGCCATGGCGCAGGCCGTGATGCGGGACAGCAATACCAAGCTTACCTATCAGGTCGGCACCATGATCGAGCTGCCGCGCGCCTGCCTGCTCGCAGCGGAGATCGCGGAGAGCGCCGACTTCTTCTCGTTCGGCACCAACGACCTGACGCAGACCACCTATGGCATCAGCCGCGACGACGCTGCGAGCTTCCTCGGTCCCTACGTGACCAAGGGCATCCTGCAGGTCGATCCCTTCGTCGCGCTCGACCAGGAAGGCGTCGGCGAGCTCGTCAAGATCGGCGTCGCACGCGGTCGCAAGACGCGCGCCTCGCTCAAGGTCGGCATCTGCGGCGAGCACGGCGGTGATCCGGCGTCGGTGGCGTTCTGCCACGCCATCGGTCTCGACTATGTCTCCTGCTCGCCCTATCGCGTGCCGATCGCGCGCCTCGCCGGTGCGCAGGCCGCGCTCGGCAAGCAGGTCGCGAGCCAGGCGTAAGCGCTAGACATCTGTATGCGAAGAGGCGGGGCATTGCCCCGCCTCTTTTGTTTTTGCACGACATTCTCGTCATTGCGAGCGCAGCGAAGCAATCCAGTTGTCTCGCCACGCACTCGCTGTCATCGCCCGACTTGATCGGGCGATCCAGTATTCCAGAGACAGCAGTGATTGAACCGAGACGCCGCGGCGTACTGGATGCCCCGCCTTCGCGGGGCATGACACCATTGTTGTGACGACGACGGAACACCTCTCATGCAGGTCGCAATCACGCACTTCGTCAACGGTTCCTTCACCATGCGCGTTGACGAGTTGTTTACCGCTTCGCATCAGCTGCTGTTCACCAACATCATCGTTCGACCCGTGAAAACACTGCGTTCGCTTGAGTGTGGTGCGCGTGCAACGTGGATTAACTCCCCGGCAACCTAAATTAGATACCAACGATAAAGGTCGAATTGCACGGAAGTACTGCGGTTCGATTTCTCTAGCGTAAGCGTTGCGTGAGCGTATCGATGTTCTTGTTGCGTAACCATCCGAAGGGCGCGCGGTTCGCGTCCTTCGGCATCGGTCTCTGCATCTTCGCATTGATGCCGAGAGAGACCGGCTATCAGGACCTAGCTTCGCAATTGGCGCGTCAACCCGGCGTCGCCGAGCGCTGGCAGAAGCAGGTATTTTCGGCCGCGTCCTCGATCCAGCTCGCCACCTACAGCTTCGCCCGTCCGATCGGAACGTCCACGCCGCAGAGCGCGACTTATCGCGTCGCCAGCGTTGACGATCGCGACATCACGGGCGCCATTCCGCGCAACCCCGTGCTCGTGACGCCACCCCGTTATCAGGCTTCCGAATTTCCGCGCGTCGACCGTACGCTGAAGGGCGATCGGCTCGCCGCGGCCGCGCCCACAGCGGTAGAGCCCGTGGCGCCGCCCGCGGCGCCAACGGTGGAAGATCCCGCGACCTCGAACAGCTCCGTGTTCCGCGCCAAGACTGCCGAGCTGCCGCCGCAAACACTATCATCGCCTGAATCCGCAGCTGCGCTCGATCCCGAGCTGCAGGAGGCACTCCGCGCGCCGCCGCTGCCGCAATATTCCGGCAAGGCACCGGTCGACGAGAACGCACTCTCGAACAGCGCGCGTCCCATCAATGCCATGAAGCAGGACGCCGAGGCCGCGCCGCCGCGCGATCCCTTCAGTGTCAAGACCTCGAACCTGTTCTTCGGCAGCTCGTCGCTCGGTGCGGGCCTTACCAGCATCGAGAGTTGGCAGCCGGGCGCAGAGCCGCTGATCATCGTGCCCGATCCCGACATGAAGGTCATGGCGTCGCTGCCGTCGCCGTCCGACGACGTCGCCGCGGCCACCGAAAGCGGCGAGAGCGTCGCGCCGAAGGGCGAGGTCAATGCCGACAATCAGCGGGCCAAGTCGCCCGCGGAGCGGCTCGGCCTGCTCGACGAGAAATCACGCGCGAAGTCGGAAAAGTGCCTGGCGGAAGCGGTCTATTTCGAATCGCGCGGCGAAGCGGTGCGCGGCCAGATGGCGGTCGCCCAAGTGGTGATGAACCGCGTATTCTCCGGCAAATATCCTGACACCGTGTGCGGTGCCGTCTACCAGAACAAGCACCGTCATCTCGCCTGCCAGTTCACCTTCGCCTGCGACAACAATGCCGATGTGATCCGCGAGCCCGAGATGTGGGAGCGCGCCAAGAAGATCGCCAAGGCCACGCTCGACGGCCAGATCTGGCTGTCGGAAGTCGGCAAGTCGACGCACTACCATGCCTATTGGGTGCGCCCGTCCTGGGTCGCCGAAATGAAGAAGATGTACAAGACCGGCGTGCACACCTTCTATCGCCCGCGCGCCTGGGGCGACGGCAGTGCGGAGCCGAGCTGGGGCACGCCGGCGCAGACCGCGGCTATCTCTGCGGAGCTTGCCTCCGAAGCCAAGAGTTCGGCCGAAATCGAGGCGAGCCGGCGCTAACGGCATTTGCCGTCATGACCGGGCTTTTCCCGTCCAACTGCCTCCCGCCACTTGCCGCCACAGAATTCGTGCACACCTCACCGTTTTGCAGGGCTGCCTTGCCGTGCATTTTGCTTGGCGTTTTCATGCAGGTGCATTAAACCGATCTGTGTAGCGGCCTATTTCGGACCCGCCAGCCACGCACGAGGATTTTCATGTCGGTACAAGCGGGCAATCTCGGGCCGGCGTCGCGCTCCATGTCCTGGCGCACCCCTGCAATCATCATCATGTGCGGCTGTGCGATCGGCATGCTCGGCTTCGGCCCGCGCTCGACGCTCGGCTTCTTCGTCCAGCCGATGAGCCATGAATTCTCGTGGGGCCGCGACGTGTTCGGCCTTGCGATTGCCGTGCAGAATCTGTTGTGGGGCCTCGGCCAGCCGTTCGCCGGCGCAGTCGCCGATCGCTTCGGCCTGTTCCGCGTGATGTGCGTCGGCGCGCTTCTTTATGCCGGCGGCCTGCTGCTGATGCGCTATTCGTCGACGCCGTTTTCGCTCAATATCGGCGCCGGCGTCATGATCGGCTTCGGCCTTGCCGGCTGCTCGTTCAATCTTGTGCTCTCGGCTTTCACAAAGCTGCTGCCGGCGGAGAAGCGCGGGCTCGCGCTCGGCGCGGGCACGGCGGCCGGTTCGTTCGGCCAGTTCATGTTCGCCCCCATCGGCGTCGCGCTGATCGACAATTTCGGCTGGCAGGCGACGCTGACGGTGTTCGCGAGCCTGATGCTGCTGATCATCCCGCTTGCGCTGGCGCTCTCGACGCCGCGCACGGAAACCGCCGTCAACACATCGCCCGCCGACGACCAGACCATCACGAAAGCGCTCGCTGAAGCTTTCGGCCACCGCTCCTACGTGCTGCTGGTGCTTGGCTTCTTCACGTGCGGATTCCAGCTTGCTTTCATCACCGTGCATCTGCCCGCGTTCCTGGTCGATCGCGGCATCTCCACGCAGACCGGCGGCTGGGTGATCGCGGCGATCGGCCTGTTCAACATCATGGGATCGCTCAGCGTCGGCTATTTCCAGAACTCCTTGCCCAAGCGCTACATCCTCTCGTCGATCTATCTCACCCGCGCGCTTGCCACGCTCGCCTTCATCTCGTTCCCGATCACGCCGTTCTCGGCGATTGCGTTCGGTGCGATCTCCGGCCTGACCTGGCTCTC
>JAEWBW010000514.1 GCA_023390955.1 Pseudomonadota bacterium
GCCACCAACATCGCCGAAACCGTGTTCTACATGATCGAGGGCCAGGCGATCCCCGACAAGCGGCCGAAGGGCGACATGACGACCTTCGCCACGACGACACCGACGACCTGAGATATCTGAGGAGCGACGACCCTATGGGTGCACGCATTATGGTGGTTGAGGACGAGGAAGCCCTCACCGAACTGCTTCGCTACAACCTCGAAGGCGAGGGCTATGACGTCGAGACGGTGATGCGCGGCGACGATGCCGACACCCGCCTCAAGGAGCACATCCCCGATCTGATCGTGCTCGACTGGATGCTGCCGGGCCTGTCCGGTATCGAGCTGTGCCGGCGCCTGCGGACCCGGCCCGAGACCAAGCAGCTTCCGATCATCATGCTCACCGCGCGCGGTGAGGAGAGCGAGCGGGTGCGTGGCCTTGCCACCGGCGCCGACGACTATATCGTCAAGCCGTTCTCGGTGCCCGAGCTCTTGGCGCGCGTGAAGGGTCTGCTGCGGCGCGCGAGCCCCGAGCGGCTCGCCACCGTGCTTGCCTTCGGCGATATCGAGCTCGACCGCGACAAGCGTCGCGTGGCGCGCTCGGGCCGACCGATCGATCTCGGCCCGACCGAATATCGCCTGCTGGAGTTCTTCCTGGAGCATCCGGGCCGGGTGTTCTCCCGTGAGCAGCTGCTCGACAGCGTCTGGGGCCGCGACATCTACATCGACGAGCGCACCGTCGACGTCCATATCGGCCGCCTGCGCAAGCTGCTCAATCTCGGCCGCGAGCAGGACCCGATCCGCACCGTTCGCGGCGCCGGTTATGCACTCGACGACCGGTTCGCGAAGGCCGAGCCAGCGTCAAGCTGAGCCGCAAAACAAAAAAAAGCGCGCCGGTGGCGCGCTGTTCTTTCTCTCGATCGTCCCGGTGCTTGCGCCGGGACGATGTCGTTTGGGGCTGTGCTCAGCGCGGACCGGGCTTGACCGGCGCACGGCGGCGGTCGGATGCCGGCTGATAGGCCACACGCGAGTGCTGGGCGCAGTAGGGCAGGCCGGAGAGAGCCTTGCCGCCGCAGAAGAAGAAGTCGGGGCTCGAGGGATCGCCGACCGGCCAATGGCAGGTCGCCTCGTTCAGCTCCAGCAGCGACAGCCGCTGGCTCATCGGCACCACGTTGTCGTAGGTGACTGGATCGGCCTGTTCCACCTCGACCTCGAAGGCCTGCGCCAGCGCGGTGTTGCCGCGCGCGATCGGGCGGGTCACGCGCATCATGTGCTGCGCGGGGCGCGCCTTGCGCGGGCGCGGTGCCGCCGAGGACGGGCTCTTGGCGCGTCCGGACAAGCCGAGCCGGTGAACCTTGCCGATCACGGCGTTGCGGGTGACATTGCCGAGCTCGGCAGCAATCTGGCTGGCCGAAAGTCCGGCCTCCCAGAGCTTTTTCAACTGCTCGACGCGATCGTCGGACCAGGTCAAAACCGTCATTGCACCCTTTCCCTCGCCGCGCGCCAACCATCCTGGGGCCACGCGGCGAATGCCTAAGCTTCGAAAATCTCGTGCCGTCAGAATCCCTTAAGGCTCGCCGGACGCGAAAACCGCGACCGAACGTTACGCCGGTACTTAAGGACTTAGAGGATCAGAACCGCTACACGAGATGTCGTATCTGACAAGCAAAACGCTACAATATGGCGTGACTCCGGCGCAAGAGTCCGGCGACTCGCGTCCACATGTTCCGTGGGCAAAATCCCGTAAAAAAGGCACCGAAAGACTACGGGTACACCACCACTTTGGTCTCAACGCGCGGCATTGACACCGGTTTCCCCGGGCATAAGATAGTGTCACGTGCCGCCCTTAAAAGGCGGCACGTTTCGTTTTCCGGCCCGGTAAATGATGCGCTGCGCAATGCGCGTTCTGACCGGCGACCTCCAATCTGACGACCAAAGAGTCCATCATGACCAACAGCGCTGCGCCGCATCTGCTTCCCGTTTTCGCCAGGGCTGGCCTCGGCTTCGAGCGCGGCGAGGGTTGCTGGCTGATCGCGACCAATGGCGACCGCTATCTGGATTTCACCTCCGGCGTCGCCGTCAATGCGCTCGGACACTGCCATCCGGCTCTGGTCAAGGCGTTGCAGGAGCAGGCGACCAGGCTCTGGCACATGTCGAACCTGTTCCAGAGCCCGGACGGCGAGAAGCTCGCCGCGCGCCTGTGCAACGAGAGCTTCGCGGACTTCGTGTTCTTCTGCAATTCGGGCGCGGAAGCGCTGGAGGGCGTGATCAAGCTGGTCCGCCACCATCACTTCTCCAAGGGGCATCCGGAGCGCTACCGCATCATCACCTTCGAAGGCGCCTTCCACGGGCGCACGCTGGCAACGCTGGCCGCGACGGGATCGGCAAAATATCTCGAAGGCTTTGGTCCGCCGATGGACGGTTTCG
This sequence comes from Pseudomonadota bacterium, assembly GCA_023390955.1. Lineage (GTDB taxonomy): Bacteria > Pseudomonadota > Alphaproteobacteria > Rhizobiales > Xanthobacteraceae > Bradyrhizobium. The sequence goes on from JAEWBW010000514.1 coordinate 2,406, forward strand.
ACCAGGTCCCGCACGGTGACATCGAGGCCGTAAAGAAGGCGATCGGGCCAGAGACCGCCGGCATCCTGATCGAGCCGATCCAGGGCGAGGGCGGCGTGCGCTCTGCGACGCCGTCCTTCCTCAAGGCGTTGCGCCAGCTCTGCGACGAGAAGGGCTTGCTGCTTGCATTCGACGAGGTGCAGACCGGCATGGGTCGCTCCGGCGATCTCTTCGCCTATCGGCGCACCGGCGTTAAGCCCGACGTGATGTCGCTGGCCAAGGCGCTCGGCGGCGGCTTCCCGATCGGCGCGATCCTGGCGACCGCGGATGCGGCCGCCGGCATGGGGCCGGGCTCGCACGGCTCGACCTTCGGCGGCAACCCGCTCGCGATCTCGGCCGCGAATGCCGTGCTCGACGTCATGCTCGCGCCCGGCTTCTTCGATCACGTCCAGAAGATGTCGCTGCTGCTCAAGCAGAAGCTCGCCTCCGTGATCGATCGCCATCCCGACGTCGTCAGCGAAGTGCGCGGCGAGGGACTGCTGATCGGCATCAAGGCCGTTGTGCCCTCCGGTGACCTCGTCAATGCCTTGCGCGACGAAAAGCTGCTCACGGTCGGCGCCGGCGACAATGTCGTGCGTTTTCTGCCGCCGCTGATCGTGACCGAGGCCGAGCTCGAGGACGCAGTGACGCGGCTCGAGCGCGCCTGCACGACGATTTCGTCGGCCAAGACGAAGCAGGCAAGCTGATGAGCACGCCCGCCAAGACCCCCAAGCATTTCCTCGACATCAACGAGCTTCCGCTGTCGGAGCTCAAGCGCATGCTCGCGGCATCCTCCGCCATGAAGGCGAAGCAGAAGGCGCATCAGCCGGTGAGGCCGCTCGAAGGCAAGACGCTGGCGATGATCTTCGAACGCCCGTCGACCCGCACGCGCGTGTCGTTCGACGTCGCCATGCGCCAGCTCGGCGGCGAGCCCATCATGCTGACCGGCGCCGAGATGCAGCTCGGCCGCGGCGAGACCATCGCCGACACCGCGCGCGTGCTGTCGCGCTATGTCGACGCCATCATGATCCGCATCCTCAATCACGATGCGCTGCTGGAGCTTGCGGAATACGCGACCGTGCCCGTCATCAACGGCCTGACGCGGCGCTCGCATCCCTGCCAGGTGATGGCGGATCTCATGACCTATGAAGAGCATCGCGGTCCGATCGAGGGACGGACGGTGGCCTGGACCGGCGACGACAACAACGTGCTGGCGTCCTGGGCCCATGCGGCCGAGCGCTTCAAGTTCAAGCTCAATGTCGCGACCCCGCCGGAGCTCGCACCCAAGAAGGTGATGCGCGACTTCATCAAGGCGACAGGTGCGCCGATCGTGCTCGGCACCGATCCCGAAGCCGCCGTGAAGGGCGCCGACTGCGTCGTCACCGACACCTGGGTGTCGATGGGCGACAAGGAAGGCGAGCATCGCCACAACGTGCTCAAGCCCTATCAGGTCAACGCCAAGCTGATGTCGCTGGCCAAGCCCGACGCGCTGTTCATGCACTGCCTGCCCGCCCATCGCGGCGAGGAGGTCACCGACGACGTCATCGACGGCCCGCAATCGGTCGTGTTCGACGAAGCCGAGAACCGCCTGCATGCGCAGAAAGGCATTTTGGCCTGGTGTTTTGACGCGGTGAAGTAGTCGTCGTACTGGCTTGGTGCGCAATTGCGGATCCGAGCCGGCGCATGATGTTTGGTATGATGCCGCGTCAAATTCCGCTGTCGTCCCGGCGCAGGCCGGGACCCATACTCCGTGAAGAAGTGTGGTGTGAGGTGGTCATTGAGAGCCTTCGCCTAACCGGCATTTGTGGTTATGGGTCCCGGCCTGCGCCGGGACGACGCGAGCGCGTTGCGCTTCCGTTCGCCTCACTCACTCTGAACCGCACCCCCTTCCATTTCCACCGTTCCGACCCCAGATAGAGCGCCATGGTTTCCCCATCCCCTGACATCACGACCGGGTCTGAAGGCCCGATCCGTGCGCCATCCTCGGTTCCGGTCGATGACGCCGTGCTGCCTTTCGAGGTCGACACGCTCGACGTGCGCGGGCGGCTGACCCGGCTCGGCCCTGCGCTCGACGAGATCCTCACCAAGCACGATTATCCCGCGCCGGTCGGCAAGCTGCTCGGCGAGGCCATCGTGCTGACGACGCTGCTCGGCTCCGCGCTGAAATTCGACGGGCGCTTCATCCTGCAGGCCCAGACCGACGGTCCGGTGTCGTTCCTGGTCGTCGATTTCAAGGCGCCCGACCGCCTGCGTGCCTATGCCCGCTATGACGCCGCGCGGCTGTCGGAGGCGAAGGATTCCGCGACGTTGCTCGGCCACGGCCATCTTGCCATGACCGTCGATCAGGGCCCGGAGATGAGCCGCTACCAGGGCCTGGTCGCGCTCGACGGCGGCAGCCTGGAAGACGCTGCCCACGAATATTTCCTGCGCTCCGAGCAGATCCCGACGCGCGTGCGCCTCGCCGTCGGCGAGGAATGGCGCTCGAGCGACGGCGGCAAGCACCGCTGGCGCGCCGGCGGCATGCTGATGCAATTCCTGCCGAAGGCGCCGGAGCGCGCGCGGCAGGTCGATCTCGATCCCGGCGATGCGCCGGAGGGCACCACCCCGCACGCGGTCGCGGAGGACGATGCCTGGGTCGAGGCGCGCTCGCTGATCTCCACGGTCGAGGACGTGGAGCTGATCGATCCCGATCTGTCCGGCGAACGGCTGCTGTATCGTCTCTTCCACGAGCGCGGCGTCCGCGTTTTCAATCCGCTGGCGCTGAAGGCGCAATTCTCCTGCTCGCGCGACGCGGTCGCTTCGATGCTGAAGAGCTTTTCGCCCGACGACCGCGCCGCGATGGTCAAGGACGACAAGGTCGTCGTGACCTGCGAGTTCTGCTCGTCGGTCTACGAATTCACACCGCATGATGCGGGCGTCGACGGCGCGTAAGCCGTCGACAAAGAAAAACATCCCGCGACGGCGCGTGCTCCCTCGACGCCGGGCAATTTGCGCGTGTATCGTCCGCCGCCAATTTGGGCGTGGGGGGATTGCATGCGAATTATAGTAGGTGTCGTTGTCGCGTTGTTGTTGTCGGCCGGGTTTGCACAAGCCGCCACCAAGGTCGTCGCGTCCGGCCGGCCGCTGATGCTGTATCAGGCCTCGTCGACCAATCCCGATTGCACCGCCGCCGGCTCCGTCGTGCTGCGGGTCGCACAGGCGCCCGAGCATGGCCGCGTCACCATCCGCAACACCGGCGTTTTCCCGCGCTTCTCCGACAGCAACATCCGCAGCGCCTGCAACCGTCGCCGCGTGCCCGGCGTCGAGGCCACCTACACCTCGCAGCGCGGCTATCTCGGCTCCGACCTCGTCATTCTCGAAGCGCTGTTTCCGGCGGGCCGCGGCGTCAAGGTGACGATTCCGATCCGGGTGATGTGAAGCGCGCGTAGCCGCGCCTAGTTCAACACCCGCTTCACGCCCGGGCTATCCAGCGAAAATGTCGGCACGTCGATCTCGAAACGCTCGCCG
>JAEWBW010000558.1 GCA_023390955.1 Pseudomonadota bacterium
GGTCAAGAACGATGAGGCTCTTGAGATTGGCGCCAGAAGGAGGCGTTGGACCGACAACCGATGAGACTTGGGCGCTACCGATGACGTACGGTTCGGCGACATCCTTGAACGCCGGGTTGTCAGTATCGGGATCAGAAATTGTGACCTGGTCGCCGATCTTGAACGTCGCCTTGTCGACGACTGGTGTAACGACAATCGATGGCGCGGTATTCAGGCTAACGATGATCGTTGGCGCATTCGGCTGCGGCGCGTCGGGCGTCGGAACGATGAGTTTGATTGGTTCCGGGACTGGTGCATTTGGATCCGGCGGGGTTGGAACCTTATCCTGCGGCGGCGTCTGTTGATTGGGAGGTGTCGATGATCCCGATGGACCTGTGCCTTGCGGATTTGGGCTGGGCGCGTCGGCAGGCTTGTCCCCGGCAGGCTTGTCTCCAGCAGGCTTATCGCCGGTAGGCGGAGTATAATTTGGAAAATACGTTTGGAGCGTCTGGTCGATGATATCCTTTATTTCGCGCACGACGTTAGCATCCGCTGGCGAAAGCGAGACTTGGCCGCTGGGACTGATACCGAAAACTTGTCCAGCGCGGTCGACCGTGGCTATCGGGTTCGAGAAATTAACGTCCGATTTTGCGTAAAGAACATACGATCCCACCCTTCCGTCCGGCTCTTGTAGCACCTGACATTTTACCGGAACCGGACCAGAGACTTCGATTACAACCAGCACTGCTGTTCCGCGGATGCCCAGAACGGCCGCTGGCGTATCGACCTTCATGTCACCGCGTTTGGCGGTCTCGCCGGCAACGAAGGTTATTGTGCCCTGGACGAGCGTGAGAAATGAAGAATTCGACGATCCGTTGGGATCATAGACCATCTCGTTCAGCATCATCCGTGCATTCGAAGACAAACCGAAGACGGTGCCATCGATGAATGTGATGCCGCACGACGAGTTGGAGCCCGTCTGAACGACATCGCCCTTCAGGACGTTGTCGCCCGAATTCAGAATGATCGAGACGCCGTTACGAATTACCGTCGCATTGCCTGTCAGCTTCGTAACGTGGCCAATAACCTTTCCCAGATCCGCAGCACCTGAGGCTTGGGCGTATTGGACATGTCCGGTCAGAGCGGTTACAACGCTTCCCGACAGGCTGTACCCGTCAGGCGTCGAGAGGGCTGCGCGCTTCTCTCCGTGAAAATAGCCTGCGACGACAAGTTTCCGATCGTCCTTTGTCAGCACCAAGTCTGAGCCGACACGGGTGTACTCACCCTCAAACACCAGGTGATAATCCGAGACGGCGATGTTGTTCGCGCCTTCGATGCGCTGCACAGTTACGTCACTCGGATATTCCGAATGAACGGCTAGGCCGTCGGCAGGCGAATGGGCGTCGGAATTCCCAACAAAATTCAAAACAGCCCCCGAAAAATATTAAAAAAGAATAAATATTGGTCATTAGTCCACATGCTGCCATAATTGGCAATCCCGACGGTGTGCTATCGTTAAGTGCCGCCGTGCACCCAAAGTACATATTGGGTCGCTACAACGCCTCGTATCTACACCACTAACATATTGCTGCTATTTCATATTTTTCCCGAAGCCCGTTTCCGGATGGTTCTGAGTGGAGCGGGCGGCAACATTCAGACGGATCGCCCCGTCCCCAGTTCGGCGCGCGAAACAGCACTTCCATCGGGATGCGAGATATGAAAACGGAGACCGCGACTCACGCGTTCAGACTCGGCGACCGGGTTCGGCTGAGCCAATTGGGCCGCGATCGGGTACGGAGAAACACACCCGAGATCGGAACGGTTGTGGGCCTCGTCAGCAACAGCAATCCCAGTTCAATCCGAGTTCTGTTCGACGGCCTGAGATCGGTAAAGAGCCTGCACAAGACCTATATCGAACCGCTTCTCGAGGAAGCGGACAGCAGCGACTCAGTTCGAGAAGGAGCGCAAGCTAAGCTATGATGATGGCGCATGAACTCCTATAGCGAACTCCCCTTGGCCACTCCGTGCTGGTGAACGAGGCAGCCTTTGCTCACACCGACTTCGCCGAATGTGTCCCGCGCTATCCGACCCGCATGACGCCAAACGGTTCCATTCGTGGGTTGCGGACGAGACCACAAGCGTAAGGACGGAGCGCGAAGCAGGAATTGCCAAGATTGTCGACATCTCTGGACCTCGAGCGAGATCACCACTGGGAGCGCCCTGACGCTATGCCGGTCCATGTCTGTGAGCGGCTGGCGAATTAGCCGTCAAATTGCGTGCCGAGTGAAAGACGGCTTGGACGTACACAGCTCGGGGGCGAATGACAGCCGCGGACAGGTTGGCCACCGGCGCCATGTTCGGCGACGCAGAAAATTGCTGGAACAGCGCCGACATTGGATTGCGCCGAGTCCACCAATGGAAGCGCCGAGTGGGCCGCCCTGAATGTTGTTCGCGAAGCCAGCAAGGCCGGCCGTGAGTGGTTCGATCAGTGTGGGCCTTCGCTACCTCCGGCTTCAGTTTGCCCATAGACGCCCGACCCTCACTCGTATCTGATCCTTAAAGCGACGAGCTACCGGGGGGCATCCGATGCGTTTTATGCAACGCTTTACAACGTTCCTGCACCATCAAATGGCTTGGTATTACCTGGAGATACGCCGCTCGATCAGGTTGAGGCGTCATTGACCCTCGGGGCGCGGCCACGAACAGTGGCGAACAATATACTGGCGGAAAGGGTGGGATTCGAACCCACGGTACCCTTGCAGGTACGCCGGTTTTCAAGACCGGTGCCTTAAACCACTCGGCCACCTTTCCGGATCAGGAATGCGCTCGCTTAACGCAGGTGGTGCGAGAAGGCAACGCGAAGTTGGTTCCCCCTCGCCCGAGACCGCATCGTCCGGTCCGCGCCTTTCGGCGGCATGCCGCGCTAGCGGCGCCGCTTCAGCGACAGTGTCTGAGTCAAGCGCATCAGGCCGGCGGAAGCCCGGGCGGTTGGAAGATTCTCAAGCCGCCCACCAAGTCATCAATTCAGGGGCGGGCAATTGGCGGCGCGCAGTCTCCGCTCAATCTCCTGCTCGCCAATCTTGGCATCCGCCCAGAGAATCTTGGCGGTCAGGCATTCCCGCAGGTCTGGCTTGTACTTGTCTTCGTTACAATTGCCGGACGACAACATCTCCAACCGCATCAAGGCGACCTGGCTACGTCCCCCGGTATTCTTGCTCTGCACTGCTCCCTCGTCCAACGTCTTCAGATAGGCCATCCTCGAGACGCATTGCGCGGGGGTGAGCTTCGATGAATCGCCACCCTTGCGCTCGTCCTTGTGACGCGCTGCCACGCGAGAGCCATCACATGTATCCGTCGACCGCATCTCGGCCAACACGCGCTCGACCTTGCCGGCCTTCGCGGCCATTGCCGTGGCGTTCGAGGTATCGCCGAGCTTCTCGTACACCGACACGACGTCCTTGGCGCGGGTAACAACGGCCTGCAACGTCGAGCAGGTTTGATGCTCCTGCGCTATTCGCGCGGCCTCGGCGAGGCTCTCTCGCGCTGCAGTCAGCTCGGGTGACGGCGCAACGACCGCAGGCGTGTTCTCAGCAGGCGAGCTCGGGGGGAGATCGGGCTTCGGCTCTTCCTTCGGTCGGCCGGTAACCTGAGCCGCCTCGGGAAAGAATTCCGCCATGAGTCTCGTGGCCGTTCCAGTGTTCTCCGTGTGGGTCACCGGTTTCGTCTCGGGCTTGACCTCGACCCTTTTCGGCGTCGGCGGTGCGGCCGGCCTTCGTTCCGAACATTGGATCCTGGGCGCCCCCGTGCCGGACACATCCGAGCAGTCGGAGCCACGCGCCACGGCACGCGAGTCGGCCGGCGGAGCGACGGGTTTGGCAGGCGGAGGTGTGTTTGTCGCGGCAGTTCGGCTGGCCGTCCCGTTACACGCGGCGATCACGTTTCGGGTGAAGGCAATCTCGCGCGCGTCATAACCAGGTGGATCCCGATCCGAGTTGATGTGGGTGGCGTCTTCGCAATTTACCACGCTGCTGCGCATGCTCGCGGCGCGCTGAAGCACCGCAATCCTGGCATTGCCGGCCGCGATGACTCCCGCGCAGTTGTTCGCGGCGGCCGCGGCCTTCATCCTGGCCAGGACCGCAGCGTCCTGGCTCGCCAACTTGTTGAAGGCAACCTGCCGATCCTTGCAGACTCCGGCGGAAGCTTCGCCGCAAATGACTGCGATCGCACCCACGGCAAGCAACAACACAAGGTTTCTGCGCATTTTGGTCGACCCCAGGCAATTCAAGATGGTGTCCATATGCGGCGACACCTCGACGCAGTACATCCGAGCCGTCGCATCGATTGAGGCGAGGATCATTTGCTTGCGAGCGGCCGAATGCTGCTCGGCACTGTAAGGCGAGTGTCAGCCAGGCATCTTGGGCAGTATGGCAGTATTGGGCGAGGCAGTATTGGGCGAGTATCTCAGGATGGTCCGGCCCACGCAATCATGTGGCCGACCAATCGGCAGCGCCTCCCAGGAAGCCGCCGGCGACGAAGCCCGGTTGGATTCGCCTCCGTTCCGGGCTTCGTTTTCTCTTTCATTCGGAGCATGATCTCTCGGAAGCCGCTGCACGCGCTTCCGGATTATGCTCTTGACCTCAGTAGCCGCAGCTCGCGCAGCGCATCTGGACGGGCGCGTAATAGGAATAGCCCGGCGACACCATCTCGACGCGCTGACGCGTGGCGTATTGCGGCGGGGTGCGCTCGTACTGCACGCCCTCGGGCGCGACCATCACGGTCTGCGGCACCATCACGGTGCGATACTGCGCCGGCGTGCGATGCGCGATCACGGCGCCTGGCGAAACCATCACGGTCTCATCGACGGTGCGGTATTGCGGCGCCACGTATTGCTGCTGATAGCAGGTCTGACACGGCGGCGGCGTGTAGCAATTGTAGCAACCGGCGGACGCCGCGCTCGTCATGGAAATGGCGGCGACGGCCGCGGAGAAAGCAACAGCGATCGTACGAGACATGGTGGTGGTGCCCCAATTGCCCGAAAATGATTTTTGGTTTTGGCAGGCACCAGTATACGCGACGACGGCCTTGCTTGCCGAAGTTCATCGGGACGTCCTTAATGCGACCGGCTGTTTTCAGCCGATCGCTAAGATTTTGTTGACCATGCGCGGCGCGTTGCGCGCAGTGGTGTTCAGTTCCCGCGACGCTTCACTTCGCGCACGGCGCCGCGCGCGGCGCTCGTCGTCAGCGCGGCATAGGCCTGCAGCGCGGTTGAGACCTTGCGCTGGCGCTTGGCGGGCTGCCAGGCGGCATCACCCTTCGCCTCCTCCGCCGCGCGACGCTTCGCAAGCTCCTCGTCGGAGACCTCGAGCGTGATGCTGCGGTTCGGGATGTCGATCGAGATGCGATCGCCGGAGCGCACCAGACCGATATTGCCGCCTTCGGCCGCTTCCGGCGACAGATGCCCGATCGACAGGCCGGACGAGCCGCCGGAGAAACGCCCGTCAGTGACGAGCGCGCAGGCTTTGCCGAGGCCCTTCGACTTCAGATAGCTGGTCGGATAGAGCATCTCCTGCATGCCCGGGCCGCCGCGCGGGCCTTCATAGATGATGTCCACGATCTCACCGGCGACGACCTTGCCGCCAAGGATGCCGTCGACCGCCGCGTCCTGGCTTTCAAAGACACGCGCCGGGCCGGAGAACTTCAGGATCGAGGCGTCGACGCCGGCCGTCTTCACGATGCAGCCGTCCTGCGCGAGATTGCCGTAGAGCACGGCGAGGCCGCCGTCCTTGCTGAAGGCATTCTCGATATTGCGCACGACGCCCTTCTCGCGATCGCTGTCGAGCTCGTCGTAGCGGCGCTCCTGGCTGAACGCGACCTGGGTCGGAATGCCGCCTGGCGAGGCCCGGAAGAAGGTGCGGACCGACTCGCTCTTGGAGCGCTTGATGTCCCAGCGCTCCAGCGCGTCCTGCATCGTCGGCGCGTGCACGGTCGAGACCGAGGTGTCGATCAGGCCGGCGCGATCGAGCTCGCCCAGAATGCCCATGATGCCGCCTGCGCGATGCACGTCCTCGACGTGGACGTCGGCAACCGACGGCGCGACCTTGCAGAGCACGGGAACGCGGCGTGACAGCCGGTCGATGTCCTGCATGGTGAAGGCGACCTCGCCCTCATGGGCCGCCGCGAGCAGATGCAGCACGGTGTTGGTCGAACCGCCCATCGCGATGTCGAGCGTCATCGCGTTCTCGAACGCTTTGAAGTTCGCGACGTTGCGCGGCAGCACGCTGGCATCGTCCTGCTCGTAATAACGGCGGACGAGATCGACGATGGTGTGGCCGGCCTCGACGAACAGGCGCTTGCGGTCGGCGTGGGTCGCGACCACCGTGCCGTTGCCGGGCAGCGCGAGGCCGAGCGCCTCGGTCAGGCAGTTCATGGAGTTGGCCGTGAACATGCCCGAGCAGGAGCCGCAGGTCGGGCACGCCGAGCGCTCGATCACCTTGACGTCCTCGTCGCTGACCTTGGAGTCGGCGGCGGCGACCATGGCGTCGATGAGGTCGACCGCCTTGGTCTTGCCCTGCAGCTTGACCTTGCCGGCCTCCATCGGCCCGCCCGAGACGAACACGGCGGGGATGTTGAGGCGCAGCGCGGCCATCAGCATGCCGGGCGTGATCTTGTCGCAATTGGAGATGCAGACGAGGCCGTCGGCGCAATGCGCGTTGGCCATGTACTCGACGCTGTCGGCGATCAGCTCGCGCGACGGCAGGC
>JAEWBW010000578.1 GCA_023390955.1 Pseudomonadota bacterium
GTCCTGGCTTTCGCCAGGACGACACTGGAGTGAGTGGCCGAGCGAGAACGATCAACAACGCGTGTGTTGCCTCGCTCTCGCCTGTGCTGTTTCCTGACGGCCAGAATTCGGCTGTCGGCACTTACACCACATGCACAACGCGCTCCCGACCGTCAGGCGACGCGATCTCCTTGCGCTGATCGGCACGGTGGCCGGCAGCACGTCGATGTATCACGCGATGACGAGCCTCGGCTTCGCATCGGAATCCCGCTATCGGGGGCCGGTGAAGCTGGAGGGCGATCCGAAGGGCGCATCCGTCGTCGTGCTCGGGGCCGGCCTTGCCGGCATGACGGCCGCGCTCGAATTGCGCAGGGCCGGCTACAAGGTCCAGATCCTCGAGTTCAACAATCGCGCCGGCGGCCGCAACTGGACACTGCGGGGCGGCGATAGTTTTACCGAGCTTGGCGGTTACAAGCAGACCTGCGAATTTTCGGACGGGCTCTACATCAATCCGGGCCCGTGGCGGATTCCCTATCACCACCGCGCGCTGCTCGACTATTGCAAGCGGCTGAACGTCGCGCTCGAGCCGTTCAACCAGCTCAATCACAACGCCTTCCTGCATTCCACCCGCGCCTTCGACGGCCGGCCGCAGCGGCTGCGGGCCGTGAAGGCAGACTTCCAGGGACAGATCGCCGAGTTGCTCGCGAAGACGACGCAGCAAGGCAAGCTGGACGAAGCCGTGTCGAAGGAAGACCAGGAGATCCTGCTTCAGGCGCTTCGCTCCTGGGGCGCGCTCGACAGCGGCTATGGCTACAAGACCAATCTGATCTCGGCGGAGTTCCGTGGCTACAGCAAGGATCCCGGCGGCGGATTGACGGCGATGCCGGAGCCGAGCGTACCGGTCGGCCTGTCCGAGGTGCTGAAGTCGCGGCTCTGGCGATATCTGCGCGGCTTCGCGCATTACAATTTCCAGACGACGATGTTCCAGCCGGTCGGCGGCATGGACATGATCGGCAAGGCATTTGCAAAGGAGGTCGGCGACCTCATCCGCTACAATGCGAAGGTCAAGCAGATCCAGCAGGACGCGCGCGGTGTCACCGTCAGCTACGTCGATGCGACGCGGAGCGGCGCGGTTCAGCAGGTGCACGCGGACTGGTGCGTCTGCACGATTCCGCTGTCGATCCTCAGCCAGCTGCAGCTCGACGTAAGCCCCGCCATGCGGACGGCGATTGATGCCGTGCCCTACGCCGCCTCGGTCAAGATCGGCCTCCAGTTCAAGCGCCGCTTCTGGGAGGAGGACGAGGCGATCTATGGCGGCATCAGCTACACTGATCTGCCGATCCGCCAGATCGCCTATCCCAATTATGGGTATAACCGCGCCGGCCGCGGCGTGCTGCTCGGCGCCTACATGTTCGAGGGACCGAACTCCTACGAGTTCACGGCGATGCCGCCGGCCGAGCGGGTCGCGCGCGCCGTCGAGTTCGGCGCTGCCATCCATCCGCAATACAGCAGCGAATTCGAGAACGGCGTGGCCGTGGCCTGGCACCGGGTGCCGTTCGCGCTCGGCTGCAGTGGCGAGTGGAGCGACGAGGCGCGCGCCGCGCACTACCAGAACCTCTGCCAGATCGACGGCCGCATCGTGCTCGCGGGCGAGCACGCCTCGGCCTTGCCGGCCTGGCAGGAAGGCGCGATCCTGTCGGCGCTCGATGCGATCAGGCGGCTGCACGACCGCGTGGTGAAGACCTGATGGCAAACTCACATCACAGGCGATGGCCGATCGGTCTTGCGATCGCAGCAGCGGCGACGCTGTCGGCGACGGCGCTTGCGCATGACGGGACCCAGACGCGCATCTTCAGTTCCGGCTTCACCTTTGCCGAGGCCACGGGAGAAGAGCTGTTCGCCAACATCTGTCAGGGTTGCCATATGCCCGATGCGGGCGGCGCGGCCGGAGCCGGCAGCTACCCGTCGCTGACCGCCGACCGAAATCTGGAGGCGCGGGGCTATCCGGTCTATCTCGTCCTGCACGGCCGCCGCGCCATGCCGCCGTTCGGCGAGATGATGACGGACGCGCAGGTCGCCGCTGTCGTGAATTACCTGCGCAGCAATTTCGGCAACAATTATGAGGACGCGGTCACGGCCAACGAAGTCCGGGACGCCCGCCGCTAGGCTTTGGAAAGAGGGGGAGACGAATGAAACTTGGGATCACGACCATCATCGCCGCGCTGCTCAGCTTCGTCGGCACAGCTCAGGCCGAGATCATCCGGCATCCGATTCCCAACTCCAACTTCCCGATCGCGCAGGCTGTCGAGGTCAAGGGCAATGCCACGACCTACTATGTCAGCGGCCAGGTGCCGCCAGTCGCTGACAAGGCAGCCAATCCCCAGAGCCTGCAGGCCTATGGCGACACCAAGGCCCAGACCGTCGGTGTGCTCCAGCGGATCAAGGGCATCCTGGAAGGGCTTGGGCTCACCATGGGTGACGTCGTGAAGATGCAGGTCTTCCTGGTCCACAACGCCACGACGCCGATGGACTTCGGCGCCTTCATGGAGGGCTACACCCAGTTTTTCGGCGGCTCCCAGCCCAACCTGCCGGCCCGTTCCGTGGTCGGCGTTGCCTCGCTGGCCAATCCCGGTTTCCTGGTCGAGATCGAGGTGATTGCGGTGAAGGCGGCCAAATAACCGGCAGCCGGTTCCAGGGGCCAATTTCGCGAGATCGGCTTCGCCGGCCGGTAACCCTGACGGCACTTGGGCGCTGGAAATCCCCGGCGGGCCTCCTAAATAGGAGGTAGATTTAGCCCTTAATTGAATTTCAGGAGGCGTCCGTGGTCCTGAAAAGTGTTTCCCTTGGCCTTGCCGCTGCCCTCATGCTCGCATGGGGCGGCATCGCGTCGGCCAGCGACTACAAGCCCGACGAATATCTCGGTCTCGATCTCTCCAAGGCGGTGCTGTCGCCCAAGCGGCTCGGTCCTCCGACCGAATTCGCGCCGGTGGCGGTCGAGGCCCGCAGCGAGGCGAAGCCGGTCGCGACCGAACGTGTGCACGTTCCCGCACCGAAGGTTGCTCGTGCGAAGGTGACGACGCCGCGCGGCGCCGCGCGCACGAAGCTCGCGCATCGTCGAAGCAACCCGCTGGATGCGCAGGCCATGGACACGCGAATCCAGACCTGGCCGTGCCGCTCGGGCGGCATCTGCGACTGGAAGCGCTAGTGTGTCACAAGTGCGTCGCAAAACCGTAGGCATGTAGTCAAGAAACCGTCGGCCGGGAGTCAAACGGCGCAGGCACCTTTCGTCGCGATTCGACGAAGGTTTCCTGAATGGCAACGCTCCGCGCCTCGCGCGCATGGACCCGACGGCAGTTTCTGGTCCGCTCCACGTCTTCGCTCGCACTCGCCGGTCTCGGCTCATTCGCAAAACCAGGTCTCAGCCGCGCCGCCGACCGGCCCTCGATCGCCGGTGGCATCCAGTCGGGTGATGTCTCGGAGGGGTCTGCCGTGGTGTGGGCGCGCACCGACCGGCCGGCGCGGATGCGGGTGGAATGCTCCACCGTCGAAAGCTTTCGAACGATCCTGTCCACGGCGTCCGCCGACGCGCTGCCCGATGCCGACTTCACTTCGAAGGTGCTGCTCGGCGATTTGCCGCCGGGCCAGGACATATTCTATCGCGTGCGCTTCGACGACATCGCGACCGGCCTCGCGGGTGAATCCCGCGTCGGCCATTTTCGGACGGCGCCACCTGCAGGCAAGTCGATATCCTTCGTCTGGTCCGGCGACACGGCCGGCCAGGGTTGGGGCATCGACACCGCGCGCGGCGGCATGCGCTCCTATCACACCATGCTGGAGAACCACCCGGACTTTTTCATCCATTCCGGTGACCACATCTACGCGGACTGCACCATTCCGTCGGAGCAAAGACTTCCTAACGGCGAGGTCTGGCGCAACATCGTCACGGAGGAGAAGTCCGAGGTCGCGCACTCGCTGGCGCAGTTTCGCGGCAATTACAAATACAATCATCTCGACGAGAATTTTCGCGCCTTCCATCAGGAGGTGCCGATGTTCGCGCAGTGGGACGACCACGAAGTGACCAACGACTGGTCGCCGACCGGCTCCTATGACGAGAGCGGCTATGAGGACGACGGCACACCGCGCCTCGTCGCACGGGCCCGGCGCGCATTCTTCGACTTCATGCCGATCCGCAACACGCCCGCGCAACAAGGCCGCATCTATCGCAGGATCGGGTACGGGCCGCTGCTCGACGTCTTCATGATCGACATGCGCAGCTATCGCGACGCAAGCTGGAACAAGGGCGACGACCACGCCGGCTGGATCTTTGGACGCGAGCAACTGGCCTGGCTGAAGCGTGAGCTGGCGGCCTCGCGCGCGACCTGGAAGGTCATCGCGGCCGACCTGCCGATCGGCCTCGTCAGCTTCGATGCGGTCGCGCTCGGCAACGGCCCACCTGACCGGCGCGAGCACGAGATCGCCGATCTGCTGTCCTTCATCAAGCGTGCAGGCGTGAAGAACATCGTCTGGCTCACCGCCGACATGCATTACACGGCGGCGCACCACTACGATCCCAATCGCGCGGTGTTCTCCGATTTTGAACCGTTCTGGGAGTTCATCTCCGGGCCGTTGCATGCCGGCACCTGGGGGCCGGGCGAACTCGATAACACCTTTGGCCCGGTCGCGATGTACCAGAACGGCTGCAGCGCAGCGCAAGGCAACAACCTCGCACCCTGCTTCGGGTTGCAGTTCTTCGGCCGCGTCGACATCGACGGCGCGAGCGCGGTGATGACCGTGACGCTGAAGGACGTCGATAACCGCGACCTCTGGTCGGTCGATATCCTGCCGCAACCGCAGGCACGCCCCGCAATGGTGGCGCAGCATTCGTAAGCCGTCTAACCCGATCTTGATTGGCCGGCTCGCCATCGCCGCGCTATAGTGGCCGCTCCCGCCACCTCTTTTCCATCACCGAAGAGTCTGTCCCCGCGGCCTCACCGCGCGTCCGGCGGGCAATATTCGTCAGGGAGCGTTTCATGGACAATCTGAAGACACAGGGCATCAGCATGCCCAAGCTCGGCCTCGGCACCTTCCGCATGCAGGGCGATGAATGCCGTGCCGCGGTCGAGAGCGCGCTGGCGCTCGGCTATCGACACATCGACACCGCGGAGATGTATGCCAATGAGGAGGCGATCGGCGCGGCCATCGCCTCGGCCAAGGTGCCGCGTGGCGAGCTGCACGTGACCACAAAAGTCTGGCACGAGAACCTGTCGCCGGATGCGATTCGCCGCGCCTTCGACGCCAGCCTGAAGAAGCTGCGGCTCGACCATGTCGATCTCTATCTCGTGCATTGGCCCTCGCGCAACGCGAACTGGGGCGCGGCGTTCGAGACGCTGATGAAGCTGAAGGAGGATGGGCGAACCCGCGCCATCGGTGTCGCCAACTTCACCACCGCGTTGCTCAAGGTCGCGGTCGAGGAGGTCAAGGCGCCGATCGCCTGCAACCAGATCGAATATCATGCGATGCTGGATCAATCGAAGGTCATCGCCTATCTCGCGGCGAAGTCGATCCCGCTGGTCGCGTACTGCCCGCTGGCGCAGGGACGCTTTGCGTCGGATCCGGTGCTGGCCGAGATCGGAAGGAAGCACGATGCGACGGCCGCACAGGTCGCGCTGAAATGGCTGCTCGACCAGGACGGCGTCGCCGCTATCCCGAAGGCGTCGCGGCGCGAGAGCCAGGCGGCCAATCTCGGCGCGCTGAATCTCACGCTCGATGACGACGATCGCAAGAAGATCGCGGGCCTGCCGAAGGACAAGCGTTGCGTCAATCCCGGCTTCGCCCCGGCGTGGGACTAGCTCCGATCAGACCTGCATGCGCGCAAAGAAATGGCCCCCGGTCGGGGGCCATTTCCATGTCGTGGGTCATTAATCCCAGTGGTGACGGTGACCGCGCTTGATCACGACGACCTTGTCGCGATGATGCCAGCCGCGATGCCAGCCATGGTCGCGATGGGCGCGGTATTCAGCACGCGCGCCGTAAGCACCGTGATGATGATGGCCCTTCTTGATGACGATGGTCTCGGCATTCGCCATCGTCGGTGCCGCGATCACAAGCGCGCCCAGGGCTGCAACCACATAACCAAGCTTCTTCATGATGTCCTCCTCCAAACCAGAATGCACTTGAGAACCGCGCATGCGCGCAATCGTTCCGGAGGAACAGCAGGAGATTTCTGAATGGACGTTCAGCTTGAATCCGGAAGCATCAGGTGCTCGCGCCGCAGCGGCGCTGTGCGAGTGTCGGCTGTCCCGTCTTGACGAATTTTCCATCCCTGATGGTGTAGTCGCCGCGTTCGCTGCGATTGTACATCGCGCGTAATGTGCCGTCCTTCTGAAGCAAGAGCCCGAATTCGCGCGCCTGATGCAATGAGGGAAAGAACACCGTGACGTTGAACAGGCCGCCGGTCTCGCTCGAAACGGACAACACCTCGTTCTCGTCTTTGGTGTCGCCAAAGTTTCGGCGATACATCACGCGGCCATCCTGCATGATCTCAAAGGTAAGAAGCGTGCCCTTGCCGCGGTCGGGGCGCAGCGAGCAGTCAGCGGCCCATGATCCGAGCAGTCCCGATCGGGCGATCGTCGCGGCCAGGGTTTCGGCGCCGGCCGGAGCAACCAGGGCGAGCCAGAGCAGCGTGGGCATCGTCCCACGCATCAGAATGTTTCCGATCACGTCAACAGCTCCCCGCCCGCCTTCGTCTCTCGCGCCGCCGAATCCCACATCGGTTTGCCGCACCGCAACTCGTGATGCTCATGCACGGCGCTTGCACGTCGACCGGGCGCGGCGCATCATCCCCTCAATAACAAATGCAGGGGAGCGTCGCCATGTCCGGCCTGTCACGTCGTCAACTTCTTCTGGGGGCGGGGGCGTCGACCGCCGCAGCGTGGGCTGGCGGAGCCGGTGCCGCCATGGGGCCGGCCGACAAGTTCGACCTCGTCATCAAGGGCGGCGACGTTCTCGATCCCAGCCAGTCACTGCGCGGCAAGCGTGACATCGGCATTCGCTGGGGTGTGATCGAAGCGGTCGAGGCGGAGATTCCGGCTGAGCGTGCGCTCAAGACGATCGATGCCTCCGGCAAGCTGGTGACGCCGGGGCTGATCGACCTGCATTGCCATGTCTATCCGTACGGATCGGCGATCGGCATACCCGCCGACGAGTTGGTGCAGTTTCAGGGCACCACCACGGTCGTGTCGGCGGGCGACGCCGGCGTCAACAACCTCGCAGCACTCCGCCGTTACATCGTCGCGCAATCACGCGCGCGGATCTACGCCTTCGTTCACATCGCCAACAACGGCCTGTCCGCCTTCCCGGTCGCCGAACTCTACAACATCGACAATGCGCAGATGGAAGCTTGTGCGATGGCGCTGGCCGAGAACCCGGACTTTCTCGTGGGCGTCAAGGTCCGCATGTCGGAGAACGTCATCTTCAAGCACGGCCTCGAGCCGCTCAAGCGCGCAATCAAGGCCTGCGAGCTCTGCGGCTGGCCAGCCAAGATGATGGTCCATATCGGCGGCGTCGAGACCAAGGAGCTGATGTCCGAGATTCTCAATCTGCTGCGCCCGGGCGATGTGCTGACGCACTCCTATTCCGGCGCGCCGAACGTGGCGGGCGTCTTCACTAACATCGTGCAGGAGGGCCGGCTGTTGCCGGCGGCGCTCGCGGCCAAGCAGCGCGGCGTGATCTTCGACGTCGGCCACGGCGGCGGCAGCTTCGATTTCACCGTGGCCGAGGTAGCGATCCCCGGCGGCTGCGCGCCCGACACGATCTCCTCTGACATCCACGTATTCTCGGGAAATTCGCCGGGCATGCCGTACCTGCCGAACGTCATGAGCAAGTTCATGACGCTCGGCTTCTCGCTGGAGCAGGTGGTGTCGATGGCGACCATCGCGCCGGCAAAGATCATCAACCGGGCGCCCAAGCTCGGAACGCTGCAGCTGGGAGCACCCGGCGACGTCGCGATCATGGAGCTGGTCGAGGGGCCCGTGACGTTCCTCGATACCCGCAACAACAAGCGGGACGGCAAGGCCCAGCTGAAGCCGGTCCAGACCGTCGTCAATGGCGTGCCGTTCGGCAGGCCCTATCAGGCGCCGTTCGCGGTGCGCTAGGGGAGGACCGTCGGCGGCGATCGTTCCGCTATTTGATCCGCGTCAATGAAGCCGCGCGCCGGGGGAGCGTAGCATCGCGGCTCTGGAGGAGATCGTGGATCAACCAATGCTGGATCAAGTCACCGATTTTGCGGGCGGAGCGCTGCCGGGCAGCGTAGCCTGTCCACCCTGTTCCGAGACCGAATTCCTGGCCGAGCTCGGCGAGCGCGTGCGCTCCTCGCGCAGGCGCTGCGATCTCTCCCGCCGCGAGCTTGCTCGCCGGTCGGGGATTTCAGAGCGCTACATCGCGCTGATCGAGGCCGGCAAGGGTAATGTCTCGATCGTCCTGCTGCTGCGGCTGGCGTCCGCAATTCGCGGCAGCCAGCCGGCGACGGCGTGACGCCTTATCTCCGCGCCTTCTCGACGTTGGCGATCCTTTCCGGGACGCCGAACTCCTTGCGGCACACTTCGGCCAGCACCGCCACGCCTTCGCGGATCTGCTGATGCGTGGGGCTGGCGAAGCACAGCCGCAGGCGCGAGCCCGAATAGCCCTTGTCGGTCGACCATTCCGGTCCCGGATTGATCGACACGCCGGCGGCGAGCGCGGCCTGGTAGAGCTTGAGCGTGTCGACATTGTCGGGCAGCTTGACCCAGAGGAAGATGCCGCCCTTGGGGTCCTCGAACTCGGCCGCCGTGCCGAACTGCTCGTTCAACGCTTCCATCAAGGTGTCGAGCTTCTTGCGCAATGCGCCGGTCAGCGCGGGGACATGCGTCGCAAAATGCGGCTTGCAATATTCGGCGAGCACCATCTGCTCCAGCGCGCCCGAGCCGGCATCGGTCTTCAGCGCCAGCATCCGCGACGTCACATCCCAGGGCGCGACGATGAAACCGACGCGCAGCGCCGGCGCGATCGACTTCGAGAACGAGCCGATGTGGATGACGCCACCCTTCGGGCTCATCGCGTAGATCGCAGGCGGCCGCTCGCCCGACCAGATCAGGTCGGCATAGCAATCGTCCTCGAAGATCGGCACGCCGTATTCGGCTGAGAGCCGCACCAATTCGGCGCGGCGGCTTTCCGGCATGATGGTGCCGGTCGGGTTCTGCACGGTCGGGATGGTGTAGATGTATTTCGGCCGGATACCGCGGCTCTTCAGGTCGGCCAGCGCGGCGGCGAGCGCGTCCATGCGCATGCCGTCGTCGTCGAGCGGGATGCCGACGGTGTTGACGCCGAGCCGGGTCAGCCGGTTGAGCGAGCCCTGATAGGTCTCCTGCTCGACGATCACGGTGTCGCCGCGCGCGAGCAGCGTGTGGTTGACGAGGTCGAGCGCCTGCAACGAGCCCGACACGATCAGGAGGTCGTCCACGGTGCAGGCGATGCCGGCATCGCGCTTCAGCTTGGCGGTGAGGAATTCGCGCAAGGGGAGGTAGCCCTGCGGCCCATGCGCCAGCCCATAGGTCGCCAGCGTCCGGCCCTCGCGCCGCATCACCGTGTTGAACGCCTCGATCAGATTGTCGAGCGGGACCTGTTCGGAATCGTTGTTGCCGCCGACGAAGCTGTATTTGGCGAGGCCCGTCCAGCGGCCAGAGGGAGCCGGCAGCCCCGGCGGGAACAGGGGCGCGAAGTCGAAGCTGGCGGTCATGGGCAGTTTCCTCGATTGCGTTCTTGTTGAGCGGACCGGCGTTGCACCGGCCGCCTTCTTACTTCTTGCCGACCGTCCGGGTAGGACGGCCCTGGCTGATGAAAGCGTAATGCGCATTGGCGACGCCGCCAACCATCAGGGCCTCGACCACCGGCTCGGCGATCTCGCCGGTGGCGGCCCAGTCGACGATGAAATTGGCTCCGGTGCCGCCGCGGACGTCATCGGTCGGGATGAAGAGTGTGACGGTCGCCAGCGGCTTCAGCGCCGCCGGTTGCTTCAAATAGCTCTCGACCATCTTGCCAGACGTGTCGAAATAGGCGATGCGCTTGATGACCAGCGGCTGGGTCTCGGAGGCATTGTGGACGCTCAGCGTCACCGAAAAATCGACACGCAACTTGCCCTGGCTCATGGCCACACTGGAATAGGCCGGCACGTAGAACCCGCCGGACACCCCCAGTTCCTCCTTGGGCATCGTCGTGAGCGAATCGGCAAAGCCTTGCTCGAGACTGACCTTGGATTGCGCAGCTGCCGGTTCTATTGAGACGAGCGGGCATAGCAGGATTGCAGACAGCAGCCCCGTTCGCATGTGACGAATTGCTGGCTTGCCGCGTCGCACACCGTCCCTAGGGTGCGACAAGAAGGACCATTTCGACATGCACGAGCTTATTCGCGACATTACTTTATGCATCCTGTTTGCCTGGATGTTGGGGCTTTTGGCCCATTTTTCCCGACAACCGCTTATTCTGGCCTACCTTATCGCCGGCTTCTGCATAGGTCCATTCGGTGCCGGCTGGGTCAAGTCGGAGGAGTCGATCTCGGTCATCTCCGAGCTCGGCCTGATCTTCATGCTCTTCATGATCGGGCTCGAGATCGACCTGAAGAAGATCGTGCGGGCCGGCAAGGTGATCCTGTTTGCGGCTGGGGGCCAGCTCGTCGGTGGCTGCGTGCTGGGCGTGCTGTTCTTCACCGCCATCGGGCTGTCGCTGGGAGGCGGCCATTTCGATGCGGTCTACCTCTGCGTGGCCTGTGCGCTCTCCAGCACGGTCATCATCGTCAAGGTGCTCTACGAGAAGCGCGAGCTGGATACGCTGCCGGGGCGCATCACCCTCGGCGTCCTGGTGCTGCAGGATATCTTCGCCATCCTGTTCCTGGCGGTGCAGCCGAGCCTGGCCGACCTGCAGGCGACCGTCATCCTGCTCTCGATCGTCCGCGTTGCCGTGCTGGTGGTGGCCGCGTTCCTGGTCAGCCGCTACGTGCTGCCGCGCCTGTTCCACCAGATCGCCCGCCGCCCGGAGCTGATCCTGCTCGGCGCGCTCGCCTGGTGCTTCCTGGTGGCCGAGACCGCCGAGCGGTTGCATCTGTCGCGCGAGATGGGCGCCCTGATTGCCGGCGTCTCGCTCTCGACCTTCCCATACGCGCTCGACGTTACCGCCAAGGTCACCACGCTGCGGGACTTCTTCATCACGCTGTTCTTCGTCGCGCTGGGGATGACCATCCCCGTGCCGAACCTTTCGGTGATCGGCCTTGCCCTGATGATCGCGGCCTTCACGGTGGTCAGCCGCGTGATCACCACCTTCCTGCCGCTCTATCTGATGAAGCAGGGCCTGCGCGCGAGCCTGCTGCCGGCGATCAACCTGGCGCAGATCAGCGAGTTCTCGCTCGTCGTGATCCAGACCGGCGTCACCGCCAATCATATCGCGCCCCAGACGGCCAACGCGGCATCGTTCGCCTTCGTGGTGCTCGCCGTGCTCTCGACCTTCTTCATGGTGCGCAGCGACGAGATCACGCGATGGGCGATCGGCCCGCTGAAGCGGATCGGCCTGCGCGATCTCGACCACGATCAGGCGCATGGCGGGGAGGGGCACGAGGGCGGTCATGGCGAGGCGCGCCGGATCGTCATCCTCGGCTTTTTCCGTGCGGCGAGCGCACTGCTGGCCGAGATCGAGCGGCAGAATCCGCTGTTGCTGGAGCAGATCACGGTGATCGACTTCAATCCCAATGTGTACCAGACGCTGCTGGCGCGAGGGTTGCACGTGGTCTATGGCGACATCAGCAATGTCGACACGCTGCTTCATGCCGGTGTTGCCAAATCCGAGATGATCATCCTCAGCGTGCCGGACTCGCTGCTGAAGGGCGCCACCAACGAGAAGCTCGTGCGCCACGTCCGCGCGCTCAATCCGACCGCCATGATCGTGGCCACCGCCGATCTCCTGGCCGATGTCGGTGAACTCTACGCGGCCGGTGCGAGCTACGTCACGGTGACCCGGCTCAGCGATGCGCGCGAGCTGGTCACGGTGCTGGAGGCAGCCCAGGCCGGCCTGCTGGACGACAAGCGGGCGGAGCTGGATTTGCGACTCAGCGAGCGCCGCGAAGTGTTGCCCTAACCGTCTCCGCACCTTCCGCGCGCTGTCGCCGCGCCTATATCGCTGGTATTCCCGGTGCAAGCCTTGGCGGGCCGCCGTTTGGCCCGTCCTGCGGCATATCCGGTTGCGTCCGGGGCACTAGCGCAGGCGTCGGAGTCCGGCTAAGCCTCCGGCCGACAACAGCCAGAGATTGGGAAATGCCCGATACCGTTCAGGAAGTCTTGCAGGCCTTTGCCAAGGGCGAGCTCGTGGTCGTCACCGATGACGACGATCGTGAAGGCGAGGGCGATCTCATCGTCGCCGCCTCGCTCTGCACCGCCGAGAAGATGGCCTTCATCATCCGCCACACCTCCGGCATCGTCTGCGCGCCGATCACGACCGAGGACGCGCGCCGGTTGCGGCTCGACCCGATGGTCGCCCACAACGATTCCGCCCATACCACGGCCTTCACGGTCTCGATCGACTACAAGCCCGATGGCGGTACCGGCATTTCGGCCGAAGAGCGCGCCTCCTGCTGCCGTGCGCTGTCCAATCCCAATGCCGGCGCCAACGACTTTGCCCGACCCGGCCACATCTTTCCGCTGATCGCCAAGGACGGCGGTGTGCTGCTGCGCTCCGGCCATACCGAGGCTGCCGTCGATCTCTGCAAGCTGTCCGGCCTGCCGCCGGTCGGCGTCATCAGCGAGCTGATGAACGACGATGGCAGTGTGATGAAGGGCGAGCAGGTCGCGCAATTCGCGGCCAGGCACAAGCTCAAGCATGTCACCATCGCCGACATGATTTCCTATCGACAGGCGCGCGAGAAGCTGATCGAGCGCGTCTCGACCTTCACGACCGAAAGCCCGATCGGACCGCTGCAGGGCTATGCCTACCGCTCGCCGTTCGATTCCATCGCCCACGTCGCGTTCGTCTATAACGGCGTCGGCGACGGCAAGAACGTGCTGACGCGCTTCCACAAGCCGAACATCGTCAAGGACATCTTCACCGGCCACAAGCGCATGGCGGCGGTGCTGGAGCACTTCAAGAAGTCCGGCCGCGGCGTGCTGGTGTATTTGCGCGACGGCGCAGCCGGTGTCCCAGTGGCGGCGCTTCCGGATGAGACGCAGACCGAGGCCGACCGCAACCGCCAGTGGCGCGAGATCGGCGTCGGTGCACAGATCCTGCGCGATCTCGGCGTCACCTCGATCCGCCACCTGACGTCGTCGGTGCACGACTACAAGGGCCTGTCGGGCTTCGGCATCGAGATCGTCGCCAACGAGCAGCTCGAGAGCTGAGCCGCGCGCCACGCATTGCAATTGCACTTGTTGCCGTGGCGCTTTAATTTGTACGGCAATTTCTGACGGAACCAGACGCGAAAGGACGTTTCATGAGCGTGCGCCCTCAGGCCAAGGACAAGCCGACTTCGGCTTCTTTCCAGTGGGATGATCCGTTCCTGCTCGATGAGCAGCTGACCGAAGACGAGCGCATGGTGCGCGACACCGCCCGCGCCTACGCCCAGGACAAGCTGCTGCCCCGCGTCTCCAAGGCCTATCTCGAAGAGAAGACCGATCGCGAGATCTTCAACGAGATGGGGGAGCTCGGGCTGATCGGCATCACGCTGCCGGAAGAATATGGCTGTGCGAATGCGAGCTATGTGGCCTATGGCCTCGTCGCGCGCGAGATTGAGCGGGTGGATTCGGGCTATCGCTCGATGAACTCG
>JAEWBW010000607.1 GCA_023390955.1 Pseudomonadota bacterium
CATCAAGGGCGTGGCCGAAATCGGCTGGAAGCCGGACCTGTTCTTCCTGCCGACCTCGGCGTCGTCGATCTCGTTCCTCGAACCGGCAGGCCTCGACAACGCCGTCGGTCTGATCTCGTCGAGCAACCAGAAGGACACGATGGATCCGCAATGGGCCGAGGATCCCGGCGTGAAGGAATACTTCGCCTTCATGAAGCAGAACCTGCCGAACGCCGATCTCAGCAACTCGAACTACGCGGCCGGCTATCACTATTCGACGCTGCTGATGACCGTGCTCAAGAATTGCAACGGCGACTACAGCAGCGCGAACATCATGAAGCAGGCGGCGTCCCTCAAGGACGTCAAGCTGCCGCTGCTGCTGCCGGGCATGTCGGTCTCGACCGGTTCTGACGACTATCTGCCGTTCCAGCAGCTGCAACTGCGCCGCTTCAACGGCAAGAGCTGGGTCGGCTTCGGCGAAGTTCTGGACGACCGCTAAACAACAACAAGACCAAGCAAGGACGTACCATGATCATCAGCGGTGAACGCCAGATCGACTATCCCGCGCTCCACGCCCGTATCCGGAAGGTCGCAGGCGGACTGAGCAGGTTTGGCGGCTCCGAGGATGCGCCGGTCGCAATGATGCTGCGCAACGATTTCGCGCTGTTCGAGGTCGTCGCCGGCGCTGCCGCGCTCGGCCGACGGGTGGTACCGATCAACTGGCATCTGAAGGCGGCCGAGGTCAGCTACATCCTCGCCGACAGCGGCGCCGACACGTTGGTCTGCCACGCCGATCTGCTGCCGCAGATCAGGGATGGCCTGCCTGATCATGTCAGGCTGATGGTCGTGCGGACGCCGCCGGAAGTCGCGACGGCGTTCAACATCCCGGCGGCCTCGACCGAGATTCCCGACGGGCTCACCGATTGGGATACGTGGCGTGACGGACAGGAGGAATGGACGCAGCCGTCAAAGCGCGGCGCGGCGATGTTCTACACCTCAGGCACCACGGGCATGCCGAAGGGCGTGCGGCGCAAGCCGATGCGACCGGAGCAGATCGCGGCCGCTGAGCGCACCGGTGCGATCGCCTACGGCGTCAAGCCGAACGACAATCAGGTCGTGCTGATCAACGGGCCGATGTACCATTCGGCGCCCCACTCCTACGGCATGCTGGCCTATCGCAGCGGCTGCACCATCATCCTCGAGCCGCGCTTCGATCCCGAGGATCTGCTGCAGCTGATCGAGCGCCACCGCGTCACGCATATGCACATGGTGCCGACGATGTTCGTGCGCCTGTTGCGGCTGCCCGACGAGGTCAAGCGCCGCTATGACGTGTCCTCGCTGCGCTTCACCGTTCACGGCGCCGCCCCCTGCCCGCCAGAGGTGAAGATGGCGATGATCAAGTGGTGGGGACTGGTCATCAATGAGTATTTCGGCTCGACCGAGACCGGCGTTCCGATCTGGCACTCCGCCGAGGAAGCGCTGAAGAAGCCCGGCACGGTCGGACGCGTCATCGAAGGCGGCATCGTCAAGACGTTCCGTCCCGACGGCACCGAATGTGCAGTCAACGAACCCGGCGAGATCTACATGCGCCAGGCCTCGGTTCCGGATTTCGACTATCACGGCAAGGCCGAAGCGCGTGCCGAGGCTGGCCGCGACGGCCTGATCAGCGTCGGCGACGTCGGCTATCTCGATGAGGACGGCTATCTGTTCCTGTGCGATCGCAAGCGCGACATGGTGATCTCCGGCGGAGTCAATATCTATCCCGCCGAAATCGAGAACGCATTGATCACGATGCCCGGCGTGCGCGACTGTGCCGTGTTCGGCATTCCCGACGCGGAATTTGGCGAGCGGCTCTGCGCCTGCATCGAGCCGGATACCGGTGCAAAGCTGTCGGCCAACGCGGTGCAGGCTTTCCTGCGTGACCGGCTCGCCAATTTCAAAGTGCCGAAGGAGATCCAGTTCCTCGACGCCTTGCCGCGCGAGGCAACCGGAAAGATCTTCAAGCGCAAGCTTCGCGATCCCTATTGGGCTGGACAGACCAAGGCCGGCTGAGCGGACCGGCGAAGCGAACGGCGTTTAAAACTATGTTGCTGTTGCCAGCCGCGCCAAGGTGAACGAGAAGATGCCGGCATAGATGCGGCCGGGATCAAATCCATGACTGACTTCGTCGTTGCCAAAGGCGATCTCGAACAGTGCAAGCTGATCGAGACCGCGATCCCCGATGCGGCTGCGTTGCCCGGTGATGCGCTGCTGGTGAAGGTCGAGCGCTTCGCCTTCACCGCCAACAACATCACCTATGCCGTCCTCGGCGATGAGCTGAAATACTGGCAGCTGTTTCCAGCGCCTGGCGGCTTTGGCAACATTCCCGTCTGGGGTTTTGGCGAGGTCATTGCCTCCAGGCATCCCAACATCACCGCAGGCGAACGCCTGTTCGGCTATTTTCCGATGGCGACGCATCTCGTCATCGAGGCCACCGACGTCAGCAAGCGGGGCCTGCGCGACGGTGCCGCGCACCGGCAGGGCGTGGCACCGGTCTACAACGCCTATGCGCGCGTCAGCGGTGATCCCGCCTTCGCCGGCCGGCAAGGCGATTACCAGGCGCTGCTGCGCCCCCTGTTCATGCTGTCATTCCTGGTCGACGACTTCCTCGCCGAGAACGAGGATTTCGGCGCGCACGCCGTGCTGCTGTCGTCGGCGTCGAGCAAAACCGCGTTCGGGCTTGCGCATCTCCTGCACACGCGCGGCCGCAAGGTGATCGGGCTGACATCGGCGGGCAATGCCGATTTCGTCCGCTCGCTTCCCTGCTACGACGAGGTCGTCACCTATGACCGCGTCATGTCGCTGCCGGCGGACGCGCCGGTCGCCTTCGTCGACATGGCCGGCAGCAGCGCGCTGCGGGCCGGGCTGCATCACCACTTCGGCACGCAAATGGCCTGCTCCGTACGCGTCGGTTTGACGCATCGCGCCACCGACGCCGAGGAAGGCGAACTGCCGGGCGCGAAGCCGCGCTGGTTCTTCGCGCCCGATCAGATCCGCAAGCGCGCCAAGGAGTGGGGACCGGGCGGCATCGACCAGCGCTTTGGCGCGGCGTGGACAGGCTTTGCACCGATGCTGGAAAGTTGTCTCACGGTCGTGGAGGGCCGCGGCCCGAATGCCGTGCAGCGGATTTATCTCGACACGCTGAAGGGCCGCATTCCGCCTGAGCAGGGCCATATGCTCTCGCTGGCGGGGTAAAGCGCTTTTGGCACCGGCCGAACCGGTATAGCGTCGATCTCAGAGGAAACGCCGCGAAGACGGCCACGAGGTCGCGCATGCTGGACAAGACCAAGGACGTTGCCGCGAGTGCGCAATGCTGGCTCGACGATTTTGAGCGCGCCTGCAGGTCCGATCCCGTCGCGCTGAACCGCCTGTTCCTCGCCGACAGCTTCTGGCGCGACGTGCTGGCGCTGAGCTGGAACCTGCAGACCATCGAAGGCCGCGATGCCATCGTTCGCGACATCAGTGCACGCGCCGGCAAGGCCGCGCCCGCCAATTTCAAGATCGCCCCAGATCGCGCGCCGCCGCGTCAGGTCACCCGCGCCGGCACCAGCACCATCGAGACCATCTTCAATTTCGAGACGGCCATCGGCCGCGGCAGCGGCATTCTGCGGCTGGTGCCTGATGCCGAGGATGGCGACCGGCTGAAAGCATGGACGCTTCTCACCGCGCTCGAGGAGCTCAAAGGGCACGAAGAGCAGCTCAACCGGACGCGGCCGCGCGGACAAGCCTATTCGCGCGATTTTCGCGGACCGAACTGGCTCGACCTGCGCAACGCATCGCGCGACTACGCCGACCGCGATCCCACAGTGCTTGTCATCGGCGGCGGCCAGGCCGGCCTTGCGATCGCGGCCCGGCTGAAGCAATTGCAGGTCGACACGCTGATCGTCGACCGCGAGACCCGTGTCGGCGACAATTGGCGCAAGCGCTATCACGCGCTGACCCTGCACAACCAGGTGCAGGTCAATCACCTGCCCTACATGCCATTTCCACCGAGCTGGCCGGTCTACATCCCCAAGGACAAGCTCGCCAATTGGTTCGAAGCCTATGTCGATGCCATGGAGCTGAACTTCTGGACCGGCACCGAATTCCAGAGCGGCAGCTATGATGCGGGACAGGCGCGCTGGACCGTGACGCTCCGCCGCGCCGACGGCACGACGCGCACCATGCATCCGCGCCATTTGGTGATGGCGACCGGCGTCAGCGGCATTCCGAACATTCCTGACATTCCGACGCTCGGAGACTTCAAGGGCACGCTGCTGCATTCCAGCCGCTACGAAGACGGTGAGGATTTTGCCGGCAAGCGCGCCATCGTGATCGGCACCGGCAATAGCGGCCACGACATCGCGCAGGACCTCCATTCCAGCGGCGCCAGCGTGACGCTGGTGCAGCGCAGCCCGACGCTGGTGGTCAGCATCGAGCCCTCGGCGCAACTCGTCTACGCGCCCTACAATGACGGCACGCTCGACGATAACGACCTGATCGCGATGTCGATGCCGCTCAAGCTCGGGCGCAAGAGCCACGCGATGGTGACGGAGAAATCGAAGGCACTCGACAAGGATCTGCTCGACGGCCTGGCCCGCGTCGGCTTCAAGCTCGACTACGGCGAGGGCAACACCGGCTGGCAGTTCAAATATCTCACCCGCGGCGGCGGCTACTATTTCAACGTCGGCTGCTCCGACCTGATCGTGAAAGGTGAGATCGCGCTGAAGCAGTTCTCCGATATCGAGACGTTGGTGGCCGACGGCGCCAGGATGAAGAACGGCGAAGTCGTCGCCGCCGACCTCGTGGTGCTCGCGACCGGCTACAAACGCCAGGAGGAACTGGTGAAGAAGCTGTTCGGCGCCGATGTCGCCGGCCGCGTCGGCACGATCTGGGGCTTCGGCGAGGAGCAGGAGCTCCGCAACATGTACACCCGCACCGGCCAGATGGGCCTCTGGCTGATCGCCGGCGGACTGGCGCAATGCCGGATCGGCTCGAAGCACCTGGCCTTGCAGATCAAGGCGATCGAGGAAGGCCTGCTGCCGCGCGACGTCGGGCCGCGGGCGACGTTTGCATAGTTACCCCGTCATTCCGGGGCACGCGAAGCGTGAACCCGGAATCCATAACCACCATCGTGAGTATGGATTCCGGGCCTGCGCCTTGGCGCATCCCGGAATGACAACGACCTTGGGAGGGGAAATCACATGCCTGCTGCCATCCTCGGCTCCGGCGAGCATCGCTATCGCGTGGTGCAGAACTGGGCCAAGCTGCCCGACCGCTGGCAGCTTACCGACGTCGCCTCCGTCGCAGTCGACAGCAAGGACCGGATCTATGTCTTCAATCGCGGCGAGCACCCGATGATCGTGTTCGATCGCGAGGGTAATTTCCTGCGGAGTTGGGGCGAAGGCCTGTTCTCCCGTGCCCATGGCCTGCACATCGACGCCGACGACAACCTCTATTGCACCGACGACGGCGACCACACCGTGCGTAAATGCTCGGCGGATGGCAAGGTGCTGCTCACGATCGGCATCCCCAGCAAGCCCGCGGCGTTCATGAGCGGGGAGCCGTTCAACCGCTGCACCCACACCGCGCTCTCGCCGAAGGGCGAGATCTATGTCTCCGACGGCTACGGCAATGCCCGTGTCCACAAGTTC
>JAEWBW010000658.1 GCA_023390955.1 Pseudomonadota bacterium
GGTCTGGTCCGAGCCCACGACGATCGTCACCGGTGGCCTGCCGAGCGCGGCGCGCGCCAGGTGCAGCGCGGAGAGCTGGGCGTCGGTGCCGGAGGCTGCGAACACGACGTCGACCCGCGGCGAGAGCTGTAGCAGACCGCGCAGCTCGTCGCGCATGTCTTCGATACGCGCGTCGAAGGCGACCTCCACCTCGTCGAACAGCGATTTGTGCATCAGCTCTTCGCGGGCGAGCGCAGCGCGATCATAGGCCGCTTCCGAGATCGACGACGCGGTCGACGATGCAAAATTCCAGACGTCCGGCTGGGGCTGTGGCGTGCAGCCATATGCATTGAGGCGATCGCCGGGATCGAGTGCGAGGCGCGAGTCCCCGCCGGATGCCAGCAATGTCTCCAGCGGAGTAAAGAGATCTCGCAGGCGAAAGCGCGGACCGTCGTCAGATCGCAGGCGGAATGCGCCGACGCTCATCGGGATGGCTCATGCTGCGTCGGCAGCGGCCTTCGGAGCCGCCGCGAATTGCGATGCGATGTCGCCGTGGAACACCGAGGGCCCAACATGATCGAGCGTGCTCTGGATGTCGGCCCAGATTTCGCCGCCGATGTCGGTCCAGCGCTTGCAGAACGCAAAGTCCTCGGAGAGATAGGTGCCGGTTACCGGATCGATCATGCATTCGAACAGAGCGAAGCGGTTCTGGCTCGCGACCAGCGAGTCGTGCGAATGCTCGCGGAAGAACTGCAGGTTCGCATAGTCCGGGTGGCGGCACATCGCCTCCAGCACGTGGCGCCGGATCATCAGGAAGCCGGTGCCGGCGTAGCGCACGCGGGTAAAGCCGTTGACGACCACGATGCGGTCGGGATCCTCGATCTCCAGGACATAGTCGAGCGAGGCCGCCGGCAGATCGGCCCTCCCCGCCTCGACCGCGCGCTTCGCCTTGTCCCAGTTGACCCGCTTGATCGGATAGCAGCCGGCGACGACGTCGGCGCCGCATTCGATCAGCCGGAACACCTGCTCCGGCGTGAACCCGATGTCGGCGTCCACGAACAGGAAGTGAGTGGCGTTGGGATCGTCGAGGAACATCGCGACCAGATTGGCCCGCGCCCGGGTGATGAGCGCGTCGCCGTCGCGCAGCAGCACCTTGAGCTCGAGGTTGGACATGCCGTGCACGGCGCGCTGGAGCGCGAAGATCGAGCTCGCGTAAATGCTCGACACCTGCCCGCCGAAGCACGGCGTGGCCACCACCAGCTGCATCTTGTCCGACATCACGGCTCCGCCCCTGCCTCAAACCTCACCAAGAGGTAAAGAGGCACGGTTAACGGCGCCTTAACGTCTCGTTACAGGAACTTGACGAGCGAGAGCTGCGCCAGGTTCGCGGTAGTCTGGTACGACGCCTGGAGGGCGTTCTGAAGCGACAGGAGCTCGCTCGCCACCTGGTCGGGAGATGCCGACTCGGCCTGGTCGATGATGGTCTGGAGCTGCGCCTTGGCCTGGGTCTGGCGGGTGCTCGCCTCCTTCATCGTGTTCTGCGCCATCGCGATGTCGGTCTGGATGTCCTCGATGCGCTGCTGGCCGGGCTGCTGGGTCAGCGCCTGCGCCGTCCTCTGGCTCAGGGCCGCGACAGCGCCGCTGGAATAGGTCCCGCCTGGCGTGGTCGAAAACGTGCCGAACACGGCGGTGGCCTGCAACTGCCGCCGGATCGCATCCTCATTGGCCTGCGCGCCATATTGAACAGTGATGGAATCGTCGACCCGCGCCACCGCGGTGGACCGCGCCGAGCCCGGGCCGTCATTGCCCGTGTACCATTTGACAGTGGTGGCGGAGCCGTTCACCAGCGTGGTCGCCGAGCTCGCGGGCGAGCTGCCGACCCGCAGCGGCGGGGTTGCTGCCGTCACCGGGGAAGACGTGAAGCCGAGCGAACCGAGCGCCGTGGTGTTCGAGCTCGAGATATTAAGGCTCGCCGGATCGTCGGTATTGATCGTGATGACGCCGCCATGGATGGTGGACGGCTTCGAGCTCCCAGTGATCTGGTCGATCCTGCCGAGCAGCGTCTGGATGCTGTCACCGATATTGAGCTGATTGCCGGTCGCACCCGTAGCGACGAAGGTGAGCGTGGTGCCGTTCACGGTGATGGTGTCACCCGCGGCGAAGCCGGGTGCGATCGAGTCCGAGGGGTTGGTGCCGGACAACGTCGTCGCGCCCGTTGCCGGCGGAGCCGGGATCGCCGCCTGGCTCACCGCCGCCGCGTTCGCGGTCACAGATCCCACGCTGTTGAAGAAGTTGTCGCCCGCCGTGACGGCCGAAGCCGCCGTCAGTGACGTGCCGGCAAGCTTCTTGATCGCGTCGTTCAACGCATTGTTGAAGTTCGTCGCCGTCACGATCGGATCGGGCGCCACGACGGGAACGGCGGCGGGGTCGCCCATGTCGATCGCAAAGCTGCCGACCGGCACCGGCTTCGTGGTGGTCGCGGTCAGATCGATCTGCTCGGTCGTGCCGTCGGGCAGCGAGAACTGAATGCTGATCTTGTCGCCGCTGTTGGGAGGCGTGGCGCCGAAGTCGACCGAGAATGACACCGGCGAGCCGCTCGGGCCGGTGACCGTGGCGTTGCTCAAATTCGAGGTGACCGCGGCGATCTTCAGGCCGAACGGCGATGTCGCGCTGTCCTCCGCCACGGAGACCGAGGTCGGGGTTGGTTGCGACTGCACCAGGCGCCCCATGCCGTCGGAGCCGAGATCAGCGGCCTGGCGCTCGGCCATCACGGTCTTGAAGCCGGCCTGCGTGGTGGTGCCGTTGATGATGTCGCCGGCATTGGCGACCGATGGCGTGTTGAAGGACGTTCCCGAAAACAGATAGCGGTTGCCTGTCTGCGTGTTCAGGACGCCGATCATCGAGCCGAACTGGGCTGCAGCGGTGTTCTGCGCGATCGTCTGTCCGTTGACGTTGAGATCCTGCGCTGTGTTGGCGGCGCCGGTCTGTGTCGTGCTGCGAATGGTCGTCAGCGCCTGCAACGCCGTGTTGGCGAGGTTGATGCTCACATTGACGTTGGTGATGGTGTCGGTATAGGCGGCGATGTTCGACAATTGCGCGCGCGAGGCGATCGCAAAGCCTTCGTTGGTGCCCATGCCGGAATAGTTCTGCGACAGCTTGCCCGTGGAGAGCTGCGTCGACAGGTCGGTGAGCTTCTGGTTGATGTTGCGGATCTGCGCGCCCAGAACCGACGAGGAATAGTTGATGCTGCTGATCGACATGTCTCTGGAGCCCTACCGGTTAAATCTGGGCCTGGATCAAGGTGTTCATCATCTGCTGCACCACCGACATCAGATGAGCGTTGGCGGCATAGGCATTCTGAAGCTGGATCAGGTTCGACATCTCGGTGTCGAGGCTGACGCTGGACGTCGAGTTGAACTTCGCCTGCAGCGTCGAGACGACGACGCTCTGGCCCTGCTGCAACTGGGTCGCCTGGGTCGAGGCGTTGCTCTGGATGCTCAGGAACTGCTGCAGGTAGCCCGAGACGGAGCTGCTGAACGGCTGGTTCGCGGAGCCGAGGCCGGTCTGGGGCGAGAAGGAGAATACCGCGCTGGTGAGCTGGGTATAGAGGAAGTCCGAGCGGGTTACGTCGCCTGACGGCGTCACCGGAGAGGTATTGTAGATGGAAAGCTTGGTCGGATCGGCCGAGACGGCCGTGTTCACGGCAATGCGACCCGCGAGGCCCGTCATCTGCGAGCCGGACGCGGTAATCGCACCGGTGTAGAGCGCCTGGCCGCCGTCGGTGAACAGCGCCAACTGCGGATTGCCCGACGCGAGCGCCGACATCGTCTTGGTGGTCGACGACGAATTGATCTTGGTGAGCCCGCTGCCGTCGTCCGTGACACGCAGCGTCGTCGCGGTCGCCGGCGACGGAGCCGGAGCGAACGACAGGTGCGTGCCTGACAGCGCGGAGTTGAGCGCGGCCGCGATCGCGCCCATGCCGCCCGAGAAATTCACCCCGACCCGCATCGGGTTGGCGTTGGTAGCGTTCTGCAGCGGCAGGGCCGCCGGATCGGTGACGTTCACCAGCGTGATCTGGCGCTGCGTGTTGGTCGTCGTATCGGTGTAGCTGATGTTGACGGTATTGCCCGGATACGAGCCCGCGAGTTCGAGATCGAAGCCCGCCGGTGTGGTCCCGGTCGGCGTGCCCGACGTGGTCTTGTCGGACAGCGCACTTGCCATCGTCGCGGCGAGCTGGTCGATCTGGGTCTGCGCCTGCACCAGCGTCTGGTCGCGCAGCTTGAGGTCGGCTGCGATCTGGCCGGAGGACACGACGTTGTTGGCGACGACGTCGAGCTGGGAACCGTTCGGCAGCTTGATGTTGAGCGCGCCGACGCCGGATTTGGTCGGATCGATGTTGTAGAGCGAGGTCGCCGAAAGCGCGCCGGCCGATGCGAAAGTGAACTGCGAGGCAAGCCCGGCGCCGACGAGCTGGATGCCCGTGGTCGTGTAGAGATTGGCCTGGTTCGATCCGTCGATGGTGACCCGCACATCGACGAACTTCGAGAGCGTGTTGATCGCCTGGTCGCGCTGGTCCATCAGGGTTGCAGCGGACGGATCATTGGCGGACAGGCCCTGCAGCTTGGTGTTGATGTCGGCGACCTGCTTCATGGCCGCGTTGGCCTGCTGCGCCGAGGTGCTGATATCCTGCTCGACATTGGAGCGCAGCGACTGGATGCCCTTGGTCGTGATGTTGAGTTGCTGGGCGAGCGCCTGCGCCGCGGCAAGGGTCACCGTCTGCGCCGACGACGAGCCGGCGCTGGTCGACAGCGCCTGCAGCGAGTTCGTGAAGTCGTTCAGTGCCGTTTCGAGCGTGCCGCTGCCGCCGGGATTGCCGTAGACATTCTGAAGCTGCTTCAGAATGTTGGCCATCTGGTCGGCATAGCCGGCACCACCGGTCTCGGTGCGCAACTGGCCGAGCACATAGGTGTCGAGCTGCCGGCTGACGCCGGTCGTCATCACCGTCGATCCGAAATCGCCGGTGGAGACCTCGATCTGGTTTGGCGTCTGGGTGACGTAACCCGGCGTCTGCGAATTCGCGACGTTCGACGAGACGATCGAGAGCGCCGCCTGGTTGGCGCGCAGACCGCTCATCGCACTGGCTAGGGCTGAACTCAAACCCATCTTACTGGCCGCCTTTGGTTACGTTACCTGTCGAAGCACTGATCAGCGCAGGACGTTCAGAAGGTCCTGCACCATCGAGTTCGCCGTCGTGATCACCTTGGTATTGGCCGAATAGGCCTGCTGGGTCACGATCAGCTTCGTGAACTCGTCGGCGATGTCGGTGTTCGAGCCCTCCAGCGACGAACCGCTGATGCTGCCCGAAGCGCCGTCGATGGCAGCTCCCGACGATTCCGTTGCGGCATACGCGCCGCCGTCCATCGCCTTCAAATAGTTGGTGCCGTTGAAGTGCGACAGCGTCACCTGGGCGAGGTTGAGGTTCTGGCCGTTGGAGAACGTGCCGACCACGAGGCCACTGTTGTTGACGGAGACGGAGCGGAGCTGACCCGCTGCGTAGCCGTTCTGCGTGATGGTGTTGATCGTCACCGCGCCGCTGGTGCTCGCGTATTGCGTCAGTCCGCCCGTGGAGATGTTGAAGGCGACCGAGCCGAGCTGCTGACCGCTGACCGAAACGTTGTTGATGGTGATGCCCGAACCGCTCGGCGACGTCAGCGAGCCGTCGCCGGCAAAGGTGAAAGCCTGTCCGGTGTTGACCCAGGCGACATCCGTGCCGACCGCGTCTGGATTGGTCTGATAGAACAGGTTCCAGGTGTCGGCATGACCTGCGCCCAGAGAGGCACTGTCCGTCTTGGCCCAGCGCAGTTGCAGGTTCACCGGCGTGCCGGCGGCGTTGTAGGCTGTGACCGCGCCGCCGCTGATCGATTGCTTGGTAAAGGTCGCGATGTCGTTGCCGGTCACACCGCCCGTGCCAGCGGTGCCGCCGCCGTCGCGGTTCTTGGTGATGGTCGATGTAAAGCCGAGCGCGGCGAAGGCGGCGCTGTTGGAGCTGGACACCGACAGGTTGGAAACGGTGCCGGTATTGAGCGTGATCACGCCGCCGGTGCTGACCGACGAACCCGTCGCACCAGCGAGTGCGTCGATCTTGCCGAGCAGGGTCGTGATGTTGTCGGTGATGTTGATCTGGTTGTTGCCCGAGGCGCCCGAGGCCATGAAGGTCAGCGTCTGACCGTCGACGGTGATGGTGTCGCCGGCGGAGAAGCCCGACGACAGTACCTGGGCGCCACCGGCCGTCGCGGAGCCGCTCAGCACCGTCGCGCCCGAGATAGCGGGCGAGGACAGCACGTTGCCGCCACGCATCACGCTGCTGATGCCGAGCGCAGTGGCCGCCGTGCCGCTGCCGACCGCCACATCGGTGCCGGTACCGCTCGAGATCTGGATGTTGCCGCTGGCGGTCAGCGTCGCGGTGACGCCGGCGCCGCCCGCCGTCTGGATCGCGCTCAGGATGTCGGCAACGGTCGCGGTGGTGCCGGCGCCGAGGCCGATGGTGGTGTTGTTGCCGACGGTCGAAACAGTGGTGCCGGCGTTGAACGTGACCGTGTTGCCGTTGATCGTCAGCGTCTGGCCGCTCAGCGCGGTGAGGATGCTGGAGGCGAGATGAGTGCCGACGGCGTTATCGAGAGACGTCGTCGTCGAGGCCGCGGCCGAGGAATTGTTCTGGAGTGCGACCGTGCTCGTGCCCGTCGTCGACGAATAGGGCGAACGAATGTTGCCTGTCGCAGCAGCGCCGGAGACCATCGCGTTGGCGTAGGGCGCGGGCGGCGTGTCGACCGGCAGCGGGTTGGCGGCGAAGTCGGATGGATTCAGGCCGCCTTCCGCAAGCAAGGTGCCGCTCGTCGCGGTCGTGCTCG
The DNA here is from genome assembly GCA_023390955.1 of Pseudomonadota bacterium. Classification (GTDB taxonomy): domain Bacteria; phylum Pseudomonadota; class Alphaproteobacteria; order Rhizobiales; family Xanthobacteraceae; genus Bradyrhizobium. The sequence goes on from JAEWBW010000658.1 coordinate 6,888, forward strand.
CCGGGGTGTTCGGCTGGGTCGGCAAGTTCGCCGCGTACTGGATCGAGGTCGTCGCCTGCGCCGGGATGAAGTTGTTCTGGAATTTCAGCACCGTCGGCACGCTGCCGGTGGGGTTGCCGGTCTTGGAGTCGACCGCCACGCCCATCAGGTAGTAGCCGGCACCGTTGACCAGATTGCCGTTGGCGTTGAGCTGGAAGTCGCCGCGCCGGGTGTAATAGGTGACGCCGCTGAACACCGGCACGTTGTCGACGATGCCGGTCGCCTTCTGGATCGAGAAGAAGCCGTCGCCGGTGATCGCCATGTTGGTGGCGACGGTGGAGGACGAGATCGTGCCCTGCGTGGTGATCGTCGCCTTTGCGTTGGCGGTGACGCCGCCCGCGACCTGCTTGCTCGGCGTGGAGGAGTCGGGGATCAGATCGACGAAGCTGGTGCCGATGCCCTTGTAACCGGTGGTGGATGAGTTGGCGATGTTGCCGGAAATGTTCTGCAGCGCGTACGACTGCGCCTGCAGGCCACCCACCGAGGTGTTCATTGCATCGAAGATACCCATAACTTTGTCTCCAAATTCGATCCCGGCGGCCGGCAGACCATGGCCGCAGTCGGGGGAGACGTTCGCAAGGGCCATGCCAATGCGGGTATTCTTTGCAAATCAATCACTTAAACAAAGATGCCCCGGTCCGATGACCGGGGCACAATTGCCGGGGCGGCAACAATTGCCGGGACGATGCGGTCTCTGGCTGACCAGAACGTCTTACGTTGCCGAGGCAGCCGCCGGGTGGAAGACGAGGCCAAATCCGTCGATGCAATAACGCAGGCCGGTCGGCTTCGGGCCGTCGTCGAAGACGTGGCCGAGATGTCCGCCGCAGCGGCGGCAATGCACCTCCGTGCGGACCATGCCGTAGGTGCGATCCTCGGTCTTGCCGACATTGCCTTCGATCGGCTGGTAGAAGCTCGGCCAACCCGTGCCGCTCTCGAACTTGGTGTCGGAGGCGAACAGCGGCAGGTCGCAGCCGGCGCAGGCGAACACGCCCTTGCGATGCTCCTTCAGCAACGGGCTGGAGCCGGGACGCTCGGTGCCGTGCTTGCGCAGGATCTCGTATTGCTGCGGCGTGAGCTGAGCACGCCACTCTGCATCGGTCTTCTCGATCTCGAATTTCGCCGCGGTCTTCTCTCCGGCGTTGGCCGGGGTCGCCCGCAGCCAGCGGAAAGCCGCAAGGCCGAACAGACCGGCGACGGACGTCAACAGGATACGACGGTCAAACATCTCATTCTCCGTGCGAGGGGACACCGACTGTGTCCACGCGCTGAGATACGGGGCTTCAACGGCCGAAGTTACACGACCAGGCGGCGATTTTTCTCAACTTATCGCGAAACACCTTCTTCGTGCGAGGCGTCCCGCTCCTCATGCGGAACAGGTTCCGGCCGGTCTGCGGGCCGCGCGGGCCTGACGGGCCCCGGCGACCGGCGCGGACCGGTACCGGCGGCCCGATTGGCCTCCGCAAGCCGCGCTTCGCGCTCGCGTTCCCTGAGCCGCCCCCGTTCCCGGTAGCGGGCGAGCGAACCCGCCGCAGCCGAGGTCGCCCGGCCCCAGACCCCGATCAACTGGCCGGCGACCCGGCCGGTCGGGCCACCCGCCCAGACCAGTTCGAACGGCGAGAACAGCCGCCAGCGATCGTCGCCCGTCACGATGCCGCGGGCGATCAATTGCCCGGCCATGGCCGACGTGTTCATGCCCTGACGGCCAAAGCCGCTCGCCACCCACAGGCCTTTGCGGAGCTGGCCGATCTGCGGCATGCCGTGCACGGTCTGGCCGGTCACGCCGCCGAACATGTCGGCGATCTCGACGTCGCCGAGCGCCGGAAAGATGCTGCGGACCCTGCGCTTGATCGCGCCGGCAAAGCGCTCCGGCCGCGCCGCCCAGGTGGTTTCAGGGCTTTCCCACATCAGCCGGTCGCCATCGACGATGCGGAAATGATCGACGCCGTCGCTGTCCATCACCGCGCCCTTGAAGGCGATGACCTCGGCGAGGCGCTCGCCCAGCGGCGCCGTGACGCCAGCATAACGCCAGACCGGCAGCAGCGTCTCCGACAACCGCCGCAGCGGCGCGCCGAGATGGATGTTGCCGGCCAGCACGATCTGGGTGGCGCGCAGCCGCGCCGTCGGCGTGACGATGCGCTTGCGGATGCCGGAATGGTCGATGCTGACGACCGGGGTATCCTCGAAGATGCGCACACCGGCCTTGCGCGCCAGGGCGGCAAGGCCGTGGACATATTTGCGGCCATCGACCTGGAACGCCCGGGGGTAATAGACGCCGTGGAAATAGCGGTCGGTCTTCAACACGTCGCGGACGCGGTCGACCTGCCAGCCCTCGACCTCGGTGTCGAAATCCTCGTTCAGCATCTGCAGGCGGCTGATCAGGCGGTCGCCGGCATCGACATTCGACACTTCCAGCGCGCCTTCGCTCAAGGCCATCCCCGGCATGGTCGCTTCGGTGGCGTTGGCGCGGATGGATTCGGCGCCCTCCTTCGACAGCGCCCAGAGCTCGCGGGCGTCCTCGAAGCCGATGCGCTCGATCAGATCGGCGAGCGGCAGCGCAAAACCGGGCATCACGGTGCCGAGCTGATTGCCCGAGGCGTTCCAGCCGATATGCCGGCCCTCCAGCACGGCGACGCTGGCGCCGAGCCGCGCCGCCTCCAGCGCAATGGTCAGCCCGGCAAGCCCGGCCCCGATGACGCAGATATCGGCGTCGAGATCGAACGACAGCCGCGTGCGCTCGCCAAGGCCGGCTTCTTCCTGGGACACGCTTGTGAAAGTCTCGCTCATGTCGTTTCTTAGATGACCGGTCAGGCGGTTGTCACCTTGTCCTGACCCGGCCTCTGTAGATTAATCCGTGAACAGAACGATTCGGGAATGCCATGCGCCGTTTGATGCTGCTGCGTCACGCCAAGACCGAGCCGGACGCGCCGAGCGGCCGCGACCAGGATCGCCGCCTCGACGATCGCGGCCACATGGATGCAGCGCAGATGGGCGACTGGATCGCCACGCATCCGCCAGTTCCGGACATGGCGCTGGTGTCGCCGGCCGTTCGGGCGAAACAGACCTGGGAGCTGGCCTGGGACGCGATGAAGGACCGGGTCAAGCCGCCGCAGGTCGCGTTCGTACCGGACCTCTATGGCGCGGATCCCGCGCAGCTGCTGGAGATCATTCGCACTGCAACCATTCCGGCCGATCCCAAAACCCTGCTGCTGGTCGCCCATAACCCCGGCATGCACGAGGTCGCGCTGATGCTGGCCGGCGGCGGAGATTCTGCCGCGGCAAAAGCGCTCGCCGACAACCTGCCCACCTCGGGGCTTGCGGTCTTCGACTTTGACGTGAAGGATTGGGGCGACGTGGCATACCGCCGCGGCAAGCTGGTGCTGTTCGTCAGCCCCAAGCTGTTGAGGCAGGCCTAGGACGCGGGCGCTGTTCCCTGGCCTTCCGATCCAGCTTGCTGGAAAGCAGGGAGGCGCAGATGTTCAAGTCCATTCTCGTGCCCATTGATCTCGCCGACACCGATCTCGCAAAGCCCGCCCTCGCGACGGCGGCGACACTGTCGCAGACCTGGAACGGCGCGGTGCGCCTGCTCAACGTGCTGCCGATGACGCCGGTGATGCTGGCCGAGTATGTGCCGGCCGATTTCGACGAGCAGCAGCGCCAGACTTCCGAGGAGGCACTCGCCATCGTCGCGCGCGAGTCCGGCATCGACGGCGCACACATCTCGAGCGTGGTGCGGCAGGGCGGCATCTATCACGAGATCCTGGAGGAGGCCGCGCACGTCAGGGCCGACCTGATCGTCATGACCTCGCACCGGCCGGCGATGCGCACCTATTTCCTCGGCTCCAATGCCGGACACGTGGTGCGTTACGCGAAATGCTCGGTGCTGGTGGTCAGGCACTAGAGCGGAGTGAATTAGGTCCGACCTGATGTCTTTCCGGCCCTCGAACCAAAGTTCGAAAACAACCCCATGCACAGTAGCCGGGCTGCCCGTTAGGGGGTCAGGCGTGCGGCAATCGGCCCCGCCTGACCCAACGATGCTTAGAGATAGCGCATCAGCTCGTTTTTGACCGACCCGCCCACGGCGTCCTCGATCTGGCTGCGGGTGATCCCGATGTCGCGCAGGGCGCGGTCGTCGAGTTCATGCAGCGTCTTGACGGCCGCGCGGCGCTCCAGGAGGTCGAACAGCGCATAGGCGCCGCTGGCGAGCGCGCGGAAGAATCCGCCCGACGAGGATGGGCTTAAAGACTGCCCGGCAGTTTGCGAGATCGTGGTCATTTTTCTTCTCCGGCATGGGTTCCGCGCGGCGAAGCAAATGCCGTTGGCGCAAACGCCGGTATGGCGCCTGCTCCCTTGCTGTCCTCGGATTGCTCTCGCTCTCCTCGGTCCAATCGCGGAACTTGATGGAACTTAAATGCTCCCGTACAATGTTCGGTGCAAGTGAAACATTGCTCTCGGTGCAATAATGTCAAAGTTCGAGTACGTGAAACTAGCCGATGCCATTGCAGCCGATATCTCTAACGGCGCGTTAAGACCCGGCGATCGGCTGCCGCCGCAGCGCAATTTTGCATACGAGCGTGGCATTGCGGTCTCAACTGCGAGCCGGGTTTATACGGAGCTTTTGCGCAGGGGCCTCGTCGTCGGCGAAGTCGGACGCGGCACCTTCATCTCGGGCGAGGCGCGCCGCGGCGTCGCCGCGCCAGCCGAGCCGCGCGGCGCGCGCATCGATTTCGAGTTCAATTATCCGCTGCTGCCACAGCAATCGGCGATGATCGCAAAGAGCCTCGCCGGCCTCGAGCGCGCCGAAGCGCTCGACATGGCGCTGCGCCCGGCGACCAGCACCGGCACGCAATTGTCTCGGAGCATTTCCGCGACATTCCTCAGCCGCAAGGGCTGGACGCCGAACCCCGACCATCTCGTCTTCACCTCGAACGGACGGCAATGCATTGCGGCTGCGCTCGCCGCCGTGGTGCCGCCCGGCGGCCGCTGCGGCGTCGAGGCGCTGACCTATCCCTTCATCAAGGGCATTGCCGCCCGCCTCGGCGTGGCGCTGGTGCCGCTCGCGATGGACGAGAACGGCGTCCGTCCCGACGCCATCCAGAAGGCGCATCGCGAGGCGCATTTGTCGGCGCTGTACCTGCAGCCGACGATCCAGAACCCGCTCGGCATCACCATGCCGCTGGCCCGCCGCAACGACGTGCTGCGCGTCGCCGAGAAGCTCGATTTGCCGATCATCGAGGACACCGTCTACGGCTTCCTCACCGATGAGGCGCCCCTCGCCGCGCTGGCGCCGGACCGCTGCCT
>JAEWBW010000661.1 GCA_023390955.1 Pseudomonadota bacterium
ACGACACCGACGTTGTCGGTTTCGAGGTTCAGCGCCATGCCGCGGGTGCCGTTCTCGAACTCGACCATTTCACCGGCCTGGACGTTGTCCAGACCGTAGACGCGGGCGATACCGTCGCCGACGGACAACACCTGTCCGACTTCGGAGACTTCAGCTTCCTGGCCGAAATTCTTGATCTGGTCCTTGAGGATTGCGGAAATTTCCGCGGCCCGGATGTCCATCAGCCTGCCTCTTTCATCGCGTGCTTGATCGAATTGAGTTTGGTGCGAAGCGAACTATCGATCATTCGGCTGCCCAGCTTGACGATGAGGCCACCGATGATCGAGGGATCGACTTTCACGTTGAGCGCGACGTCCTTGCCGGTCACCGACTTCAGGGCAACCTTGAGGGCGTCGAGATTCTTGTCCGAGAGCGGCTCCGCCACGGTGACGTCGGCGCTGGCCTCGCCCTTGAAGCGGGCGACGAGGGCACGATACGCGCGGATGACGTCGGCCACCGCGAACAGGCGGCGGTTGGCGGTCAGCACTTTCAGGAAATTGGCGGAGATGCCGGCGATACCGACCTTGTCCAGCACGGCGCCGAGCGCCCTGGACTGGGTATCGGCCGCGAACACCGGGCTGCGGACGAGGCGCTTCAGATCGGCGCTCTCATTTAGGAGGCCCTCGAACTTGTCGAGATCGGCCTTGACCTGATCGACCAGATTCTGGTCGCGGGCCAGTTCAAACAAGGCCGTTGCGTAACGACCGGACACACCGGAAACGGACGTATCTTCTGCAGCCACAGACGCGCTCTTTTTGCTGTCAAACTCGCAAGGGAAAAACCGTCGCCACGAAGAGGCGCCTAGCGATCCAAGCCCTTGGAATTCAAGCGGGACTTCGATTTTCGACCGACACAGGAAGTGCCGGGCTCGTTAAAATCGGCGCTTTGCTAACATAGCAGGCGCGCAGGTGCAACATGACGCCAAAGTAAAGGCACGAGGTTCTGTCGCCAGTTCGTCGCAGTCGGCGTGACGGCTCGTGGCCTCTTCCGGTGCTGCACATTCAGGGACTTCGCCACAATTTGGGCAGCGGCCCATCCGCCACGCCGCCACTTCGTTCCTGCCGTCAGCGCATAGCGGCCATGAACACGGCTCGCAGAGCCGTGAATCCGGAACCGCGCATCTCCTTTTCCGAATACTTACCGAATTCTAAATACGCACGATAACGACTTCGATATTCAGTATTCGCAAGTATTGTCTAGGTTAATAAATCATTAATCCAAAATAGTAAGCCACGCTGTCCGAATATCAGCGCGGGTAACAAGATATTTCACGCGGACACATACGAGGAATACTGCCCAATTCGCGCCTCATTGCCGAAGGAAACGCCATCCCGCTCACAAACCGATGGGGGCTCCACTAGCCACATATGTGGCAATACTAGCGTAGGGACCACTAAATGCTGTCTTTCAAAATGCTGGGAACCGTAACCCGGCCGCGTACGGCAATTGCCTTTGTTGCCGCAACTCTGCTGATCGGTGGAACTGCCACCGAAGCTTCCGCCAAATCCAGGCATCACCGCCACCACCACCGGGCCGCCGCCGAGAAGGCGACCGAGACCAATTCGTGGATGAACGCCAACGCGGCCGTCGCGCCGTCGTCCGGCTCCGGCCGCTCGTTCTCCGGCGTTGCCTCCTACTACGGCAACGAATCCGGCAGCCGGACCGCTTCGGGCCAGCGCTTCAACCAGAACGCCATGACCGCCGCGCATCGTTCGCTGCCGTTCGGCACCAAGGTTCGCGTGACCCATCGCGGCCAGAGCGTCGTCGTCACCATCAATGACCGTGGTCCGTTCATTCGCGGCCGCGTGCTCGACCTCTCGACCGGCGCAGCCCGCGCCATCGGCCTGACTGGCGCCGGCGTCGGCCGCGTCACCGCCGAGGTCGTCTCCTAACGCGTCGTCCGACGCGCCTCACATCACAAGCGCAAGATCTCGCCATCGTCCGACAAGGGCACGAGCGGTTTGGTTTGCGCGTGTGAAAAACAAGCCCGCTGTCTTGGGGGACAGCGGGCTTTTCTTGTCTTCGTCATTGCGAGCGAAGCGAAGCAATCCAGAATCTTTTCGCAGAAGCAGTCTGGATTGCTTCGTCGCTTCGCTCCTCGCAATGACGGGGAGAGAGCAGTGGGGCCTTACAAAAAGCTCTGCGGATCGACGTCGACTTCGAGCTTCAAATTGCCCTTCGGCTTCGGACACATCGCAAGCCAGGTGCGCAGATAATCGGAGAGATCAAAACCGCGCGCGGCTTTCACCAGGATGCGGAAGCGATAGCGGCCCTTGATCACGGCGAGCGGTGCTTCCGCAGGTCCCAGCACCACGACGCGCTCGTCGCGCGGCGCAAGCGCAACGAGCCGTCGCCCAAATCCTTCCGCGCTCGGGCGATCGCCCGCGGAGATGATCAGGCTCGCGAGCCGGCCGAACGGAGGATAGAGCGTGCGCTCGCGCAGATCGATCTCGCTGTCGTAGAAGGCCTCGCGGTCGCAGGCGATCAGCGCCTTCATCACGGGGTGATCGGGCTGGTGCGTCTGCAGATAGCCGACGCCGCGGCCCTGCTCGCGGCCGGCACGCCCGATCACCTGGTTGAGCAGCTGCCAGGTGCGCTCGGCGGCGCGCGGATCGCCGTTGCTCAGGCCGAGATCGGCATCGACCACACCGACGAGATTGAGCCGTGGGAAGTTGTGACCCTTTGCGACGAGCTGCGTGCCGATGATGATGTCGACGCGGCCTTCGGCGATGTCGTTCAACTCGCTGCGCATCGTTTCGATCGAGGTGATGAGATCGCTCGACAGCACCATGGTGCGCGCATCCGGAAACAGCGCCGCCGCTTCCTCCTGCAGACGCTCGACGCCGGGGCCGACCGCGACCAGCGATTCCTCCGCAGCGCAATGCGGGCAAACATGCGGACGCGGCATCGAGAAGCCGCAATGATGGCAGACCAGCCGCTGGCGAAAGCGGTGATCGACCAACCAGGCATCGCAGATGGTGCAGGCGAAGCGATGGCCGCAGCCGCGGCACAAGGTCAGCGGCGCATAGCCGCGGCGATTGAGAAACAGCAGCGCCTGCTCGCGCCGCTCGATCGCGGTCTTGATCTCGCCTGCGAGCCGCGGCGAGATGAAACGACCGCGCGGCGGCGGCTCGCGGCGCAGATCGATCGCCTCGATATGCGGCATGTGCTGGCCGCCGAAACGTGCGGGAAGTGCAACGCGCTGATAGCGGCTCTTGCGCGCGTTGACCTCGGATTCGACCGACGGCGTGCCTGACGCCAGCACGACCGGAATCTTTGCGATATGCGCACGCACCACCGCCATGTCGCGGGCGTGATAATGCACGCCGTCGTCCTGCTTGTAGGCCTGGTCGTGCTCTTCATCGACGATGATGAGGCCGAGATTGGCGTACGGCAAAAACAACGCCGAGCGCGCGCCGACCACGACCGGCGCGCTGCCGTCGGAGATGGCCGCCCAGTTGCGCGCGCGCGTGCGCGGCGTCAGCTCCGAATGCCATTCCAGCGGCCGCACGCCAAAGCGCTGCGCGAAGCGATCGAGGAACTGGCCGGTCAGCGCGATCTCCGGCATCAGGATCAGCGATTGTTTGCCGCGCCGGATGGTCTCGGCAACAGCCTCGAAATAGACCTCGGTCTTGCCCGAACCTGTGACGCCGTCGAGCAGCGCGACATGGAAGGTGCCGTTGGACGCGAGCGCGCGCATCGCATCGACCGGGGCGCGCTGCAGCGGCGTGAAATCCGGCTGGCCGAAGGCGGGATCGGGCGCCGGCGGCGGAGGCGGCGGCGGCATCGGCTCGATCGTCAGCGTGCCCTCGTCGACGAGGCCGTCGATGACGCCGCTGGAGACGCCGGCTTCCTTCGCAGCCTCGGATTTGGCGTGCAGCAGGCCATCCGAGAGGATCTCGATCAACCGCTGCCGTGCCGGCGTCATCCGCCGCGGCGGATCGCCGACCAGGCGTACGCCGGCGCGCGTGCGTTCGGGCCCGAGATTTTCGCCCATGCGCAGGCACATCCGCAAAACCATGCCGCGCGGGCTCAGCGTATAATTGGCGACCCAGTCCACCAACGCGCGCAGCTCGGGCTTCAGCGGCGGCAGGTCGATCTTCTCGCTGACCTCCTTGAGGCGGTTGTGCAGGCGCGGATCGGGATTGGCGTTCTCGGCCCAGACCACCGCCAAGACCTCGCGCGGGCCGAGCGGCACGCCGACGAGGTCACCAGCCCTCAGCTCCATGCCGCGCGGCACCTTGTAGGAATAGGTCTGGTCGAGCGCGACCGGCACCATCACGTCGACCATGCGGGTCGAGGCGGCCGGAGGAGCGCTGCGGGAATCGTGATCCATGACGGGAATCGGAACCTTGGGTGCCCGGAGGCTAGCGAAGCCGTGCGGCCTTAGCGAACGATAAAGAGGTGTGATGCGATATACTGCGGGGAATCACTGCGTCCAGACCTCATGACCAAACCGGCGGCCGCCCAGATCGAATTGCCTTTCGAATTGTCCTGCGCCGACGCCACCGTCGCGCAGGAGATGACGCGCTGGCTGGCGCATCTCGGTGCCGAGCGGCGGCTGTCGCCGAAGACGCTGGAGGCCTATGCCCGCGACTTGCGGCAATGCCTGGACTTTCTCTGCACCCATTGGGGCGAACGCGTGACCCTGGCGCGCTTTGCCTCGCTCGAAGCCAGCGACGTGCGCGCCTTCATGGCGATGCGGCGCGCCGACGACATCGCCGGCCGCTCGCTGATGCGGGCGCTGGCGGGGCTGCGCTCGTTCGGACGTTTCCTCGAGCGCGAGGGCAAGGGCAAGGTCGGCGCCCTGTCGGCGATCCGCGCGCCCAAGGTTGCAAAGAGCCTGCCGAAGCCGATCCAGATGGCGGCCGCAAAGCGGCTGGCCGACGCCGACGAGCGCGCGGGCGAAGAGCGCGAGACCTGGGTGCTGGCGCGCGATGCCGCCGTGATGGCGCTGCTGTACGGTTCGGGTCTGCGCATCTCCGAGGCGCTGGGCCTGAAGCGCCGCGAGGTGCCGCGGCCGGGCGAAGGCGACGTGCTCATCGTCACCGGCAAGGGCAACAAGACCCGCATGGTGCCGGTGCTGCAGAACGTGCTGGCGCTGATCCATGACTATGTCGCGATGTGCCCGCATCCGATTCCCGCCGAAGGCCCGATCTTCCTCGGTGCGCGCGGCGGTCCCCTGAGCCCGCGCATCATCCAGCTGGCGATGGAGCGGCTGCGCGGCGCGCTGGGTCTGCCTGACAGCGCCACGCCGCACGCGCTCCGGCATTCCTTCGCCACACATTTGCTCTCGCGCGGCGGCGATCTGCGCGCGATCCAGGAGCTGCTCGGCCACGCCTCGCTCTCGACCACGCAGATCTATACCGGCATCGATTCGGAGCGGCTGCTGGAAGTCTATGCCAGCGCGCATCCGCGGCGCTGATCACGCCGACATACTCCCGTCACAACACGCTTGCCTCTTGCGCGCGGTCAACGGTTCAGTCAATCGTTGGGAACCGACATAGGGGGACGTCATGAGCGCACATGAAAGCATGGAGCATGCCGAGCACGCCGAACACGCGTCCGGTTCGAACAAGAAGATCGCGCTGCTGATCGCCGTGCTGGCGCTCTTCCTCGCCATCTCCGAGACGCTCGGCAAGGGCGCGCAGACCGAAGCAATCAGCAAGAACGTCGAGGCCGCCAACCTCTGGGCCTTCTTCCAGGCCAAGAGCATCCGCCGCACCGTTGTCATCACCGCCGCCGAGCAGGGCAAGCTGACGCTGGGCATTGCCAGCGAGGACGCTGCCAAGGCAGCAGCGCAGAAGCAGATCGACGACTGGCAGAAGACCGCGGCGCGCTATCGCTCCGAGCCGGAAACCGGCGAAGGCACCGAGCAGCTCGCCGAGAAGGCCAAGCACGCCCAGCACGAGCGCGACGAGGCGACCGCGAAGTACCATCATTTCGAGCTGGCCTCGGCCGCCTTCCAGATCGGCATCGTGCTGGCCTCGGCCACCATCATCACCGGCATTCTGGCGCTCGCCTATGTCGGCAGCGTCCTCACGGTCGCCGGCATCATCATGACGGCGCTCGGCCTGTGGTGGCCGCATTTCCTGCATTTGCATTGAGGGTGATGCGCGTCGCGTAACGCGGCTCGATTGCAGCCAAGCATTCCGCTGTCATGCCCCGGCTTGACCGGGGCATCCAGTACGCCGCGGCCTCTCGATTCAAGCACTCACGTCTCTGGAATACTGGATCGCCCGATCAAGTCGGGCGATGACACCGTCTATGTTGATGCAATGTCGCGGAAAGACGGCAGCCGAATGACACTCAGCGCGCCTGCTGCACGCTCTTGCGAAAGCGCTGGATCAGGCGGAGCGTGCGGGCGGACCAGCCTTCGCCATTGCCGGCGATCAGCTCGCGGATCCGCAGCTTGATCGGCTCGACCAGCGCCTTCGCCCTGGCGCGCACCATCAGGACGAATTCGTAGATCCGCTCGAACCACGCCATCTCGAGCAGCTTGTCGCGCGTCACGTCGAACACGAAAGCGGTGACGCCGACGCCGAGCACCTTTGCGAACACGATCATGAAGGCCGCACTGAACCAGTATTCGTTGGCGAGCAGCCACAGGCCGACCAGCTTGAGCGGAAACAGCGGGATGATCGGAACGGCGAAGACGATCAGCGTCATCGCGGGCGACAACGCATCGACGCGTTCGGCCAGCCACGCCTTGAACCGCGCAAGCGGTATAGCCGCGACGATCCTCGCGACGACCGGCTCGCAATGGTCCCACAGCCAGGCTTCGATCAGGAAGACGATCGCAAGCAGGACCCAGACCGGTTGAAGGAGGCGACGCAGCATCTGTTGTCTCGCCCGATTCAGCTCGGAGCGTGAACTACATATGGATGGCTCGCTTGCCGACTGCAAGCGCGGCCTCCTTGATGGCCTCCGATCGAGTCGGATGCGCATGGCAAGTGCGAGCGAGGTCTTCGGCACTGCCGCCGAACTCCATCAAAACAGCTGCTTCATGGATCATTTCACCGGCTTCGCGGCCGATAATGTGCACGCCGAGCACGCGATCCGTTTTCGCATCTGCGAGAATCTTCACAAAGCCATCGGTGGTCTGGTTGACCTTGGAGCGGCCGTTGGCGGTAAAGGGAAACTTCCCGACGGTATAAGCCACACCCGCCTGCTTCAGTTCCTCCTCGGTCTTGCCGACGGAGGACACTTCCGGCGTGGTATACACGACGCTTGGGATAACATCGTAATTCACGTGGCCGGCCTGGCCGGCGAGAATCTCTGCAACCGCGACGCCTTCATCCTCGGCCTTGTGCGCGAGCATCGGGCCCGCGACGACGTCGCCGATGGCGTAGACGCCCTTGAGGCTGGTGGCGAAGTGCGGATCGATCTGGACGCGGCCGCGATTGTCGAGCGCCACGCCGGCTTCCTTCAGGCCGAGGCCTTCGGTGTAGGGCGTGCGGCCGATGCAGACCAGCACGACGTCGGCTTCGATCGTCTCGGCAGCGCCACCCGCGGCCGGCTCGACGCTCGCCTTGAGCGTCTTGCCCGAGGTGTCGACACCGGTGACCTTGGCGCCGAGCTTGAACGCAAAGCCCTGCTTCTCGAGGATGCGCTGGAATTGCTTGGCGATCTCACCATCCATGCCGGGCAGGATGCGGTCGAGGAATTCGACGACGGTGACTTCAGCGCCGAGGCGATGCCAGACCGAGCCGAGCTCGAGCCCGATCACGCCGGCGCCGACGATCAGCATTTTGCCCGGGACCTTCTCCAGCGACAGCGCGCCGGTCGAAGACACGACGCGCTTCTCGTCGATCTCGATGCCCTTGAGGCGCGCGATATCAGAGCCGGTCGCGATCACGATGTTCTTGGTCTCGACCACTTGCGACTTGCCGTCGGCGGAGACTTCGACCTTGCCGGTGCCGAGGATCTTGCCGGCGCCCTTGAGCACGTCGATCTTGTTCTTCTTCATCAGGAACTCGACGCCCTTGACGTTGCCGTCGATGCCCTGCTGCTTGAAGTTCATCATCGCCGGCAGATCGAGCTTCGGCGCGGAGACGCTGACGCCCATCTTGGCGAAGGAGTGGCCGGCTTCCTCGAACATCTCGGAGGCGTGCAGCAGCGCCTTGGAGGGCATGCAGCCGACATTGAGGCAGGTGCCGCCGAGCGTCGCGTTCTTCTCCACCACGGCGACTTTCATGCCGAGCTGGCTGGCGCGCACCGCGCAGACATAACCGCCCGGGCCGGTGCCGATGACGACGAGATCGTAGGTAGCCATGAGAGAAGTCCCGTAAGTTAAGCGTGGAAAGACGTGTCAGCGTCCGCGCGGCGCGTCAGCGTCCGCCGGACACATCGAGCGTGGCTGCGGTAATGTAGGAGGCCTCGTCCGACATCAGCCAGACGATGGCGTTGGCGATTTCATCCGCCGTGCCGACGCGCTTCATCGGCACCATATGCGCCAGGCGATGATGCCGGTCAGGCTCACCGCCGGAGGCGTGAATTTCGGTATCGATCAGGCCAGGGCGAATGCCCGCGACGCGAATGCCTTCGCCCGCGACCTCATAGCCAAGGCCCGTGGTGAAGGAATCGATCGCGCCCTTGGACGCCGCATAGTCAACGTAAGTGTTGGGCGCACCGAGCTTGGCTGCGACCGACGACAGATTGACGATGACGCCGCCCTTGCCGCCATGCTTGGTCGACATCCGCTTCACGGCTTCGCGCGCGCAGAGGATGGAGCCGGTGACGTTGACCGCCATCACGCGCTGGATGCGCTCGGCCGACATCTCGTCGACGCGCACGCCGCTGGTCCCGACAATGCCGCCATTGTTGACCAGAGCACCGAGCGTGCCGAAGGCGTCGGCTGCCTTGAACAGCGCGACGATGTCCTTCTCCTCGGCGACATCGCATTTCACCGCGATGGCCTTGCCGTTGCTCGCAGCGATCATGGCGACCACCTCGTCGGCGGCCACCTTGTTGCTGGCATAGCCGACCACGACGCGGAAGCCGCGCGCGGCCGCCGCGAGTGCGGTGGCGCGGCCGATGCCGCGGCTGCCGCCGGTGATGACAACGACTTTATCGGTCAATCCTGCCTCCATCTGTCGACATGCGCCGTCGCCTGCGCAGGCGGCGGCGCGTTGCGGGCATCGGGGATCAGAGGTCCAGCACCAGCCGCGCCGGATCTTCCAGGCTCTCCTTGACGCG
>JAEWBW010000662.1 GCA_023390955.1 Pseudomonadota bacterium
GAGAGCACGCCGACCAGCGTGATGCCGATCTGCACCGTCGAGAGGAATTTGCCGGGGTCCGCGGCCAGCGTCATCGCCCGCTCGGCGCCTCGGACGCCCTTGGCGGCGAGCAGCGACAGCCGGGCCGGGCGGGACGAGACCACGGCGAGTTCCGACATGGACAGCAGGCCGTTAATGACGATCAGGACGACGACGATGACGAGTTCGACGGATAACATTGCGCTCTAGGGGAGGGAGATCGGCCCGGCGGACGCCGGGCCAAGTCCCTTATATATGAATTCCCTATGCGATTTGCCCGGTTCCGCCCCAAATTGTCGCACCTTCGGGCGGAGAGCCATTGAGGAGGGAACCGGCTTCGCCTAACCTCGCAGCCACGGGGATGTCGCAGCCTCCCCGTGAAGTGGTGATCCCACGCAAGCGCTGCTCGCTGTTGTATGGAGCGAGCAATGGACGGGATCGCAATCGAGCTTCCGCTTTTCCTGTTGGCCACCTTCGCCGGCGCGGTCGTCGCCGGCCTGTCCGGCTTTGCCTTCGGCCTCGTCGCGGCGTCGCTGTGGCTCTATGTGCTGACGCCGCTTCAGAGCGCCAGCCTGATCGTCGGCTTCGGCCTGCTGGTGCAGGGCTATTCGGTCTGGAAGCTGCGCGCCGCGCTCGACTGGCGCCGGCTCTGGCCTTTCATGGTCGGCGCCATCTTTGGCGTGCCGGTCGGCGTGTCACTCCTCGCCTGGGCCGATCCTAAAAGCGTCCGCATCGCCGTCGGAATGATCCTGATCGCCTACAGCCTTTATGCTTTGCTCAGGCCGAAGCTCATGGTCGCGACCGTCGTGCCGCCTGCCGCCGACATCACGGTCGGCTTCGTCAACGGGCTGGTCGGCGGGCTGACGGGCCTTGCCGGCTTCGTCATCACCATCTGGTGCAATCTGCGCGGCCTGCCCAAGGACGTTCAGCGCGCTACGTTCCAGCCGGTTGCCGTCGTGGTGTTCGCCATCACGGCGCTTCTCCTGGGCGCCAAGGGAGAGCTGACGTTCGAGACGGCCAAGCTGTTCGTGCTCGGCCTGCCGTTCCTGTTCGCGGGCACGTGGCTGGGGCTGAAACTGTTCGGCCGCATCGACGAGACCACGTTCCGCAGGATCGTGCTCGCGCTGTTGTTCGTCTCCGGCGTCGCGCTGCTGTTCTGAGCCGGCGATCAGAATTCGCCGTGCAGGCGTCCTGAGAACACCGACACCGGACCACGATCCGCGTTGTAGGCGGGATTGACGATGAGCTGGTAGTCGGCGGTGAAGGTCAACGCCTTGTTCAGCGCGTAGGCGTAGTAGGTCTCCAGCACGCGTTCGTGACGGTAGTTGAGCTGGCCGTCGCCGATCAGCGGGCCGAGACCGCCGGCGGCGATGAAGTCGCGATGATCCTGCGACAGGCCGTTGATGGCGCCGGCGATGGCGACGACGTCGTCGGGCCGGCCCCATTTGGCGCCCTTGACCGAGACGCCGCCGGACAGGCTGCGGTCGATGTCGGTGAAGGCCATGATCTCGTTGCGGCCGTCGTTCCAGCTCCAGCGGCCGAACACGCCGACATCGTCGGTGATGGCTTGCTCGAGGTTGAACGCATAGCCGTATTTCAGGCGGCCGCGGCGGGTCTGGCTGATGTCCACGCCGAACGCGGGATTGTCCAGCGTCTCGCGATAGCTGCCGGAGAAGGCGCTGTTGACGAAGCCGAGCGCGCGCAGCTTGCCGGGCATGCCGAACAGCGAATAGCGCATCTCGAGCTCGGCGACATATTCGCCGCGGCGGCCGATATTCATGTCGAAATTGTTCGAGTTGGATTCGGCATCCATCAGGAAGTAGCCGGCGCGCAATGCCCATTGCTTCTGGTTCAGCTCGGCGGTGGCGCCATAGCCGAGGCCGAGCTTATCGGCGGCATAGTCGAAGGCGCCGGACGCCCAGATCGACCAGTTCATGAAATCCTTGCGCGGATCGTGCGCGTAGGAATTGCCGTCGAAGACGTCCACCACGGAGAACTTGCCGACCTGCAGGGTCAGGCGCGAAACGTCAACCTTGCTCGCAAGCTGAAGCTGACCGCTGGCCAGCTCCTCCTGCTCGCCGCCGAAGCCGAAAGTCTGGCGCACGAACAGCCGCGAAGCGTTGAAATGCGGATAGGGGAAGCCGGATTTTTGCGCTTCGCCGTTGGGAAAGCCCGCCGCGCCCGTCGTGTTGTTGAAGCCGAAGCCCTGCAACAAATCGGGATTGAAATAGATCTCGCCGCCGTCCCACAGCCGCGCATTGAGATAGAGCGAGTTGCTCCAGGTCTGCTGGAAATCCGGCGACGGGATCAGGCTGTTCTGTCCGGTATAGGGCGCACGGAACGCGGGGTAGCCCTGTCCCAGCACGGTCGACTGGCCGTGGATCTCCCAGCGGCTCGACTCGGTGTCGGTGATATCCGATTTCGGATTGTAGGTCGGCACGCCCGGCCAGTCGATCTTGCGATTGAGGCCGATCCGCAGGCTCTGGAAATCCATCGACGACGAATATTGCGAGCCGGAGGGGAAGGTGACGTTGGTGTTCTCGAACTTGCTGTAGAGATATTCGAGCCGTGCGCTCCAATGCGGCGCGAAGGCGTATTCGACGCCGCCGCCGGCGGTCCAGCCGAACCGCGTGTGCAACACCTTCTCTTCGTCGCCGCCGGTTGGCGTCGAGAGGAAGCGCTCGCCGGTAAAGGCCGCGCCGCCGGTCGCGTAAAACAGCCAGTTGCCGGTGGCGTAGCCGAGCCGTGCGCGCAGGCTGGCGACATAGTCCCAGCGCTCTTCGACACCCGACAGCGCGGTCGCCGTCGACGACACGACGTTGTTGGAGGGCAGATAATTCGGGAAGGAGATATCGCCTTCGACGCCGAGCAGCAGCCCCGAATTGAGACGCCAATTGTAGCCGGCCTGGACGCCGCCGGTGGCGCCGGTGAAGACGTGATTGTCGCTTGCGATGCTGGGATCGGTCAGTGTCGCCGAGGAGGTGCCGCGCGTGATGCCGGTATGTGCGCCGATATAGAGACCGGTCCAGTCGTAGACCGCTTTCAGCGCCGGCGCCTTGAGCGGCAGATCGGCCGCGCGGCCGACTGCTGGAAAAGTCAGTACGCCCGAGGCGATCGCCGCGGCCGTCCGCAAATACCGGTGTCGATGACCTCTCAACGTCAAAACGCACGCCCCCAAACGAATGTGTCCCATTCGCCGCGATATCCCTGCCGATTCGCGGCGGCCCTGTCATCAGGGTCCAGAAGTCCACGGCATCGGTCGAGATCGATCTCGATTCGACGCGTTTTGTCCCAAGCCCCTGAGCTTGTTGCGAACCTTATTGCGATTAATTCGCAATAGCAACTGGCACGGATTGCCGCAGGTGATGGTTCGCACCCTTCTGTGACGGGACTGCAACAAATTCCCGGGCCCAAAACAGGTGACCCGCCCGGGGGGACAACCGGGC
>JAEWBW010000677.1 GCA_023390955.1 Pseudomonadota bacterium
CACCCGTTCGGCCTATCCGCTCGACTTCATCCCGAACGCTTCGCGCACCGGCCGCGCGCCGCAGCCGAAGAACGTGGTGATGCTCGCCGCTGACGCGTTCGGCGTGCTGCCGCCGATCGCAAAGCTGTCGCCGGCGCAGGCGATGTATCACTTCCTCTCCGGCTACACCGCGAAGGTCGCCGGCACCGAGCGCGGTCTCGGCAACGAGCCGCAGCCGGAATTCTCGACCTGCTTCGGTTCGCCCTTCCTGCCGCTCGACCCCTCCGTCTACGGCAACATGCTGCGCGACCTGATCGCCCAGCACAATGTCGACTGCTGGCTGGTCAACACCGGCTGGACCGGCGGCAAGTACGGCACCGGCTCGCGCATGCCGATCAAGGTGACGCGCGCGCTGCTGACCGCGGCCCTCGATGGCTCGCTTCGCAACGTCGAATTCCGCACCGACAAGTATTTTGGCTTCGCGGTCCCGACCGCGCTGCCCGGCGTGCCGAAGGAGATCCTCAATCCGGTCGACACCTGGAAGGACAAGGACGAGTTCGACAAGACCGCGCGCGCGCTGGTCGGCATGTTCCAGAAGAACTTTGCCAAGTTCGAAGCCCAGGTCGACGCCGAAGTGCGTGCGGCCGCTCCGGACGTGAAGCTCGCGGCGGAGTAAGTCTTCGTCTCGTTGAAATACAAAAGGGCGGCCGAGAGGCCGCCCTTTTTGTTTGTGCCACTATCTCTCCACCGTCATTGCGAGCGCAGCGAAGCAATCCAGAATCCCTCCGCCGAGATAGTCTGGATTGCTTCGTCGCTCCGCTCCTCGCAATGACGCGGAAGCAGCTAAGCCTTGAAATACGCGATCTGCGTCGTGGTCGCGAGCAGGCGGCCGCCCGGGGACCACAGCTCGGCGTTCTGGTCGGCGTAGCTCTTGTGCATGACCTTCGAATCCGCGGTCGCAAGCACACGCGTGATATCCTCCGCCGCGAGATCATCCACCGCAGTGTGGAAATAGGTCGTCAGCGACACCGTGCCGAACGGCACCAGCTCGCGGCGGGCGTGGAAGATGCGGCCGAAGAACGCGTCCGACATCGAGGTCAGCGACGGCATGTCGATTTTGCGCGGCGAGCGGTCGCTGATCCAGAGTTTTGAGTACGTACCGGCGAGCTCAGCCTGTGGCGGGCCAAGCCGCATCTCGCCCTCGACGAAACGAAATTCATACTGGTTGGCCCAGGATGCCTGGATCTTCGGGAACGGCAGCGTCTGCTCGAACGGCTTTGCGTCCGGGAATGCCGCGACCCTGTGCTCCCATGACGGCCGGCGCTCTGCGAACACGGCGGTCGCCAGCGTCGCGACCTCGCCGCCGCCTTGGGACAGTTCGACGCACCAGTGCTGGCTCGAGCGGTTCGCCTTCACCAGGCGGACGTCGAGATCGAATTCGCCCTTCGCGATCGGCGCGCAGTAATTCACCGTGAGCGCCAGCGGATCACCGGCGCGCTGCGGATGCTCGATCAGCGCGCGCAAGATGGTCGCCGCGGTGACCCCGCCGAACGGGCCGACAAAGGCCCAGTAATCGTCGCTGGTGTGCCCCTGCCAGCTGCTGTCACCGGCGGTGATGCGCGTGGCGTCGTCGAAGGGATGGGGGAGTTTTGCGTGCATGGACTAGTCCTCAGTGTCGGCCCAGTCGTCATTGCGAGGAGCGAAGCGACGAAGCAATCCAGTCTGTGACTGCGGAGAGATTCTGGATTGCTTCGCTGCGCTCGCAATGACGGCGCTGAGGCAGTGGTGGCTACCTAGCGCGCCACCGCTTCGGAGATGATGATAGTCATATCATCATCTCCGGGTCGCGATGCAATAACCCCTGAGGTAGGTGTTCCGTCGAGCGGAAAACTCAGCCGGTCGCGCCGCGTTTATCTTCCGTCTCTTGAAAGGGCGGCGTGATCGGATTCACCGGAACGTTCCAGATCTCCTCGGCATATTCGCGGATGGTGCGGTCGGAGGAGAACCACGCCATGCGCGCGACGTTGAGGATGGAGGCGCGCGTCCAGGCCGGCGCCACCTGCCATCGCGCGTCGACGCCGCGCTGCGCCTCGTAATAGGAATCGAAATCGGCGCTGACCATGTAATGGTCGAGATAGCGCAGCGCATGCGCGATCGATTCGAACCGGCCGGGGTCGTCGGGCGAGAACGCGCCGGAGCCGATCGCGTCGATGGCGCGTGCGAGCTTCGGCGATCTGCGGATCACGTCCGAGGCATCCAGCCCCTGCTTGCGGCGGATCATCACGTCGCCGGCCTCCATGCCGAAGATCGCGATGTTGTCGGCGCCGACATGGTCGCGGATCTCGATATTGGCGCCGTCCAGCGTGCCGATGGTGATGGCGCCGTTCAGCGCCAGCTTCATGTTGCCGGTGCCGGAGGCCTCCATGCCCGCGGTCGAGATCTGCTCGGAGAGATCGGCCGCGGGGATGATCACCTCCGCGAGGCTGACATTGTAGTCGGGCAGGAACACGACCTTGAGCTTGCCGTCGATCGAGGCATCGTTATTGACGACCTCGGCGACGTCGTTGATCAGCTTGATGATCAGCTTAGCATAGCGATAGCTCGCCGCAGCCTTGCCGGCGAAGATTTTCACCCGCGGCACCCAGTTGCCGTTCGGATCGTCCTTGATCGCCTGGTAGAGCGCCACAGTCTCGAGGATGTTGAGCAGCTGGCGCTTGTATTCGTGGATGCGCTTGATCTGCACGTCGAACAGCGCGCTTGGGTCGACCTTGATGCCGAGTCGCTCACCGATCAAGCGCGCCAGCGCGGTCTTGTTGTGGAGCTTGACGGTGCGGAATTTCTTCTGGAACGCGACGTCGCTGGCGCGCGCCTCGATCAGCGAGAGCTGGGTCGGATCGTCGAGCACGGCCTCGCCGCAGGTCTCGCGCAACAGGTCGGTCAGCTTCGGGTTCGCCAGCATCAGCCAGCGGCGGAAGGTGATGCCGTTGGTCTTGTTGGTGATGCGGCCGGGATAGAGATGGTTGAGATCGTGGAACACGGTCTCGCGCATCAGGTCCGAATGCATCGCCGAGACGCCGTTGATGCGGTGCGAGCCCACGAAGGCGAGCTGGCCCATGCGGACGCGGCGGCCGCTCTTCTCGTCGATCAGAGAGACCGAGGCGCGGAAGTCGATGTCGCCGGGCGCACGCGCCTCGGCGAGTGCGAGGTGCTGCACGTTGATGCGGTAGATGATCTCGAGATGCCGCGGCAAGAGGCGCTCGAACAGCTCGACCGGCCAGGTCTCCAGCGCCTCGGGCAGCAGCGTGTGGTTGGTGTAAGAGAGGGTGGCGACGGTGATTTTCCAGGCCTCGTCCCAGCGGAAATTATGCAGGTCGACGAGGATGCGCATCAGCTCGGTGACGGCGAGCGAGGGATGGGTGTCGTTGAGCTGCACCGCGACCTTCGAGGACAGGCTGCGCAGCTGGCCGTCGGACCCAAGGTGCCGCTTGATCAGATCCTGCAGCGAGGCCGAGACGAAGAAATATTCCTGGCGCAGCCGCAATTCGCGGCCGGCCGGGCTCTCGTCGTTCGGGTAGAGGAATTTGCAGATCGCCTCGGCGCGCGCCTGCTCGGCGCTGGCGCTGACATAGTCGCCGGTGTTGAAGGCGTCGAGCTTGAGCGGATCGGGCGAGCGCGCCGACCACAGCCGCAGCGCGTTGACGTGCTGGCCGCGCCAGCCGACGATCGGCGTGTCATAGGCGATCGCCTGCACCGTCTCGGACGGATGCCAGATCGCGCGGTCACGGCCCTTGTCGTCGACATGCTCGACGGTGCCGCCGAAGCGGATGTCGTAGATCACCTCCGGCCGCTGCAATTCCCAGGGGTTGCCGAAGCCCAGCCACTCGTCCGGATATTCCTGCTGCCAGCCCTGATTGATGATCTGGCGGAACAGGCCGTAATCGTAGCGGATGCCATAGCCGATCGCGGGGATCGACAGCGTCGCCATACTTTCCATGAAACAGGCGGCGAGCCGGCCGAGGCCGCCATTGCCGAGCGCTGCATCGGGCTCGCATTTGCGCAACTCAGGCAGCGAGACGCCGAGATCGCCGAGCGCGACCTCGAAGATCTTGAGCAGCCCCATGTTGTTCAGCGCGTCGGTGAAGAGGCGACCGATCAGAAATTCCAGCGAGAGATAGTAGACGCGCTTGCGCCCCGCATCGTAGCTGCGCTTTTCCGCCGAGAGCCAGCGGTGCACGATGCGGTCGCGCAATGCGAGCGCCGCCGCCTGGTACCAGTCGTGCCTGGTTGCCATGCCCGCGTCCTTGCCGATCGCAAGGCGCAGCTTCGCCAGGATCGCGCCCTTGATCTCCGACAGCGCCAGTTCGTCGATGGGCTGGCCGGGTGCGGGATAATTCGGCTGGAACGTTTGCTCTTGCAAAACAGTCACTTCCTGGTCGGTGTTCGCTTGAACGAAGCTTACGCGCCTTGGTCCTGGATCAAAACCTCGCGGGCCGGCCCATCCACTGGGCTGTCGTGATTTTATGCAAGGAACGGGCCCATTAGGAACCCGGAAGGGCACGGAGGAACCGCGATTTTCCTGCTAGGATGGACGCAAATTCGGCCCACAGCGTGAAGAGGAGACGTCCATGAGACTGCTGATCGAGATCTTCGCCGCCGCTCTGCTCGTCGTCTGCATCAGCGTGTCCAGCGCAGCATTCGCCGCCGGCAAGATGGGCCGCAGCGCCGACGGCCTGAGCTGCGCCGTCTCGGTTCCCCAGAACGCCACCCCCGCCGCCCGCTGCGCCGCCATCAAGCGCCAATGCGGTGGCAAGTTCTATGCGAACGCGTGTGGG
>JAEWBW010000007.1 GCA_023390955.1 Pseudomonadota bacterium
GTGGTCTGCCCCCGCGCGGGGGGGGATTGACAGTACGCCGCAGCCCATCGATTCCCTCACAACCGTCTCTGGAATACTGGATCGCCCGGTCAAGCCGGGCGATGACAGCTGAGGGCGGAACGAGCACCGCAAAACGCGACACCCATCACCTCGCCAAATGCTTGGTAAAAATCCGCACCACATAGCCCCTGAACCGGGGCGCCTCGTCGTAGAGATCGGAGGCAATCCGCTCGACCGTCTCGCGCAACGAGACAAACTGCGCCTGGCGCGCACTGCTCTCGGTGCCCAGCATGCCGGCGAGCTCGTCCATGGCGGCATCGCTGATCTGGCATGACACCACCTCGCCGTCGCCCAGCATGGTGAAGCGGAAGGCCAGCCGTTCCAGATCGTGTCCGATGATCTTGTCGCGCATCAACGGCATTCAAATGTCCCGTTCGCGCCCCCGAACAGGACAATGCTGAAATTTTGCGAGTTTGTCACCTTGCCCGTCGAGTAGCCCCGCGAGCCGACTCATCCCTAGGTTAGCACCCTAGTAGACGAGTGCCGTGCCGGTCGGCTTCTCCAGTGCAGCGGCGAGTGACCTGTACTCCTCGCAACCGGTGCCGCAGATGGCCGCAATCCGGTTCAGATGATAGAGCGCCTGCTCGCGATTACCCCGCTCGAGCTGCCAAAGTCCGTAATACTGCCAGGTCAGCACGTGGTTCGGATCCGCCTTCAGCGCGCGTTCGTACCAAACCTGCGACTGCTCGTAGTCGCCGAGCTTGCGGTAGGAATAGCCGATGAGGTTGGCGACGTTCGGATGCTCGTCATGGCCGAGCGCCTTCAACTGCTCGATCGCCGCAGCATAGTCATTACGCTCGTAGATCGTGTCATAGGCGACGCGATAGCCCGCCGCGAACGCCGGATCACCGATACTGGAGTGATCTTGAGGCTTCTTGGCCTTTTGGCCGGACTTCGTGCCCGAGCGTTTCGGATAGGTCGGTTGAGCCGTGCTCGGAGTTGAATAGGCACTGCCATAGGGATCGTTGCTCCCGCCGCCGCCTCCACCACCACCGCCTCCACCCGCAGCATACGCAGAGGACGTCAGCAGCGCCGCGAGCATTCCCAGAGCGACGGACCTGATCATCGTTGCGATCATTTTGGTCTCCTGTCTCTGTCCCACCGCCCCCAGACAAAAGTGATAACCCGGTCCACGCCGCGATATTCCAGGAGATGGACCACGCGGCGATGTCAACGCTCGTACGACAGTTCTGCTGTCGTTCCGGCTGATAAAGATCCGCGTTACTGGAACGCGACTTCCGCGAAGCTCCTGAGCTTGCGCGAATGCAGGCGCTCGGATTCCTGGTGCTCGAGCCGCTCCAGCGCCTTCAAGCCGATATCGAGATGTTGGCTGACGCGCTGGCGGTAGAAGGCGCTGGCCATGCCGGCGAGCTTGATCTCGCCATGCAGCGGCTTGTCGGACACGCACAGCAGCGTGCCGTAGGGCACGCGGAAGCGATAGCCATTGGCAGCGATCGCCGCCGATTCCATATCGAGCGCGACCGCACGCGACTGCGAGAGGCGGCGGATCACGGCAGGCCCGCTGATCTCCCAATTGCGGTTATCGACGCTCGCGACGGTGCCGGTGCGCATCAGGCGCTTGAGCTCGAAGCCGGAGAGTCCCGTGACCTCCTCGACCGCCTCCTCCAGCGCCACCTGCACCTCGGCGAGCGCGGGGATCGGCACCCAGGGCGGCAGCTCCTGGTCCAGCACATGGTCTTCCCGGACATAGCCGTGCGCCAGCACATAATCGCCGAGCCGTTGTGTGTTCCGAAGTCCGGCGCAATGGCCGACCATCAGCCAGGCATGTGGCCGCAGCACCGCGACATGATCGGTGACGTTGCGCGCGTTCGACGGCCCGGTGCCGATGTTGATCAGGGTGATGCCGCGATAGTTCGGCGTGACGAGATGATAGGCCGGCATCTGCGGCATGCGCTCGGGCGCTACGCCGCTGGTTGCCCCGCCAAGATGCGCGCCGTTCATCACCACGTTGCCGGGCGCGACGAAGGCGTCGAGGCCGGCCTCGCCCGCCGCAATCCGCCGCTGACACAGCTGCACGAAGGCATCGACGTAGAATTGGTAGTTGGTGAAGATGACAAAGTTCTGGAAGTGCTCGGGATCGGTGCCGGTGTAGTGATAGAGCCGTCGCAGCGAATAATCGACGCGCGCGGCGCGAAACAAGGCGAGCGGCTCCGGCGCGCCCGGCGGCAGCGCGATGGTGCCGTCGGCAATCGCATCGTCCATGGCGGCAAGGTTCGGCGTGTCGAACACGTCGCGCATCAGCCTCGTGCCCTGCGTGTCGCCGGTGGTGATCGCCGCCTCGATGTTGATGTCGCGCCGGTAGGCGAAGTGGACCGGGATCGGCTCGGAAGATTCGCCGATCTCGACGGGAACGCCGTGATTGCCGACGAGCAAGCCAATCTGCTCGGTGAGATAGGCCCGAAACAGGTCCGGCCGCGTCACGCTGGTCTCGTGCACGCCGGGCCCGGCGACAAAACCGTAGGACAGCCGCGAATCCAGCCGCGCATGGGTCGCGGTGGTAATCCGTACGAACGGGTAGAACGCCCGCACCCGCGACGACGGCGAGGCGCCGTTGACATAGGCCTCGAAATGATCGCGCAGGAATTTTGTATTGCGCTCGTAGATCTCCTCGAGCCGGGTCACCGCAAGGCGCGCGTCGGTAAAGGCTTCGGTGGCGATGGGCGGCGGGGACTGGATGGATTGCATGATGCCAAATTCTCTGAGGGATCGTTTGGCGTCGGAGTATAGCAAGACGATTGCGGTTCGTCAGTGACGGGGCCGCGCACCACACCCACAGCTGTCATGCCCCGGCTTGACCGGGGCATCCAGTACGCCGCGGCTCCTAGGCTCAGTCACGACTGTCTCTGGAATACTGGATCGCCCGATTAAATCGGGCGATGACAGCGAATGTGCGGCTCGAGATCCCGGATGCGCGCTAAACGCGCTCCGGGATGACGCGCTTGCGCGCGTCACTTCTCTCGGAAGGAGCGCATCAGCTGGTCGTGCAGCGGCTTCATCAGGTACGACAGCATGGTGCGGTCGCCGGTCTGCACGAAGGCTTCCACCGGCATGCCGGGGATCATCTTGACGTCGCCGAGGCGGGCGACCTCCTCCACCGGCATCGAGACGCGGATGGTGTAGTAGCTCTGCCCGGTGCGCTGGTCGGTGGTCACGTCCGGCGAGACGCGGCTCACGGTGCCGTTGAGCTCCGGCGTGGTGCGCTGGTTGAAGGCGGAGAGCCGCAGCAACGTCTTCTGGCCGATCTGCAGCTTGTCGATGTCGACCGGATTGACCTTCGCCTCGACCTGGAGGTCGTCGGCCTGCGGCACGATCAGCATCAGCGTATCGCCGGCGGTGACGACGCCGCCGACCGTGTGCACGGTCGACTGCAGCACCATGCCGTCCTGCGGCGCGCGGATGTCGACGCGTCGGAGCTGGTCTTCGGCCGCGACCTTGCGCTCGATCAATTCGCCGATCTTGTCATTGGTCTCGCGCAGATCCTTGGAGACCTCGCTCACCATGTCCTTGTCGACCTGGATGATCTGGAGCTCGGTCTCGGTGATCTTGCCCTTGGCCTGGGCGCGCGAGGCGATGTACTGCGCACGCTCGCCGTTCAGGCGCGCGCTGTCGCGCTCCAGCGTGGTCAGCCGCGAGAGCTGCACCAGGCGCTTGTCATAGAGCTCGCGCACGCCGGTGAGCTCCTGCTGCACCAGCACGATTTCCTTGTCCTTGGCCGTCTCCAGCGCGCTCATGCCGGAGATTTCCTCGTTGAGCTGCATGATGCGCTCGCGGAGCTGGGCCTTCTGGCCTGCGCGACCGTTGACACGAACCTCGAACAATTTGCCTTCGGCGGCCAGCAGCGCGGCGACGTCGGGGTCGTTGGCGCGGTCGCGCAGCGGTTGCGGGAAGGTGAGCTGATCGACGCCGCGCTGCTCGGCCTGGAGGCGGGCGGCACGCGCCTGTGCTGCGTCGAGATTCTTGCTGACGATGGCGAGGTTCGCCTTGGTCACGGTGTCGTCGAGGCGCACCACGATGTCGCCGCCCTTGACCACGTCGCCGTCGCGGGCGCGGACTTCGCCGACCACGCCGCCGGTCGGATGCTGCACCTTTTTCACGTTGGACTCGACGACGATCTGGCCCGGCGCGATCAGCGCGCCGGAGATCAGCACGGTCGAGGCCCAGCCGCCGAGGCCAAACACCAGCACCATGACGACCGCAAGCCCGACCGTCAGGTGGAACTTGATCGATTGCCGCGCGGTCTTCCTGGCCGGCTGCTTGGGGCCGGCGATCGTCATCGTGCTCATGGTTTGGCCACTCCGCCCTCGCTGACGATCTTGATCGGCGCCGCCGGCGCGACCCGCGGCTGCAGCACCTGGGACAGCA
This sequence comes from Pseudomonadota bacterium, assembly GCA_023390955.1. Classification (GTDB taxonomy): domain Bacteria; phylum Pseudomonadota; class Alphaproteobacteria; order Rhizobiales; family Xanthobacteraceae; genus Bradyrhizobium. The sequence goes on from JAEWBW010000007.1 coordinate 4,444, forward strand.
CCTGCTCCTTCGGACCGAAGGCCTGCATGCGGCCGTCACGCAGCACCAGGATCTGGTCGACCGCCTCGACACCGATCGGCCGGTGTGCCACCACGACGATGATGGCGCCGCGCTCGCGCGCGGAGCGGATGGCGCGGGTCAGCGCCTCGTCACCCTCGGTGTCGAGATTGGAATTGGGTTCGTCGAGCACGACCAGGAACGGGTTGCCGTAGAGCGCACGCGCCAGCGCCACGCGCTGCGCTTGGCCCGCGGACAGCGCCGTGCCCTGCTCGCCGACCTGGGTGTTGTAGCCCTCGCGCATCTTGATGATCATCTCGTGCACGCCGGCCTCTTTCGCGGCGGCGATGATGCCGTCGGAGGTCGCCTCGGGGTCGAAACGG
>JAEWBW010000032.1 GCA_023390955.1 Pseudomonadota bacterium
CTGCAGCCACCAGTGCCCGCGGTTGTTCCGTCGCCACCAGCTGTCGCGCCCGCTACGCCTGCACCGACGCCAGCCACGTCGACCAACACGTTGCCGTCGGGGCTTCCCAGCAGTCCGCCCAAGGAAGTCATGAAGAGCTCGCCGGCCCCCAGCTCGCAAACGGTCTGTTCAGACCTTTCGGGAGAGGTCAACGAGCTTGAGCCTAGCCACTCAAGCCCTTTACTGAAAAAGAATGTCTTCTTTATCGATGCCAAGGCGGGCTGTCGCATTACGAAGGTCAAGCACGAGATCGTTCAGGAGGAAAATTTCTCCAATCTGAAGTTCACCATTTTGGATAGCGGACAAAAGGTCCGCGCCGACTTTGATTTACTGGCTTCAAAGACGCGCGCGATGGTGAAGCTGCGCTTCACCGCGTCGCAGGTTGCTGTCGGACGGTAAGACGCTCGATGCCCAGCGCGGGCATCGGCGTGCACGCGACGAGGAGCGCGTTCGGTAGCTCACAAGCCATCAGCGCAGCTCTGCGTCGCGATCCCAGGATTGCTTGCCCTCAGAAGCGGAGCCGGTGGTTTCGCAGACGCCGACCCTTGTTTGCTTGACGGTGCATCCGCCAGCCCAGTCGGGGTCGCACGAGAACACTCTGACATTGAAAGATCGATCGCAAGAATTGACCAGGCGGTAGTTGTGAAAACGACCACTTTTGCCGCGTTGCTCAATGGCAACGCACAAGCGAGCATCGGTGCCTGCCCCGCAGGACTTTTGGGACCCCGGGTTGGCCGGCGCTTTGGCTTCGGTTGGACCGCCCGTGCAGGCCTTGCGGAGCTCCGCTTCCAAGGTTTGTGTATTGACCGAGCCCCGTGAGACCGTCGCACCCGGGCAATTCTGTCGGATCGTGTCGCTGAGATCGTTGTGCTTTCTCACGACCGCGATGAGCCCGGGTATCAGCGAGCAATCCTTGGATTGCTCGAACGCAGCGAATTGCTTGTCGGCAGCTTCCTTGATGGACTTTTGCTGGGCAATGTAGCTGCAGCTCTGAGCTTGTGCTGACACAATCCCCGCACACAGAACGACAAATCCCACGGCGATGCGAGTATACATAGGTCTCTTACAATCTTGTTGTCGCGTGTAATAGAGGTCGATGTCCGGAGATTAGTTTCGGCAGTCTGATTAGGTGCTCGACAGAACTCAAGGTCTATGATGCTAAGCACCTAACTTGTGGTAGATGCCACGCCGATCGAGCTGTGCATCCGAATGGCTGATGCTTATAGCAGCGTGCTCAGCAACCTTCCTCGTGGGACGACGACAGTACTAGCCGATTTTCGCGCGCAATGGCGTTCGATGTCCCACGTTTGCTGTGCAGGAGGGAGATCTGCGGCATTCGTCCTCCATCAGGGTTTGACGGCCCTACTTCGCAGGAACGTCTTCAGAAGCTTCACCGGGTCAGCTTCTAATGCCTCTGCAATTGTGACGAACTCGACCAAATCCAGCCGCCGCTCGCCGCCTTCGTATTTTGCGACGAAGGACTGCGGCCTCCCCAATTTTTTGGCGAGCATCTGCTGACGGACGCCTGCCTTTTGTCGCACCGCAACAAGAAGGGCAACGAGACGGGCGTATTCGTCCGAACCGAGGGATTTTTCCATGACCGCCGGGATGAGATTGGGCGGCGAGCAATCTGATCCCGAAAAAGGATCATCCCAAAAGTGGATATTTGAATACGCCTGAGCTATCAGACTGAAGGACTCTTGGCAGAGGCACGGAGGCTGGGTTGGCTAGGTATGCTTGTCGCAGTTGTGACGCTGACGTTGCTCGAGGTTCCTCTTATTGTCCCAATTGTGGAGTTCACCGGCCAGCGGAAGCGAATCCCCTTGGAGCCTTAATCGCCACTCCTGACCGCCGAATTGGCCCTCATGGCTCGTCTCGCAGGAGTCGAAATCAGGGCGTGATACTGGGCGTTCTTGCCTGCTGTCTCGGCATTTTGGGAATCTTCACGTTCGGCCTGCTGTTCGTGCCGTTATCGGGGCTGTTTGCCTTGCTCGGCCTGGTGCGCGGTCTGGCATATCGCAGTGTAGCGGGCGCCTGCGCCTCGATAATGGGAATCACGCTCGCAGCAATTGGTTTCGTTCTTTCCCCCAGCTTGCTCCTGGTGGCAGGCGGCCTTTTCGTAGCTTTGTTGCCCGACACCGGCGGAGCCAATTGGGAGCCGCGAGCGGCGCGCGCTGACAACGGTCCCTCATTGCCGGATCAGCAGCAAAAGTTCTGCGATATCACCACGGCGGCGTCGGTCAAATATTTCGGCCTTGCGAAGGATGCACGGAAAGCACGGGACGAAAAGAACGGCATCGTGGAAAAGAGAGTGCAGGAGGCCATGACCGCCTTAGCTCGTGCCCGCAACGCTGACGCTCTGAAGCTTTTTAGTGCGAGCGGCTTCTCGTTCGATCAATGGAAGGTCACGCTTCTGGAGGTTCAAGCGCCCAACGATAAGCAAGTGTTCTTCTCGGTTCGGCCTCTCTGCTCTGATATCGTCACAATCCATTTGGTGGCGCCTCCACGAAAGCCCCTTCTGGACACACTCGCAGCGAAGCAGAAAGGCGACACGATTATTCTATCCGGAACATTCGTGGGCTCACGGACTGAGGTGGGCATCCAGCCCCGGCCGCCTGATGCTGATCACTTTGAGCAGAGCGTTACGGAGCGGGGCTCAATGGAGGAACCGGAGTTTCGGGCTGTGTTGAAATAGCGCTTTGCTCGGTTGCGGCCAATGCCGGCTAAAAGCCATCGCTGTCTCCAAGCCCGATGGCTATCCCGTAGCAAAATGTGTCGAGCAGATCATCTTCGCGGTCGTCGGCCGCTCCAATTCTAAAGCCCTCAACCTGATCAAGCAGGTGATTCCTCGACCGTTGCTTATAGGTTGATACCTTGTCGAAGGCCGTGGTCGTGTATTTAACTTTGCCTTGGTACACATATCCAGAGACGGAGATTGCGCGTTCGTCCTTGCCGAGGGCGGTGAGCTTGCTTTCAATGGGGTGGGCGGGCCAGCCCCGTCCGCGCGCCTGTTGCAGCAGGACGGTTCCGGAGTTCTTGTCCTCAATCCAAGCGCCAATGGCCCCGCATCGAGCGCCACAGAGCCTTGCAAGATCCTCCAATCGTCTGAACACACCGGGGAGCCACTTTTCCAACAGAGCGCCCTCGATTTGCGTAATGTCCCAATCCAAAATCCGGAGCGGAACGTTCGAAATGGAGTCGAGAGCGAAGTAGGCTACCGCCGTAGCGTCATGTTCCGTTCCCGTCTTGGAAGCCGTGTCAATCACGGCAAACACGCTGTCGCAATGCTTCGGGAATTCAACGGGCTGACCATTGTCGAGGAGCCGGTCGCGAGAAAAGAAGGCGACGCCTGACCAATCGACAAATTCGGCAAGGTATTCTTGCTGATAGACTAGCGGATCGTTGTCGCGTCGTAGGTCCTCGATCAGTTGGAGCCGACGCGTCTGCCAGGCGGCAATGCCTTCACCCGGCAAAATCATCGGAAGTACCGGATTGTCCATGGTCGTTGCGCGAAATTCAGCGAACCCATATTTGGCGTCGGTACAGATGTTGTAGAAGAAGTTCTCTGGATCTTTGCCTGCCGAGTTGGAGCAGACGAGCGCCTCGCCCTGATAGTCGTACAAGGTTGGCTTTATCGCTTTCTCCCAGATCTCCATCGCGGATCCGGCCGTCATATTGCCACCGTTCTTGGCGAAGGCCGCCTCGTCGATCACGACGCGATGATAGCGTCGCCCCCGGCCGGCGATGCCGTTCTCCAGGGTCCAGAAGTCGAGGCGACCGCCCGTCTTCATCCGGATCACCCCGGTCCCCTTTGAGCCGGTCTCAACGATGGGGCGCAGTTCGTCCGATAATTCGTTGTAGACTTCCGACCACGTCCGGTGTTGTGGGGCGAACCACGCGCATTCCCACCCCTGAATCAGCGCTTGGCTGATCCAGGTCTTGGCGAGGGCGGTCTTCCCAAAGCGGCGACCACACCTCAGGGCCTTGAAACGGCTGCCGTGAAGAGCCCAATAGGCCTCGACTTGACCGTCGTGAAGAGGCTGCAGTGCTATTTCGAGGTGGCCTGAACCAACCTTTCCCATGGATCAAGGTTCCTTTGCCGGCTTGGTGACATCTCTGGAGCGATCGGCGTCGGTCTGCGCTAAAGGCGTTTTGGCTCTCTTGCTCGCGGCAAACTCTCGCGTCTTCTGCGGGCCGGTCTGTCCCGGGTAGTCGGGCAGCCAGTTGGTAACGACGATCCTGCGAGCTCTCATGTCGCCAAACCTCTCGGCATGCGCCAATAATCTCAGCAATATCGCCGCGCTCCCGACATCGCCGCCGAGTGCCGAACGAACGTGATTGAGCGCGCTCAACTGCCTGCGGTTTGCCGTTCGAAGCGTCCCACCCTCGCGAAATTTAACAGGACCATCGAGGACGTTGATGATGGCCTGGGCCACTGAGAACGGCGCTCGCTTTGGGCGGCCTTTGGGATTTCCCGAGGTGCCCTTCTTGAACTGGAAGCGCTTGGGCGGCTTGCCTTTGCCTACCTTGTGATCATCCATTGTGATCAAAATCGCTCCCTCAATCGCCTGCTATGGCGCCGCGTGCGGCTGCTCGACGAAGACAAGTTCAATCTTCGGCTTCGCCGATCTGTGTGCCAGTCGTTCGAACCTGAGACGAATCTCGACAGCTTTCTGATCGCCGGCGAGCTCTTTCTGATAAAGCTTCAGCAAAATGACCTCGAGTGTCGACATCGTCGTCCTCTGACCGTCGAGTTCGATCGAGATGCGTTTTGCAAGAAGGTCATAGATGTAGTCAGCGATATTGACCACTTGCCGAGTCGGAGCGGAAGAAGATCGGCTGCTTCTGGAACGACCAGGTTCACGGTGGCCGGCCGGTGGATCCTCCCGATCTTCGCTGCGACGGGACATCACGGAGCAGCGCTACGCTGCTTTGCGAGATCCGCATAGAGTCCGCCTTGGGCGTGAGATGCATGCCGTCCCGTAAGCGATTGCCACCGTTGAATGGCGACATCGACGTAACGCGGGTCTAGCTCAATCCCGAAGGCTCTTCGACGCGTACGCTCTGCCGCCAGAATAGTAGTACCGGAGCCGACGAACGGATCGAACACCACGTCATTTGGCTTCGTACAGTCCAGGATCGCGTCTGCGACCATTCCGACGGGTTTTACTGTTGGATGAAGGTGAAGTAGCGCCTCTGCATTTTTGCGGGGAAACGAACTCGCTCCGGGGTAGTTCCAGACGTTCGTTCTGTTGCGCCCGAAGCGGCCGAGCTCGACGTTGTTCTGGTAAGGAGCGGCTCCATTCTTGAATACGGCAATCAATTCGTGCTGTGAGCGATAGAAGGCGCCAAGTCCGGCGTTAGTCTTAGCCCAGACACAGAGATTGATCAGCGGGAGCTGATTGAGACGCCCGGCTGCAATGAGGTCTTCGATGTGACGCCAATCCATGCACACGAAGATGACGGCTCCCGCGATGCTGCGTGCTTGCATGACGGACAAGGACTTCGATAGAAACGCGCCATATTCGGCAGGCGTCATTTCGCCCGCGGCCATCTCAAATTCGCGGTGCGTGACTTGCCCGTTACCGGAGACCATCCCGTCTATTTTGAGATTGTAGGGAGGATCCGCGAAGATAGCTGCGGCGCGCTCGTTACCAAGCAGAGCGTCGACGACGCTCGGATCGAGCGCATCGCCACAATACAGACGGTGCTCACCTAGGTACCAGATATCACCGACGATTGTGACTGCAGGTCCCGCTGCCGGCCAGCGCTCGTCGGCAAGGTCGGTTTTGTCGGGCTCGTCCAGCGACTGAATTCGGATGTCGATCTCCGCGATTTCAAAGCCAGTCGTGGTGATCTCGAAGTCGAGCGTGAGCTCCGACAGCTCCTTGAGTTGCTTGGCAAGGACGACCTCATCCCAGTCGGATCGCTCGTTAAGCCGGTTGTCTGCGATCCGGAACGCAGTCACCTGCGCCGGCGTCAGGTGTTCAAGTTGGACAACTGGAACCTGAGAAAGCTCGAGCAGCTTGGCCGCTTCATAGCGCCCGTGCCCGGCAATGATGGTGTTGTCTCGGTCGATTAGGATCGGCGCATTGAATCCGAATGATTGAATGCTTTTCGCAATCGCCTTCACCTGCTTACGTGGGTGCTTGCGCGGATTCGCAGGTGAGGGAACCAAGCTGCTGAGGACCATCACCGAAAAATTGGTCGCGTTTAGGTGGGGTGAATTCGCTTCGTCGATCACTGTGTCCTCCGGAAAGTGTGGAGCGATCGTGCACCCGGTAATGCTGCCCACGAAGTCAGGATCTTCAAGAGCGGGACCGTGGACTTATCCTCAGTGGAAAACATTCAGTTTGAAGCTGGGGCGCAGCGGATAAGACTTGACGAGAGGCCGAATTGACCCGTCGGCCGCAACTTTATGGTTCCGACGTCCAAGAGAACGAGACGACTAGGGCCACCGACCTTCAGTATTCCCAACGAAGCAGTACGAGTTGAGCGAGAGAGAATGGGCGTAGATTGCGACGTTGCTAACCGGCAAGTGTCGACTTTAGCCATACACACGCGAACAACAGGCCGTTCGTAGTGGTTTGCTCGTGGATATTGCGCTCTGGCGCGCATTGCTGTGATTTGCCGGCGCGGTACTGCGATATCTGATGATCGACAGCACTATCGTTCGTGCTCATCAGCAAGCGACAAGCGGAAAAGAGGGGTCAAAGATCAGGCGCTCAGGCGCTCCCGAGGCGGACTGACCACCAAGATCCACATGCTGGCCGATGCGCTCCGTCGTCCGCTCCGCTTCATCGTCACGGCTGGGCGGGTCAATGACATCATCAAGGCCCCTTACTGCTCGATGCCAAGACGGCGGTGCCGTACCCGCCGACGAGGCCAGCGAAGCCCTAGGTGAGATTCGCTGCAATCAACGCGAATCCCGTCACACTGCACCCACAGGATCATCATTCCGCACGACACCGACGCATGTAAACAGGGCAAGTGCGGGCGCTGCTTCTGTCAGCTCAATCACTTTCCGACGTTGGCAACCCACCATTACAGGCGAACCGTCAACTTTGCAGGCTTCATCCAGTGATCTGGATGCAATGAATGACGAGCTTGGTGTCCTATTCTCCAGGGAAGCCTTTTGCCAGCTGGTCCAGTCGCGCCCTCAAGGCCTGTCGCACGGGAGCATCGAATTTGCCGGCTCTAATCTCATCAACGTATTCGGCGAAGCCCTTCCAGCGAGCTGCCTTGTGATAACTTCGCTTGTCATCATCAGGATTGACGACAAGTTCGTGGATCAGAACTGCGACACGCGCCTGGAGAGCTCGGTCACCGCGCCAGATGTTTGCATCTGCCCGGTGATACTGGACGAGGACGTCTACGCTGAGCGCACAGAACCGCTTGCACTCTCGTCGTCTAAGATCGCGGGAAGCAAGCTCCGTCTTCTCGCGACGTAAGCAAACCGGCAGGGTATCTGTGAAACGGTAGACTGCGACATCGTATAGAACCCAATCGATATATTCCTCGTAAACGCGGGGATAGCTTTCCCCAAACAGCTCTCGAAGAATTTTTGCCGGTGCGGGTTCATTGTAGACGACGGCGATGCCGTCGAAATGGTTGGTTCTAAGCATGGCTAGCCTCTTGCCACTTCGCATGAGACGGAAGCTGACGGAGTATCGATCCACGGATTTCACTCCGACATTGGTCGCAGGGGAAGCCAGCCGGCTTGGTTCCCGCTCTCGCGGATTCGATATCCCCAGAGATATTTGCAAAATCGCTCCAGCGCCCGCACGTCTCGTTGGTCACAGCAGCGGAACTGACGGGCCTCGCCGCACTCTTTCCTAAGCAAGTTCCGCGGCCGCGAGGCGACCGTCGAAAGCAACGATGGATTGGGCGAGCGTTGCGCTCCACAGTTAACAGAGGCACGTCTCCCTGTTACGAGGAGCGGTCATCCCTGTTCGAAAGTTTGCGTATCACTGTTATTCAGCTGCGCTTCCCTGTTCGGAGGACGCACCTCATCGTGCTACACGTCATTGAATTAACGACGAAATTGGTCCTTCAGATCCGAATTACGAGCTTGTTCGACGTGCCCGCAATCGCCTTGGAGGCTAGTCGTCTGGCTACGATCTCGGATTTGAGGCGAAGAGACTAATTGTCGGCGGTGTTTCGCAAGTCGGTCTCCATCCTGATCCTGCTCCCGATCACCAGTCCCGTGAGGCACAGCAGCAGTCCCAGCGCAGGCGGGGCGAACAGCGCTTCTTCCTGGAACATGCCCGTCATCAGCACGACCATCACGCCAAACCCGGCGAGGCCTTGCGTCAGGTTTCCGGAAGCGGCGAACAGGCGCCAGGCTTTCAGGGCGACCAGGAAATAGAAGCCGAGCGGGACGAGGGCGGCGATGCCCATCTGGTAGAGGAGAACACCGACCGCGCTTTCGACGGCGCCGTCGATCGTTCCGGCCGCTTGCGCGGCGCTCCAGTCGATCGAGAAATAGCTCTCTGAGAGATTGCCGCCGGAGCCTAAGCCGCGGCCCCACGGCTTTTCGAGGAAACCGTGCCAACCGCCCATCAGGCCGATGACGTGGTAGTCGCCGATCTGCAGGCCGAGGCGGATCGCGACGGCGGCGAATGCGACGAGCCCCAATAGGCCGAGCACGAGCGTCGTCACGGCGCCGAGCAGGCGTGTCGCGACCCACGCCGCAATCACGAACACCAGCATAATGATTGCGCCCTTCACGCTGCAGACGATGAGAAGCGGCAGCGCGGCGAGGGCCAGGATCGGACGGCCGACCGAGAACAGGAAAAGCCCGAAGAAGGCGATCCCGTAGCCGAAGCTGATCTCGCTCATGTTCGGCCCCTTGATGCGCAGGAGCTGCGAGAGCCCGAAGCCCTCGAGCAGGGGCGTGTTCAGGAAGTCGAACTTGAAGCGGTCCTTCAACGTGACCGGCACGTTCCCGGTCATGCGCATCTCGGCTTCCCAGACCCCGGAATGCGTGGCCTTGAGCTCGTCAAAGCCCCAGAACGTATAGCCGTTGGTGATGGCGAGCCAGAAATCGCGGAACGCAAACTCGACGTAGCCGCAAATGACGAGAACGACCGCGATCGTCACGAGGAAGGGCGTGATGCGGACTTCAAAAGTCGCCGCCGTCAGCAGCGAGAGCTGAAACAGGAACAGCGGCAGAACGATGTTGCGCAAGTAGACGGCCGCGGCCTGGCCGTTCTGGACGAAGCCGATGACGAAGTACAATCCCACGACCGCCAGCGTGATGACGCCCCAGCGCATGATCTGGTTGATTTCGGCCGACCGGTTCCTCTGGCCGAGCACGTAGAGCGCAAACGTCACGAGCCACATCACCGAGCAAGCCAGGAAGTTATAGCCCCTGATGAAGTCGAGATCGGACGGGGCCGCGATCAGCGGCGACAGGATCGAGACGAACAGGTTCTGGAAGAACAGGACGAAGATCGCGACCGCCGGCGCCTGCGTCGGAGCGGCGAGGATGATGGCGACGCCGATCAGCGTCTCGACCGCGATGGCCAGGATCGGACTTGCCGTGTGCAGGACTGTCGCAAAGCCGATCGATGCGATCGCGATGAAGATGGTGGGGATGAGTTCGCGCAAGGGCCCGGGCAGTTGTGCGGGCATGGTCTCGGGAATGCCGAGCGGCACCGCTTGATACTGCTGCGAAATCCGGACGCTCATGCGTCGTACCTTTAGCACCGGCTGTGGATCGCGATTAGCGCGGAAAGTGTAAATATCCGTTAACGATAACGGGGCTGCGTGCGCCCAGCGAGGTCATGCTGACGCGCCGCGCACCGAACCGAGCACGCGCGACTCTTGTTCACAAAGACGGGTTCGTTAATCCAATTCGCATTCCAGCGGTGTCTCGCGAGTTCCGTACCTGCTATAATGTCGCAGCTCCGGCTCGACCGGTTTTTGAAGATTTCCCGGTTGCTTGGTTTCAGAAATGAACAGAAACAAAGACGCCTTCGATGTCAGCATCGACGCGTTTGACTTCTTGTCGCAGGAGTATGTCGATCTGTTCGAGCGATCGGCCGCGACCGCATTTCAGAATCCGCTCTGGCTGAATTCGCTTTACGGAAAACTTGCGCCTTCTGCTGCGGCAAGGCCGCTCGTCGTTGTCGTTCGTGAACGGGTGAACGGGACGCTGGCGCTGGTGTTGCCCTTGTTGCGGGTCCGCCGGGGCCCGATCCGGACCGTTGAATTCGCCGACCTTCGCGTCTCGGACTATCTGGCGCCGGTGTGTACGGCCGAGACGTTCTCTGATCTCTTGCAGGACGGGGCCGCCTGCCGGGAGATTCAACGTCTGGTCCGGCCGTTTGACCTCCTGCGTATACCGAAGCTACCGGACGGGAAATTCCCGATCGAGCAGCTGCTCGCGGCGCCGCGGCGGACCTCCATCGATACCAACGCCTACTCGACTGTGCTTGTCGCCTCCTTCGACCAGTGGCGCGCGAGTGCGCTGAACCGCTCCTATCAGAAGGAGTTGGCCAAGAAGTCGCGTCAGCTCGAGAAGAAGGGCGAGGTGGTTTTTTCCTGCTGCGACGACGGCGCATCGGTGCTCGCCGCGATGGAGCAGATGAAGAAGTTTCGCGGCCCGCGGTTCCACGACCAGGGTGACGGCGATCTGCTGCAACGTCCCGAATATTTCGACTTCTATTCCGACGTGACGATCCGCGGCATCGGTAGCTTTGTACGGCTTTACACGATGACGATGGATGGCGACGTCATCGCGACCGTGCTGGGGCTGTGCCATCGGGGCAGCTTCCTCATCATCATGAGCGCGTTCGACCTTGCCGGATACAAGAGCCAGTCTCTCGGCGCACTGATGTTCGAGCGCGTCGCCAAGGATTGTATCGAGCGCGGAGACCAGATCCTCGACTTCACCATCGGCGACGAGCCCTACAAGCGTCTGTTCGGTGCGCAGCCCTCACCGATGTGGAGCGTCACGCGGTCAGGCAGCCCGGTCGGGTCGATCGCCTTGCTCGCGCTGAAGCAGGCCCCCTGGATCAAGGCGGCCGCCAAGCGACTCGCCGAATTCAAGCTGTTGAAGGTTCGCAGCCCGACCGGCGCGAGCTGATTGGAGCACGGCTCGCCAGGGCTGCTGCGGAAGCGATCAGCCGCGCAGCGCACCGCGCAGGCGCGCGACCCAGCCCGGGCTAATCCGGTCGACCCGATGCGTCAGGCGACGGCGGAAGAAGTGCAGCCGGCGCTGCACGTTCCACCTGATGTCCTTGTTCGACGTGAGGGCCTGGCGGAAATAGGCCATGTGCAGCGAGCGCTGGTCGGCCGCAACCTTGTCACCGTCGGCATAGAACTGCGAGATTTTCTCGCTGCCCATGCCGTCCGTCTCCAGCCAGCGCGGCACATATTCGGTGCAGAGGCGCTCGACGTCCACCAGCAGACGGCTGACGCCGGTCCCGGCTGCGGGGCAGTTGGTTTGAAACGCGTCGCCGATGAGCACGACGCCCGGTTGCAGATGTCCTTCGACGGCGGAGAGGTCCATCACCCAGTTCTGCACCTGATCGACGACGTGGAAGTCGCCGAGATGGCGCTCCAATCCTGGCATCAGGCGCAGCAAGGTCGCCTTTGTCTCCCGCCGCAAGTCCCGCATGATCGGATCGGCTGGATCGCGGAACATGAAGAGGTTCGCGCGCATGCCGCCGGGCGTCGGGAACAGGCTGAGATAGTCGACGCCTGAAGCAGGGTCGCCGTAGCAGGTCAGCGCATTGAAATCGAACGGCGCATCGTCGGCTCGTGCGATCGTGAAGCCGAAAGAGACCGAGTGACGCTCGGCCAGAACCCGCCGCTTGATTCCGAGATCGTGGCCGAGAACGCCGGCCATGCCTGTGGCGAGAATGACGAGACGCGTTGTGATGCGCTTTCCGGATGCCAGAACGACCTGCTGCAGGTCGTCGCTGCTGCTCACGCTGGTGACGCGATCGACGACGAAGCAGGAAGGGTCGGGCAGCAGGCTGCGCGCCATCGCAACGAGGTCGGCATAGGGCAGGCCGTAAGCCTGGCCGACGCTGATGTCGACGATTTTGCCCGCCTTGATGTTGGTCACATGGTCATATGGAGACGCGACTGCCTCGAGCTCGCGCACGAATCCCAGCCGGCGCAGAATGTCGAGCTGCTGGCCGCCGATCTTCTCGACGCGGAATTCCTGGGGATGGACGGCACGTCGATCGATCAGGACGATGCGACATCCGGCCCGCGCAAGCACGGCCGCCGCCAGCGATCCCGACAGGCCGCCGCCGACGATTGCGACGTCTGCGACGGTGGCTTCGGGTTGATGGGCTGCGGCGGGTTCGGCCACGCTGTCTTCAATCGGCATCTGTCTATCCCGGCAATCAATCCCGGCGGACCTGCAATTGTCCTGCCTGATAACCATTTCCCGCGAGCCGAACGATCGTTTCCGGCGATCGAGGTTAACCGCAGGCATTTCGGCACGCGCTTTGCTGTGATGATCGTGGAAGTGCTGTTCCCCAGTAGCTCAGTGGTAGAGTGGACGGTTGTTTACCGTCAGGTCGGTGGTTCGAATCCACTCCTGGGGAGCCACTTTCGTCCAAGCAGGCATGTTTGCTGCACGAGGCCGGCTCCGACGGCTGTCGCGGCGGGTATTCGGCTCCACCGATGACTGTTTCGTTCGGAGACATCCGGGACAAATCGTCCCGGTCAGAACCAAGGCTCGTTAAGCCTGTTCGCCCCGGTTCACCTTCACATCAATCGGATGTCGAATAGCGGAGCAGCAAAAGCGTAGATTAACACTCGCACCTGGCCGGCGTGATACGTTGGCCCCTTATGTTGATGTTGCGCCAGCATCTTTGCAGGACAGATGCGTTTTACGTCTCATGATTGAGTTTATTCGTCAGCTGATACGACGCGATGTGACGCGTGGCGTGGCCGGGACCATCTTCCTGAAGGTCGGCAGCGGCGGCTTGGCGTTCGCGATGTTCTCGCTGGCGGCTCATGCGATGTCGCCTCACGCATTCGGCGATTTCGCCACCTGGCTTTCGGTGGCCCAGATCGCATCGGTGGTCGGTCTGCTCGGCCAGGAACTGCTCTTGGTTCGATTCCTCAACGAGTACCAGGTGAGCGGGCGAACCGACCTCACCAAGGGCGTCCTGATCTCGAGCCTGAAGATCTCGTCCATTGCGATGCTGATCGCGATTGTCGCAATCGCTGCGGTGGCGGGCATCCGTGGCGAGTGGTGGTTGCTGATACTGACGGTGTGCGCCTACACCGCCGTGAACGCCGGATTGATGCTCGGCAGCCAGATCGCGCGATCGCTGGTCAGCATCCTCATGGGCGAGGGCAATCGCGAGTTCTTCTGGCGTGTCGCCGTCGTCTTGGTCCTGCTCGCCGTGCTGTCCGGGCATGGCCAGCTCGACCCAGCCGAGATGTTCGGCCTGATGGCGTCCGCGATGGGGCTGGGGCTGGTCGCGCAGATCGTTTCGGTGATGCGCGCCTTGCCGAACCTGCGCGATGTGCCCGCGAGCTCTGAGACGCCCCGTTGGCGATCGAGCGCACTGCGCTTCTGGCTCGCGTCGATCCTCGAAGCGGCAAACCAGTATTTTGACGTCATCCTGGTCTACTGGATGCTCGATCCTGCGACCGCCGGCGTCTATTTCGCCGCCTCGCGCCTGGCGAACATTTTTGGAATGCTGTCGGCTGCGCTCTACACGTTCGCGGCGCGCCGCTTGCCATCGCTGTACTTCAGCAAGAACCACGAGGAATTCGAGCGCACGCTGCAGCTCATGGCCGAGGTCACTGCGGTCTGTGTGGTCAGCGGGCTCGTGATCATCTGGGTCGGTGCGCCCTGGCTGCTCGGCCTGTTCGGTCCCCATTTCGCCGACCAGCAATGGGTGCTGGTCGTGCTGGCGATCGGCACGGCGTTCCAGGCGGCAGGTGGCCCAGCCGCGGCCATCCTCCAATTGACTGGTCACGAGGGCGAGTATGTTCCGGTGGTCGCCGCCAATGTGGTGTTGCGCCTGCTCGGCTTCGTGGTTCTCATTCCATGGCTTGGGGTGATCGGCGCCGCCATTTCGGCCACCGTATCGCTTGCGCTGGCCACCATCGTTCTCAATGTGCTCTGCAGCCGGCGGACCGGGGTTGATCCCTCGATCCTCGTCCTGCTTCGGTCCTTCAGGTCACGCAAGGCCGCGACCTCCGCGATCGGGGCTGCCGAGACGAACGATTAGCGCGAGCCCAACAGCGCCCGCATCACGTCGGGATCGGGTTTGCCGGTGCTGCTGTCGAGCAGCCCGAACCCTTGTGCCAGCTCCCAATGCGTCCAGCCCCAGCAATGCGCGCGGGCATAGGTGGTGACCTCCGCGAGCCAGCGCACCCGGCTGTCCCGCGGCGCGCCAGCTTTCAGCACGCCGAACTCGTTGATGATGAGCGGCCGCGCGTACCGCTGTTGCCACGCGACGGCGGGGGCAAGCCATCGATCGGTTGCAGAGCCGTCCTTGCCGCTGGCAATCGCCTTGTCGAGCATGTCGAGCGCGGCCGTGGCGTTCTGGTCCTGCAGTTGGCGGCGGATGGCCTGAACATCGGGATCACCGGCGTTGACCGGGTAGGGCAGCCCCTTGATCCGGTGTAGCGGCTCCTGCTCGTCCCAGTGGCCCTGATGGGTGAACACCATCGGGTCATAGAAGTGGATCGCATACACGATGTTGGGATCGGGCAACGGCTGGAAGTCCGGCAGGGAGTCGGCCCGCTGCCAATTGACCGGTCCCACGATCAGGGTGGTGGCGGGAAGCATTTGGCGAACGAAGCCGGCGATCGCCTCGACCTCTTTTTGCCACCTGCTGGCTTCCAGATCGGGCTCGTTGAGCAGCTCGGCGAAGACCCGGTCCGCCGGATACGCGCGAATGACCTGGGCGAGCGCACCCCACGCATCCTTGATCTCCTGCAGCGACGCGTCCGGATCTTCCCGGTGCAGGCGATTGAAGCGATCGCCGGGATGAAGATCGACGGACGTCGTGTAGCCGAGCGATGTGAGCTGCTTCAGGGCCTGATCGAGCGCCCGCAGCGTCTCCTGGCGCTCTGCCTGCGAGGCGAAGCGGTGCATCACGCGTTCCGCAGGTACCGGCAAGCGGACATGGCTCATGCCCGCCTTGCGAAGCTGCCGAAGCAAGGCCGGGCTTGGCGGCGCGGACTTCGGACCATTGATCCAGCCGTCGGCATTGAAGCCGCGGGACAGCGCGGCAAGCCGGTCCGGCGCGACCGTATTCGGTACAGCGACGCAGGTGGTCGCCGACGCGGCCTCACTGAGCGAGGCTGACAGCAAGATCGCAGCGACGAGCATTGTTCGCCAGCAGGGCACGGCACTCACCAGGCTTGAAATGCCGGCATAAAGTTTCCGGCTCGATCCTGCCTTATCGACAACGAGGAGCCGTCGCTCGTCAACCCGCCAATTCGGGGTGGGGCGCGGTCGAGCCCACGGGAACATGATTGATCACGAGGCCGCTCGGCACGCCGTCAAACTGTCCCAGCGCCGCCGTCACCCTCCGCATGGCTGCCGAGCCGAGTTCCGTATCGCGAACCACCAGCACGGCCAGATCCGCGTGAGCAGCCAGCGCAAGCGCGTCGGGCTGCAGGGCGAGCGATGTCACATGAACGACGATGAGGTCGAATTCGTTGCGGATATCGTCCGTGGGTGCCGCGCCGGCCGTCCTGCCTGCGCTCAGGAGTTCGTCCACGGATTGAACGTCCGAGGCGGTCGCGCCGTCCTGCCACTCGACCACCGCCGGATTGGCGCCGCCAAGTTGCGGCTGGACCTGGATCAGGACGCTCATCATTCCCTGCTTGAGAGCCGAACGGTTCAGCGACCGTGCGACAGTGTTGCCGCCGGCGCGCTTGCCGACGGAGACGACGAGCGCGACCTTGCCACCAGGACCGGGCGTACGCGCGATCCTCTCCAGGAGCGGGCGGAGATAGACGCCGAGATCGATCGCGGCTGATGCAGGTGTCGGGGTCTGCCAGACGGTTTTGCTGGCTCCGGCTGCCAGATCCGGAATGCGTCCCCAGACGGGGAGTTTCGGCAGCGTCCGGGGTTGTGCCGACGCGGGCGTCGCGCGCTGGACGGTGGCTTCACCTGCGGCAGCCTGCGCGGGAGCACGGGCGGCGACAGGCTTGTCCGACACGCTCTGCGTCACGGCGACGATCGCCGTCGATATCAGGATCGAGGCGATCGCGAGTGCGGCGAGCAGCAGCGCGAGCGGCGGGCGCGTCGAGCGCAGTGGCGGAATGGCGAGCGAGGCGATCTTGGTCTGGGACGTCTGCAGCGAACGCTGCTCATTGGTCGTTTTGAAGCGCGACAGGAACTGCTCGTAGATGTTCCTGTTGGCCTCGGCATCACGCTGCAGCTCCTGCAGCTTGACCACCGCTTGGCCGTCGACCAGCATCTGGTTCTCGACGGCCTTGAGCTGCTTCTCCAGTGAGCTCTTCTGTTCCAGCTGGGCTTCGTATTCGGACTTCGCCGTGTCGATGTTCTTCTTGCGCTCCGCCTCGATCTGCCTGTTGAGATCGCTCAGCTGGCTGTAGGAGATCTGGAGGTCGGGATGCCGATCGCCGAACACCGCCTTCTTCTGCGCGATCTGATCGTTGAGGGCCGAGCGCTGTGCGCGCAGGATACTGAGAAGATCCTGCTTCACCGGCCCGTCGACATTGGCCTTGAGGTCGCGCTGAGCCTGCTCATAGCGGGACTTGGCTTCCTCAGTGCGGGCGCGCGCGGCCGAGACCTGCTGGGTCAGATCGGTCACGCGCAATTGCTGGGTCGTGGACTCCTTGCCAGCGTTGACGATCTTGTGCTCGAGCCGGAAAGCGGCGACGGCATCCTCCGATGCGCGCAAACGGTCGTTCAGAGTCTTCAGCCGGTTCTGGAGCCAGTCAGCCGCTTCATCCGTCGCCTCGGTGCGGACGCGGCCCTGGCTGGCGACGAACGCCTCGGCGATGGCGTTGGCGTAATAGGCGGCCCGGTCCGGACTGTTCGACGTGAATGAAATGGCAATGACGTAGGTGAGGCCGCGGCGCGAGATGTCGAGGCGGCCACGGAACTTTTCGAGCAGGCGCGTGGTGTCGGTCTGGCCGCCCGCGATATCGTCGTCGTTGGCGATCTTGAGCTGTTCGATCAAGGGTCGCAGGAAGCCGTCTGACTTCGCGATCTCGATCACGCTCTGCAGCGCGGCGGCATCCTGGCCGATGCCGGGGAGCACGTCCTGATCGGTCGTCACGCGCTGTTCGCGGGGATCGACGACAACCAGTGCGGTCGCAGCGAACCGGACGGGAAGAATCATCAGAACAACGAGACCGAGGGCGAACAGCGCAAGCGCCAGCACGCAAATGCGCCGGCCGTTCTCGCGCAGGAAGGCGAGGGCGCCGGAGACGGTGAGTGATCCCTTGATGAAGCCGGAGCCTTCCCGGTCCGGTTTGGCGGTCGCGACGCGCGGCGCTTCCCACGACTCCGCAGGCTCCACAGGAGCGGAACTTCGCGGTGTTGCGCGGCTACCGAACTTCATGGGTTTGGACTCAAATTCAACTGGCAGTCACTGTTCAGTGGCCTGCCAGATCGTAAATATCCATGGTTAACCCGGCGTTACGCCGGGTTCGCCGCTGTACGCGTGAGCAATTCGTTAACCATTTGGCGCGCGCTCGGAGGACAGCCTCGCGGCCTTGCGAGAAGTCGGGTCGCAACGCCTGTATTAACTCCATTGCCAGCTAGGCAATGTCCGCGCGGCCATCGCGTGGTAGGTGATTAACGAATAGGTAAGCATCCTCGCGCGGAGCGATCGAGGAGCGCGTGCTCTATTCGAGCCAGGTACTAATCCCGCGGAGCCGCGATGAGGTCGTCCACCGCCAAGCATCAGACCAGCACGGGAGCGCCCAAGCGCCGTGTGCTGCTGCTGCAGACCCAGGCCGAGAATGCCGGCGCCCAGGAGATCACGAGGATCCTGGGTAAGGGCCTGAGCGCGCGTGGTTACGAAGTCTTCAACCTGTTCTTCTTCCGCAAGTCCGCCTCCTTCGAGGAGCCGCCGAACACGCTCTATTGCGCGTCCAGCCGGCCGGGAACGCCCTTGGCGCTGCTGCGGATGCTGTGGACGCTGCGCCGTCACCTCCGGGACGTGAAGCCGGACGCGGTCCTGACGTTCCAGCATTTCGGCAACGTGATCGGCGGCGGTGTGTCGCGCCTGGTCTGCCGTGCTCCGGTGATTGCAAATCAGGTGTCGTCTGCGATGTCGATGAGCTGGCCGGTTCGGGCCGCCGATATCGTCATGGGCACCACCGGGTTCTTCAATTTCATCACCCTCAATTCGCAGCACATGCAGGACGAGTATGCGCGCTATCCCGCGCCCTATCGGGCGCGCATGAAGCATGTTGCGCATGGATTTGACGTCAAATCGCTCGATCTGCCGAAGCGAATTGCGCGGCAACGCTTCGAGCTGCCGCTCGATCCTGCGCTGCTCGGCTGTGCCGCGCGACTACACCCCCACAAGCGGCTGGATGCTGCGATCCGTCTGCTGGAGGGTGAACCCTCCTGGCATCTCGCACTGGCGGGTCAAGGCCCGGACGAGGAGCGGCTGCGGCTTCTGGCGGATGAGCTGAAGGTCTCCGACCGGCTGCATTTCATCGGCGAGATCTCGCCGCAGGAGATGGCGGGGTTCCTCGCCTGCCTGGATGTCTTCGTGTTCCCCACGCAAGCCGAGACCTTCGGCCTTGCGGCGGTCGAAGCCGCGAGCGCCGGCGTTCCCTCGGTCGTCAATGACCTCGCTGTCTTGCGCGAGGTGCTGTCGGTGGACGGACAGCCGGCGGCGCTCTTCGTCGATGCCGCGGATAATGCAAAGTTGTCGGCGGCTGTTTCCAGAATCTTGACCGATGAGACGCTAAGCAACGAGCTGCGGCAAAACGCCAAAGGCCTCAGGTCGCGCTATTCGATAGAGACCATGATCGAGGAATACGTTCAAATTCTCGATCAAGCGATGTGATGGTGAACTGCCCTGGACGGACGGCCGGACATGATCGTCGAGTTCCATTGCGAAGCTGAGCATGCGCGGCAATGGATGACTCGCGGACATTTGTCCGCGGGGGCACGGACCATTCCGGTTCAAATCGCGTGGTCGGCCACGACCGAAGCCCGGCCTGCCGGCCTCGAGATGCTGTTCGAGCTCGAGCGCATGATCTTGCGCAGGGGAAAACGCGGTGACGCCGACAAGCTGACGGCGATCCCGGAGCAATTGCGCCACCGCGCCGGCAATGCCGATATCATCGTTGATTTCACGACTGCCGCGCGAGATCCCGACTGTTCAGCAAAGTTGTATCTGCGTCCGCTGTTCAACGGCAGGCCGGGAGAAAACGCCGCGTTGGCGGCGATCCTGGCGGGAGACTTGCCGGTCATCGAAATCGTCAACGAAATCGACGGAGCGGTGCTGGACCGCGGGCATCCCTCCGCGGAGATCGCGGCGGGCCTCAGCGGTGCGCTCGAGACCGTCATGGCGCGCACGCTCAGCATGTTGGCTGCAGTCCTTTCGGATGCGCCGCGGCTCGTGCCCCAATTGAAGTATTCGGCGGCCGGCGGCGCGCAGCCGCGGCCAGCCAAATATGTCCTGCGTGGCCTTGCGGTTTCGATCGCGAAGGAGATCTATCGTCTCTGCTGCCACGCCCCGCATTGGCACGTCGGGTGGCGCTACAGCCCGGCGGCGAATGTCTGGCAAACGGGGGACCTGTCAGGACCGCGCTGGAATGTGCTCGGTGATCCCGGCCATCGGTTCTACGCCGATCCGTTTCCGATCCAGTGGCAGGGACGCACCTTCGTCTTCTTCGAGGATCTCGACCATCACGTCGGCAAGGGCATCATCTCCGCGATCGAGTTCGATGGCAGGGGGCCGGTTGGCGGAGTCCTGCCTGTTCTCGAAGAGCCCTGGCATTTGTCCTACCCATTCCTCATCGAGGAAGGTGGCGATCTCTGGATGATCCCGGAAAGCACGGGACATCGCGACGTGGCGCTCTACAGGTGCGTTCGTTTCCCGGACAAGTGGGAGCGGCATGCAACGCTGCTTTCGGGGCTCGAGCTCGCTGACGTCACCATCACCAGGCATAACGGCCTGAATTACATGTTCGGGGCGTGGCGGGACGGAACTGGGGGATATTCCGACACCCTGTCGATCTACTACGCCGAGAGCCTGTTCGGTCCGTGGCGGCCTCATGCGAGCAATCCGGTCCTGATGGATCGCGCAACCACGCGGCCCGCGGGTAACTTCGTGCACATTGACGGCAAGCTGTTGCGGCCGGTCCAGGATTGCACGCATGGATATGGATGCGCGCTCGGGCTTGCCGAAATTCTCGAACTCTCGCCGACAACGTTCAGGCAAGATGTTCGGCACATATTGAAGCCCGGTCCGGTGTGGCCCGGCCGCAAGCTTCACACCCTCAACCGTTGCGGCAATCTCGAGGTCATCGACGGATCGCGCGTTCAGCCGAAGAGCGCCTTCCTGCGCAGGCCCGCATCGGCCATGTCATCTGCCACGATGTCCCCCGCCGTATCGCGGTGATGCCGCATCGGAACGGTCAGGCGAGCTGGGAGACGAGCGTGACGAGCTCCGACTGACGGTGCGCGCCGGTCTTCGAGAAGATCGATTTCAAATGATTGCGCGCGGTCTCTCGTGAGATGTGCAGCTGTTCGGCGGCGCTATCGATCGTCGTGCCGCTGGCGAGCAGCGCGGCCAAGCGCGATTCCGCCGGGGTCAGGTCGAACGCCTGAGCGATGAGCGCGGGATCGGGCGCCGCGCGCGGGACGAGGTTGGACAGGATCAGCATTGCGCGAGCTCCGAGGAAGACGGAGCGCGCCGCGCCATCCACCGGCAGCACGCGAAGCACCACCGGCGGCTTGTTGGTCCGCCGGATCAGAATGGGAGAGGCGGGGAGGGCGACCGTATCAGGCGTCGATCGGATCATGCTGGTGAGCTGATCGATCCTGGTCATGGCCTGCTTGTCGCGCACGACAAGCCGCCGTTCCCTGACGCGGACCTCGTTGTCGAATCCGGATTCGGCCGCCGCGTTGGTGCTGAGCACCCTCCCTTGCCGGTCGAGAACCATGGCCGGTTGCCGGACCCGGTCGAGGACGTCGGTCATCGAGTTCAGGGCGATCCTGCCTACCACGGTCGCAAGCGTGGCGGTTTCGGTCAGCCGCGGCGCCAGCCGCGCGAGCAACTGCTTGTCGCGCGCTTCGAACGCGCCTTCGCGGCCCGTTCGCTGGATCGTCAATGCCCATGCTGCGCTGTCGGCCCAGAAGCCGACACCGGCGAACCAGCGGTATCCGAACGGAAACAGCACTTCGTTGTACATGGGATCGGAGCGGATCTGCTCCGGGGTCATGACGTCGAGATCCGTCACGACCTCGCCGGCCATCAAGCGTGGAAACGCCTTGGCGCGCGGATCGATCAGATGCCAGTTGTTCCTGAAATAGAACTGGGTCGCTTCATCGATCGATTCCGTCCGCGGAACGTCCGGGGTCCTGATGTCGCTTTGCAGGAGGATCGCTGCGGAGGCGCCGACCGCCTTGCAGATGCCGTCCATGATGTCGCGCCAGGCCTCCGGATTCACGGCGGCCTCGCCGAGGCGGTTCAGGACCTTTGACAGCTCGTCATCGTCGATCTCACCGGGTCTCAAGAGCGGGTCCCCTCAACTCGATCAGCGGCCTTGATCGTGCCGTCGCGCTTCCTCTTGCCGCGGACCATGAGAGCCCGCCAGTCGACTTTCGCACCTTCAACGGCGGCTTCGTCGACGTTCACCTGGTTAGGAAGGAAGTAGCTCGGAGCAAGCCCGTTGCTTATTCTTCCTGAAATGTCTTCAGGTACTCAACGTCCAACAGAAATGGATTATGGTATCATTCAGCCTCCGTCAACGGTGCTCGCGAGATTGCTTGCTTGAGTCATCAAGATGGGACGACGATCGGAGACGAAAGTGCCTATTTTGTCGAGAACCCATTTTGCAAGTTGATGGGGACGGGACAAATGAAGAGGGCCCCGCCGAAGCGGGGCCCTTTCAGTTCATACCGGGCGCGTTAGTCGTCCCAGTGATGACGGCGGATCACGACACTACGGTCGTGGTCATGGTGATACCAGCCACGATGCCAGCCGTGGTCATGCTCGTAGATCCGAGCGCGCGGACCATCATAGCGTTCGCCGTAATAGCCCGGCCCGCCGCCGACATAGACGCCGACGCCGGCCGCATTGGCGATGGTCGGGGCACCGATTGCAAGCGTCGCTGCCGCCGCAAGTGCGTAAGTGAGCTTTCTCATCTGTTCCTCCTTTGCATCGTCGTGCGGGGACCAACGGCTCCCGGCACGGGCTGTTGCAGGAACTCGCCAGAAACTTTCTTGAATGGTTGTTCAGGCCGGTTGAGCGGAACAGCGTGCCGCCGTTGAAGCGAGGCCGTCGCCTGAGGAACTATTGCCACTTTATCCCGTTGGAGGCCTGTTCGAATCCGCGCGGGCGCCACGGGAGCTTCCATTGCCGATCATCCGATATTTCGTAGTCATCGGCAGCCTGCTGCTCGCACTTCTTTTTGCCTCCGACCACTATCTGTCCCTGCCGCTGGACGCTGTCCGTAGTGCGGAGGTCGACAGGACAACCATCCGCATCCATTCCGCACGAGCTGTTCCCGAAAAGATCGTCTTCGACACGTCCCAACCGGTGACGACGCCGTCTGCTGTCTCCCTCGCCGAGGCGCGTCCAGAGCCGCGTGAGGCGCACGCGATGATGGCCACGCCACCCCGGCGGGCCGACAAGGCTGCGGCGCCCTCCGTCAGGCCGGTAGCCGAGCGGACGCGGACGCAGGCACGCCGTGTTGCCAGGGAGCGCTGGAAGGATCGGCGGTTAGCCCTCGAGCAGGGCAATCTGTTCGCCGGTTGGTAATTGACCAATTGGAGCTTGCGGAATCTCTGACCCGCAGCTTCAGAAACAGCAGTCGGAGGTGAGCGACCAGGAGGCAAGGATGAGAACATTTGTCGGGCGGACAACGGTGGCAGCAGCAGTGGTGGTGTTGGCCTTGATGGCGCCTGCCTCGGCGAGAATCGGGATCGCGCCTGCAGCGACCATGCAGGACGATGCCATGATCTCGGTGCGCGGCGGACACGGCCATGGGCACGGCCACGGATGGCACGGCAATCGCGGCCATCATTATGGCTGGTACAGGGGCCGCGGCAACTGGCGCCACCAGCACCGCTGAGCGCTCGCAATGAGGGCCGCTGTTGCGACGTGCGTCCTGATAGGATTGGCCCATTTGGCGAGCCCGATGCTCGCTGCCGAATTGACCGCGACCGCGATCAATTCGGCCGAGCCGCCGAAGAAGAGCCTGTCGGACCGGAAGCCGACGCCGGCCGGCGTCAGGTTGCAGGTGCTGCTCGACCGGGCGCATTTCTCGCCCGGCGAGATCGACGGCAAGTTCGGCGAGAATGCAAAGAAGGCGCTGCGCGCCTTCGAGGCAGCGCAACAGCTGCCGGGGGCCGATGACGTCAGCGCTGAAGCCTGGAAGAAGCTTGCGACAGACGATCGCCCGGTGATGATGAACTACACCATCACCGACAAGGACATCGCCGGGCCTTTCTTGCCAAAACTTCCTGCGAAGATGGAGGACATGCAGGACATTCCAAAGCTGTCCTACACCAGCGCGCGCGAGGCTCTGGCTGAGAAGTTTCACATGAGCGAGGCGCTGCTTGCCGCCCTGAATCCCGGCCGGCATTTCGATCGCGCCGGAGACGCGATCGTGGTGATCGATACAGGTGCCGATCAAACCCCGCCAAAAGCCGCCAGGGTCGAGGTCGACAAGGCCCGGCAGACGGTCAAGCTGTTCGATGGCGCCAACGCACTGATCGGGTTTTATCCGGCGACCGTCGGCAGCGGGGACAAGCCGTCTCCCTCCGGAACGTTGAAGGTGACGGAGATCAACCGCAACCCGAACTATCGCTACAACCCGGCCTACCGTTTCAAGGGCGTCAAGTCCCGCAAGCCTTTCACCATCAGGCCTGGACCGAACAATCCCGTCGGCACCATGTGGATCGATTTGGGTGGCGAGGGTTACGGCATTCACGGCACGCCGTTTCCCGGAAAGGTGTCGAAATCGGAGTCGCACGGTTGCGTCCGTCTGACGAACTGGGATGCCGAACGCGTTGCCGAACGGATTTCCAAAGGCACGCCCGTGGCGTTTCTCGATCGCTGAGATCTCGTCCGGGTGGATTGCCCAAGCCGCGGCTATTCTTCGTTCGAGTCCTGGTTCGAATCCTGGCCCCCGCGGCCCACATGCGAGCGGGATGATCTCACGACGCGCTTGGGGTTGAGGACAGCGGCTTGCTCCGCCTCGCGTAACAGCTTGCGGACCGCGCGGGCCTTTCTCATGGCCAGCTTGATGTTCGGACGGGGGCTGTCCTCTTCGAAGAACAACACGACCTCGCAGCTCGGGCACTGCCGCGAATAGCCGTTCTGGAGCCGCCGCGCGCGCTCACGGAAAACGGTCTTGCAACGGGTGCAGTGAACTTGGACGGAATCCATGGCTTTCGCAAAATGTCGCGAGGTCGAAGCGGCGGACCGTAGCCAGAATTCCCTCACAAACTGGAAATGGGATTGATTGACATGGCAGCGCCCGGAACTTGCCGTTCCGGGCGCGGATCAGCCGAATTGATCGACCTGTCGAGATTGCTCAGGCGCGCCAGGCATTGCTCTGGCACTTGACCTGCCATCGCTCAGCGGGCGTACCAGTATCCCCACCAGCGCTGATGGACCGGGCGCGCGCCCGCCTTCATGGCAACGATCTCCTCAACAGGGCGAAGCTGGGGCCCGTAGATCGCGGGCGGATAGACATCGTCCCAGAACGCGTATCCGGTTCGGACAGCTACGCGGTGATGGGCGGGAGGGGGGCGAGCATTAAAATGAACAATAAATCACTCTTTGACATTGCCTCTGTCGCGAAAATCGACTGAAGTCCGGCACGAACAGGTTGGGCGAATGCTGTGCTTGTTGTAGATCGCACGCGACCTGAGGGGATTTTTTGATGCTTCTGGTGACCGGAGGGGCCGGCTTTATCGGCTCCAACATTGTGGCTGCACTGAACGACGCCGGCCGCTCCGACGTGGTGGTGTGCGACGTCCTCGGCAGTGACGGCAAGTGGCGCAATCTCGCCAAGCGCCAGCTGGCCGAATTGGTGCCGCCCGCGGAGCTGACGGGCTGGCTCGACGGCCGCAAGCTCGACGCCGTCATCCATATGGGCGCGATCTCGGCGACCACGGCCACCGACGGCGATCTCGTGATCGAGACCAATTTCCGCCTCTCCACCCGCCTGCTTGACTGGTGCACAGCCAACGCCACGCCGTTCATTTACGCGTCTTCGGCCGCGACCTATGGTGACGGCGAGGCTGGCTTCGTCGACGACTATTCGGCTGATGCGCTGAAGACGCTGCGTCCCATGAATCTCTACGGCTGGAGCAAGCATCTGTTCGACCAGATGCTGATCGCACGGCTCGCGAGCGGCGCAAGGATGCCGCCGCAATGGGCCGGCCTGAAATTCTTCAACGTGTTCGGGCCTAACGAGTATCACAAGGGCTCGATGATGAGCGTGCTGGCGCGCCGCTTCGATGACATCAGGTCGGGCAAAAATGTCCAGCTCTTCAAGTCGCATCGCGACGGCATCGCCGATGGCGATCAGCGCCGCGACTTCATCTATGTCGACGACGTCGTGCGGGTCGTGATGTGGCTGCTTGCCTCGGGCAATGTCAGCGGCATCTTCAACGTCGGCACCGGCCATGCCCGCAGCTTCCGCGATCTCATCATGGCGGCCTATGCTGCGCTCAGCGCAAGCCCTCGGATCGACTACATCGACATGCCGGTCGAGATCCGCAACAGCTACCAGTACTTCACGCAGGCTTCGGTCGAACGGCTGCACGGCGCCGGCTATAATGGCGGCTTCACCCCGCTCGAGGACGCCGTGTCGGCCTACGTCAAGAATTTCCTCGATCGGTCTGATCGTTATCGTTAGTCGCTTCACCAGGACAGAGACGCCAAGAGATGTTTGATTTCGACCTGCTCGCGAAGGCCATCGTCCGCCAGACCGTGCTGTGCGTCGGCGATCTCATGCTGGACGAATTCGTCTATGGCGAGGTTTCGCGCATCTCGCCGGAGGCGCCTGCGCCGGTGCTGGCGGTCCGCCGCACTGAAACCAAGATCGGCGGCGCCGGCAATGTCGCGCGCAACATCGCAGCCCTCGGTGCGCGCTGCATCTTCGTCAGCCTGACCGGCGACGACATGGCAGGGCGGTTCCTGAAGGAGGAGCTGTCGGCTGACGCGCTGATCGAGCCGCTCCTGGTCGTCGACCGCGATCGTCCGACGACGCGCAAGACGCGCTATGTATCGGAGCATTTCTCGACGCATCTGCTGCGGGCCGATGCCGAGCAGGCCGCGCCTGCGCCGGAGCTGTTCGAGCAGCAGCTCATCAATGCAGCTGTGGGGGCGCTGCCGCGCGCCGACGTCGTCCTGCTCTCGGACTATGCCAAGGGCGCGCTGACCGCCCGCGTGGTGCGTCATGTCATCGACGAGGCGCGCCGGCTCGGCAAGCCCGTGATCGTCGATCCCAAGAATGCCAATCTGGCTTTCTATCGCGGCGCAACCCTGCTCACGCCCAACCGCAAGGAGTTCTCGGAGGCCACGCGCCGGCGCATCCTGTCCGACGAGGACATTGCGGACGCCTCGATCGAGGCCCTGCGCACGGCCGATGCCGAAGCAGTGCTGGTGACGCGCAGCGAGGACGGCATGACGCTCGCCCATCGCGATGGCCAGGTGATCCACGTGCCGGCGCAACCGGCCAGGGTCCGCGACGTCTCCGGCGCCGGCGATACCGTGGCAGCGACGATCGCGATCGCAGTCGCGGCCAAGGCTGGCTGGGAGGACGCACTGCGTTGTGCGGCTGCGGCAGCCGCCGTTGCCGTCAGCAAGCCCGGCACTGCCACTGTTACGCTCGCGGAGCTGCGCCGAAAAATCCTGCCTGCGGCCTCGCTCACCGCAGAGGAGAAGATCGCCGTCAGCGCCGACGCTCTCGACGGGCAACTGGAGGAATGGCGCAAGGAAGAGCTGCGCATCGGCTTCACCAATGGCTGCTTCGACATCCTGCATCCCGGTCACGTGCGCGTGCTGACGCAGGCGCGCGCCGCCTGCGACCGGCTGATCGTCGGCCTCAACAGCGACGCTTCAGTGCGCCGCCTGAAGGGCGCCGATCGGCCCGTCCAGGAGGAACGCGCGCGGGCCGAGGTGCTGGCCGCGCTCGAAGCTGTCGATCTCGTCGTGATCTTCGAAGAGGACACGCCGCTCAACCTGATCACGACGATCAAGCCGAGCGTGCTGGTGAAGGGCGGCGACTACACCCGCGAGCAGGTCGTCGGCCACGAGATCGTGGCGGCCCATGGCGGCGAGATCCTGCTCGTCGATATCCTGCAAGGGCACAGCACGACCTCGCTGGTGAAGCGTGCGCGTGAAAAGAAGAGCTGAGCGCGGCGCAGCTGGTTGGGATTGAAACTGGATGACCGCAGACACGCATTCGATCCGATCAGGGCGTCTCGCTGCGACGATCAAGGCGCAGGGCGCCGAGCTCTGCTCGCTGACGGACGCTGAAGGCACCGAGTTCATCTGGCAAGCCGGCGAGGCATGGCCGCGTCATGCGCCATTGCTGTTTCCGATCGTCGGTCGCCTCAAGGACGATGCGTTCACGCATGCGGGCAAGACGTACCGGATGACCCAGCACGGCTTTGCCCGCGACCAGCGTTTCGACTGGGTTGAATGCGCGCAGACCAGCTGCACGTTGCTGTTGCATGGTAGCGATGCGACTCGCGCGGCCTATCCTTTCGCGTTCGAGTTGACCGCGGCCTACACTCTCGACGAGACCGGGCTCGACATCGCGCTGACGATAGCCAACCCGGGCCATGAGGTGCTCCCGGCGTCCCTCGGCGGTCACCCCGCCTTCAACTGGCCGCTACAGCCGGGCGTGCCGAAGCAGGACTATGCCCTGACATTCGAGCGCGACGAGCCCCATCCGGTCCGCCGGCTGGAGGGTGGGCTGCTCGGTGACGTGGCGGAGCCGAGCCCGGTCCGTGGTCGCGAGCTGGCTCTTTCCGAATCCCTTTTCGCCGCGGACGCCATGATCTTCGACCGGATCGAGAGCCGCTCGGTACGCTATGCGACCGTCGGGCAGAGACCGGGGCGATCCTGGCTGGAGATTTCCTGGAGCGGCTTTCGCGAGCTCGGCGTCTGGTCAAAACCCTCGGGCGCACCCTTCCTCTGCATCGAGCCCTGGCGGGGTTATGCGAGCCCGGTTGGCTTCGATGGTGCGCTCGATGAGAAACCCGGTCTCATGCACGTCGCACCCGGCGCCAAGGAGACGCTGTCCTTCCGGATCGGCGTTGGCTCGACGACCCCGTGAGATACCGCCGGGCCTGCGCTGTTTAGGTTAAGTGCGTCCCGGCTGTGACTGCGTCACTGTTAATGTTGTTTAAGGACACCGGCGCGCGTACTATCGCGCCATGCAGCTCACCACTTTCGAATGGATTGTGAATGAGGGTTCGCACCGCGCCGTTCGCCGTAGCGCCCGCATCACTTCCCCACGCATCTCGTCTGCAACGTCGCCGTCGCTCTTACGCGGGGATGCCGACACGTGACGAACACTGAGCTTCAGGCCCAGGCGCCATCAGAACGTGAGCGGCTGATCGTCGTCGAGGACGATCCGGTCACGCGCGCGATGCTGGTCGGCTATTTCAGCGAGAACAATTTCGACGTGGTGGGTGCCGGCTCCTGCGCGGAATGCCGGAAGGCGTTGCGCTCCCGCACCGACCTCGTCTTCATGGACGTGCTGCTGCCCGACGGCGACGGTTTCGAGCTCGCCAAGGAAATCCAGGCGATCAGCAACGCCGGCATCATCTTCGTGACCCGGCGCGATACCGACGTCGATCGCATCCTCGGACTCGAGATCGCCGGCGACCATTACGTCACCAAGCCGATCAATTTGCGCGACCTGCTGGCGCGGGCGCGCAGCGTGCTGCGGCGGCGTTCGATCGACCGCAAGGCGGCGCGCAGCCACAACTCGATCGCCTTCGGCGACTGGATCATCGACCTGATGCGCCGCGAGCTGATCGGCGGCGACTCCAAGCCGGTCGCGTTGACGCGTGCCGAGTTCGACCTGCTCGCAGCACTCGTCGGTGCCGATGGCCGTCCGCTCAGTCGCGACTATCTCATCGAAGTCGTCAGCAACCGGCAGACCGATGTCGACGTGCGCACTGTCGATGCACTGGTGGCGCGACTGCGCCGCAAGCTGGTCGGCAGCGGCACGCCCGTCATCGCCACCGTCACCGGCGTCGGCTACAAGCTCGCGCTCAGCGAGCGGCTGTAACACCGCGCGAAGCAGGTCATCGTCGGTGACCTGTCAAGCTGCCTCGGTTGCCGTCACACTTTCTTGAAATGTTAGGTAGATTACACGCAGCTCCCTTGCGCTCGCGCCATCGTGCGTCGCGTCGATGCCGGCCGTGCATCCGGATCGATTTCACTCACCGCAAGGAGGCAACCATGAGCAACGCTGCAGACAAGGACGAGATGGTCCGCAAGTTCCTGGCGTCGAAGACGTTCGACTTCGCCGCGTTCGGAAAGTTCGTCACCGAGAACGGCGCGAGTCTCGCCAACGGACGCGACGGCGAGTTCGGCTTCGTCATCGGCAATCGCTTCATCCGCTACTGCATCCCGCCGGTCGTGGACATCGGCCATCAGATCGATCCCATCGCCGTGCGCGGCGAGGTGACGGGCCGCTGATCTCTGATCGCGCGCTGGCGCGACCGGTCTCAAGCCCTGGTACATCAGCTCCGCAAGTGTTGCACTTGAGAAGGTCTGCTCTTGAGGTGCCCATGCCAAACTCCCAGGATCGAACCGCACCAGATGCGCATCGTAGCGCAGCGTCCGCTTCCGCCGATCCGGACGCTGCGTTCGATCTCCGACGACGTCTGAATCTCGCGCTGCAGATTGCCGTGCGGACCGTCCAGTTCCTCGGCGCCGACGGGTTCGACGGCGCGGACGCGCCCGAGGGCAATTTTGCAGCGGAGAAGCCGCTTGCCGAGACGGCGATGCTGCTCTACGCGGCCGCCCCGCATGCCTCGGAACCCGAGATACGCGACGCCTATGACACGCTGCTGCGCGACCTCGCGCCCTATGCCCGCTCGCCGCAGATGCGCTGGGACGTCGTGCGCTATCCCTCGGTCTGCCTCCAGCTCGCAACGCCGCATATCCTGCTCGGCGCGCTCGGTCATCCTGATGCCGTCTTCGATGGCCTGCTGGCGCGAAGCTGGTCGGCCTCGGTGCGAGCGGGGCATGAGGTCGAGCCCTATCGCGAGCTCGAGCTCGGCTGGCTGCACGCGCTGTGGTGCGGCGAGGAGCCCGGCCGCGACTTCGACGCCGCCGCGCGCAAGACCGCGCTCGGCAACGCCATCGATCTCCTCAACGGTACGCGCGACGATGCCTACGCCCACACCCATGCTGCGATGTACTACACCGATCTCGGCAACTGGCGGCGCGAGCTGCCGCGCCCGCGCGAGGAGATTCTTGGCGAGTCCGCCTCCGTGCTCGCCCGCGCGCTGATGGTCGAGGATTACGATCTCGCGGCCGAGGCGCTGATGGCCTGGCCGCTGCTGTCGACATCCTTCAGTCCCGCGGCGGCGTTCGGTTTCCGCGTGGTGGCCTCGCTCGAGGACAAGGTCGGCTTCCTGCCGGCTGGACGTTCGGCATCCAGTCAGTTGCTGCGCCTGCATGGCGAGGACAAGATCAAATGCGCGCTCGCGACGTCGTATCACACGGCCTATGTGATGGGCATGCTTTGCGCAGTCGCGCTGCGCCCCGGCATCCCGCAATCCCTTGCGATCGCGGGCCCGTCCTATCCGGGCGGCCTGGTCGACAAGCTGCGCGCCATGATCACCGGAACGGGTGCGCATTGGGAGCAGGTCTTCGACGACCTGCCGGACAGCGAGCGGGCGATGCTTGCGCCCTTCCTGCTCGACGTCGCCCTGATGCAGGCGTGTCGCAGGAACGATGCCGCACGGATGGCCGCTCTGCTGCAGATCGCCGTCGCGCACGACATGGCGGCGACCACGCTTTGCGTGCAGGTCGCCGAATTGCTGTCGCGCATCGGCGCCATGGTCGAACTGTATTGACGCGTCAGCGCGCCCGCGCGGTGTTCGGACCGGCCGCGAGCCGGTCGTTGACGGCGTAGAGACTGCAATCATCAGCCCATTTGCCGCAGGCCGCGAGCGCATCGCGCTGGGCGTCGGCCGTCGTTGCGCGGTTCGCTCGCCAGCCATAGGCGCCGCGCGAGGACACTGCGAACGCCTTGTGTGGCGTGATGCTGGCGAGATAGCGCGCGAAATCATCCCTGGCCGAACTCGACAGCTGCTTCGGTGCCAGCAGTGGATCGGGGAGCGACAAGATCTCCCGGCTTCCGAGGCCCCGCTCGCGCAGGAATGCATCGACCAGCGGCGTCCACAGCGGCCGGGTCGTGGTCGAATAGAGATAATGCCCGTCCTCGCCATAGGCCGGCGCGTCGATGAACTTTGCATTGCCGCCGCTGCTGCGGAAGGCGTCATGGAGGCGATGCGCCAGCGCTGGCGAGAAATAATGATCGTTCTCCGCATAGACCCACAGCATCGGCACGCGCGACGTCTTGCCGAATGTCGCAAAAGTCCGCACCAGATCGTCGGGATTGCAGACATTGTCATCGCTCGACGAGCCGCGGCCACCGGCGAAGTTGAACGCTGCGGCCATGCCTGATGGCGCCTGTGCGGTGAGGCCGACGGTGGCGAGACCGCCCGCGGAGTGACCGATCGCGATCATGCCTGATGTCGTGACGTCGTCCCGCCGTGCCATCGCATCGATAGCGGCGCGCAGGTCGGCGACCGCAACGGCCGTCGCCGGCAGATAGGCCGCACGCGCACATCCGCCGACGCTGTCGACCCTCTCTCCCGGCGAGGTGCCATAGCCCCGCCGCAGCACGATCACGGCGGCAAAGCCGCGCCGGGCGAATTCGAGCGCAATGGCGTAGTATTTGCGCGCCGTCATGGCCGCGCGGTCGTCGTAGGTGCGCGGCGTGCCGTGGCTGATCAGGGCGAGCGGATAGCGTTTGGCCGCCGCCGGGCGGACCAGGAAGGCCTCGAGCCCCTGCGGGCCCGCCGCCGCCATCGGGATGCGCAGATCCTCGGTGTAGAATTCCGCAGCGTTGGCCGGCGGCAGCGTGCCCGCGGCGGTCAGCAGAATGATCAGCATGAGCAGCCGGCGGGCGAGGTGCATGGGCAATATGATTCTCAATAAATCCCGCCGACCATAGCAGACCTCCGCGAAGCAGACAGGGCGGGTTTCTCCACGCAATCACAGGACAAGGAACGATCCCGGCGGCGCGATTGTTGATGGTTGGCGGCGGCGCAGCCGATGCTATGGTGCGCCCGCGATTGCTTCAAAAATGCGAGGACTTTCCAGTGGCTGATGTTCACCCCGAGGCCGGCAAGCAGGCTTCGCCCGACGCGCTGGCCAACATTCCCCGGCTCGTCACGGCCTATTTCTCCGGCAATCCGGATCCGGCGGATCCCCTGCAGCGGGTGGCCTTCGGGACATCGGGCCATCGCGGCACCTCGCTGAAGAATTCGTTCAACGAGGGACACATCCTCGCGACCACGCAGGCCATTTGTGATTACAGACGAGAAAAGGGGCTGACCGGCCCCCTGTTCATCGGCATCGACACCCACGCGCTGGCCGAGCCTGCGCTGGTCAGCGCCGTCGAGGTGTTCGCCGCCAACGGCGTCGACATCATGATCGACAAGGACGGCGGCTATACGCCGACGCCGGTGATCTCGCATGCGATCCTGTCCCACAACAAGGGGCGCACGTCGGGCCTCGCCGACGGCGTCGTCATCACGCCCTCGCACAATCCGCCCGAGGACGGCGGCTACAAATACAATCCGCCGCATGGCGGTCCCGCCGACACCGACGTCACCGGCGTCGTCGAGAAGCGCGCCAATGCCTACCTCGCCGATGGCCTCAAGGGTGTCGCGCGAATGGATTACGCCAAGGCGCGCAAATCATCGAATGTCCATCTCTATGACTTCGTCACACCCTATGTCGCCGACCTCGGCAATGTCGTCGATCTCGAGCTGGTGAAATCCGCCGGCGTCAATATCGGCATCGATCCGCTTGGCGGCGCCGCAGTGCATTACTGGCATCCGATCATCGATCGCTATGGCCTGAAGGCGACGGTCGTGAACGAGGCGATCGATCCGACCTTTCGCTTCATGACGGTGGACTGGGATGGCAAGATCCGCATGGACTGCTCTTCGCCCTATGCGATGGCGAGCCTGATCAAGATGCGCGACCGTTTCGATGTCGCTTTCGCCAACGACACCGACGCCGATCGGCATGGCATCGTGACGCCGAGCGGCCTGATGAATCCCAACCATTATCTGGCGACCGCGATCTCGTATCTCTTCGCCAACCGTCCGCAATGGGGCAAGGACGCCGCGATCGGCAAGACCGTGGTGTCGAGCTCGGTGATCGACCGTGTTGCGAAGAAGCTCGGCCGCAAGCTGGTCGAGACGCCCGTCGGCTTCAAATGGTTCGTCGATGGCCTCGTCACCGGCACGTTCGGCTTCGGCGGCGAGGAGAGTGCAGGGGCCTCGTTCCTCAAGCGCGACGGCTCGGTATGGACCACCGACAAGGACGGCGTCATCCTCGGCCTGCTCGCCGCGGAGATCATCGCAAAGACTAACCGCGATCCGAGCCAACTCTTTGGCGATCTCACGGCCGAGCTCGGCGTGCCCCATTACGCCCGCATCGATGTCGCGGCGACGCCGGCGCAGAAGAACGTGCTGAAATCAGTCACGCCGGAGCAGCTCGGCCTGAAGGACCTCGCCGGCGATCCAGTCCTCCGCACCATGAGCAAGGCGCCCGGCAACGGCCAGCCCTTTGGCGGCATCAAGGTTGAGACCGATTTCGGCTGGTTCGCCGCAAGGCCCTCCGGCACCGAGGACGTCTACAAGATCTACGCCGAGAGTTTTCGCAGCACGGACCATCTCAAGCGTATTCAGCAGGAGGCCCAGGCAGGCCTCGCGAAGGTGTTCGGGGCCTGAGGAAGGCGCCGCGCCGGTCGTCAGGCTGGTGCAAACGTCAGCCTAACGGCGTCCTCCGGGACCTTGTCGCTTGCGATCAGGCGCAGCGGCGGCCGCGCGCCCGCGAAGTAAGGCTTTCCGGCGCCGAGGACGAACGGGCGGAGATAGAGGCGATACTCGTCGATCAGGCTTAGGTCGGTCAGGCTCCCCGCCAGCTCCGGACCGGCGACGTCGATGTCACCCTCGACGTCGACCTTCAGCTGTCGGACGAACGCTCCGACGTCGCCGGAGATCAGCGTCGCATTGGGTCCGACCGACTTCAGCGTGCGTGACACGACCCATTTCGGCTGCGCCCGCCACGCCTGCGCATAGTCTCGCGCGATCGCATCCCACTCGGAGCGATCCTCGTCCCAATACTGCATCATCTCGTAGATGCGGCGGCCGTAGAGACAGCCGGCGAGGCCGCGGACGTGGTCGTTAAAGTGGCGATGAAGCAGGGGGCCGGGCATCGGCAGGTTCGGGCCGTCAGCCGTGCCCCAGACATAGCCATCCAGCGACTGCATCATTCCGAAGACGAGTTTGGCCATCGCCAGTCCCCTTGTTTGCGCCGGCCGATCTGCCGCCTCATTTGAATGACGAACGAGTGTGTTGGAAACCGACGTCGTCCCGCAATCGCTTCCCACGTTACCAATAATGTATACATCCTATCAGATAAAGGTATCTAGATACTGAAATCATCGCGACATGGTCTGATACTGTATACATAACGTATGCATAAGCTTCGGGAGTGCGACCCATGACAAAACCCTTCCCCATGAACGCCTGGTACGCGGCCGCCTGGGATGCCGATATCAAGGCGGCGCTCTTCCCGCGCACGATCTGCGGCAAGCATGTCGTGATGTACCGCAAGGCCGATGGCACGGTGACCGCGCTCGAGGATGCCTGCTGGCACCGTCTGGTGCCGCTCTCCAAGGGACGCCTGGAAGGCGACACCGTGGTCTGCGGCTATCATGGCCTCAAATACAACGCGCAGGGCCGCTGCACCTTCATGCCCTCGCAGGAGACCATCAATCCGTCGGCCTGCGTGCGCGCCTATCCCGTGGTCGAGCGCCACCGTTACGTCTGGCTCTGGATGGGCGATCCTGCGCTCGCCGACCCCGCGCTGGTGCCGGACCTCCACTGGAACCACGATCCGGCCTGGGCCGGCGACGGCAAGACCATCCATGTGAAGTGCGACTACCGCCTCGTGCTCGACAATCTCATGGACCTCACCCACGAGACCTTCGTGCACGGCTCGTCCATTGGCAACGAGGCAGTCGCCGAAGCGCCGTTCGACGTCACCCATGGCGAGAAGACGGTGACGGTGACGCGCTGGATGCGCGGCATCGAGCCGCCGCCGTTCTGGGCCAAGCAGCTCGGCAAGCCCGGTCTCGTCGACCGTTGGCAGATCATCCGCTTCGAGGCTCCCTGCACCATCGCCATCGACGTCGGCGTGGCGCCGACCGGCACTGGCGCGCCGGAGGGCGATCGCTCGCAGGGCGTCAACGGCTTCGTGCTCAACACCATCACGCCGGAGACCGACAAGACCTGCCACTATTTCTGGGCCTTCGTGCGCAACCACAGCCTCACCGAGCAGCGGCTGACCACCGAGATCCGCGAGGGCGTTTCCGGTATCTTCCACGAGGATGAGCTGATCCTCGAGGCGCAGCAGCGTGCCATGGACGAGAACCCCGATCGCGTCTTCTACAATCTCAACATCGATGCCGGCGCGATGTGGTCGCGCAAGCTGATCGACCGGATGGTGGCGAAGGAAGAGCAGCCGCCGCATCTCCAGGCCGCGGAGTAGGACATGGCCGAGCGCGAGGTCGATCGCTCCGTTTCCCAAACCGTGAAGGCGCAGCTCGCGCTGCGCGACCAGATCCTGTCGGGCGTCTTGCGGCCCGGCGAGCGCATCTCCGAGCTGCAGGCGGTGGAGACCACCGGCGCCTCGCGCACGCCGGTGCGCATGGCGCTGGTGCGGCTGGAGGAGGAGGGCCTGCTGGAGGCGATCCCGTCCGGCGGCTTCATGGTGAAGGCGTTTTCGGAGCGCGACATCCTCGATTCCATCGAGCTGCGCGGCACGCTCGAAGGCCTCGCTGCGCGCTTCGCCGCCGAGCGTGGCGTGTCTGCGCGCGAGTTGGAGCCATTGAAGGAATGCCATCTCGCGATCGACGATCTCCTGCGCCAGGTGCCGATCTCGGTCGACGCCTTCTCGGCCTATGTCACGCTGAACGCGCGCTTCCACGCACTGCTCACGGAGCTGTCGCGCAGCCCGCCCTTGATCCGGCAGATCGACCGTGCCTCCGCGCTGCCGTTCGCCTCGCCCAGCGGCTTTGTCATGGCGCAGTCGGCGCTGCCGGAAGCGCAGCAGATTCTGATCATCGGGCAGGAGCACCATCGCATCGTGATCGACGCCGTCGAGAACCGCGAAGGCGCCCGCGCCGAAGCGATCATGCGCGAGCACGCGCGGCTCGCCGTACGCAATCTGCGCCTCGCGCTGCGCAATCGCACCCATCTCGACCTGCTGCCGGCGCTGGCGCTGGTCAAGACCACGACCGAATAGGGGAGTGCCATGCGATTCATCGAAACCTGGACTCCGGCGACGCTGCTCGAGACCCGCGACCTCACGCCAGGCATTCGCGAATTCCTGATCCAGCCGGATCAGTTGGCCGGTGCGGCGTATCCGGTCGGCAGCCACATCAACATCGTCGTCACCATCAACGGCCAGCCCGAGACGCGGTCCTACTCGCTGGTCGGCGAAGCCGATCCGCGCGGTTTTCGTATTGCCGTGCGCCGCGCCGAGGATTCGCGCGGCGGCTCCCGCTACATGTGGCAGCTTCAGCCCGGTGCGCGGTTCGACATCACGCAGCCGGCTTCGCTGGTGGCCGTGGATTGGAGCCGCGAGCGCTATTGCCTGGTCGCCGGCGGCATCGGCATCACGCCAATCCTCGGTGCTGCGCAGGCGCTGGCGCGCCGCGGCGCTGACGTCACGCTGCATTATGCGGTGCGTTCTCGCAGCGATGCCGCCTATCTTGATCGTCTCGAAAAGTTGCTGGGAGATCGCCTGGTCGTGCATGCCAGCGACGAGGGACAGCGCCTCGATCTCGACGCGCTGTACGCCTCACTGCCGCGAGGCGCCCTGGCGCTGTTCTGCGGCCCGATGCCGATGCTCGACGCGGCGCGCCACGCCTGGATCGGGGCAGGGCATCCGCTATCCGACCTTCGCTATGAGACCTTCGGGTCGAGCGGCACGCTGCCGACCGA
Source organism: Pseudomonadota bacterium (assembly GCA_023390955.1). Classification (GTDB taxonomy): domain Bacteria; phylum Pseudomonadota; class Alphaproteobacteria; order Rhizobiales; family Xanthobacteraceae; genus Bradyrhizobium. The sequence continues at coordinate 37,514 of JAEWBW010000032.1, forward strand.
AGCCTTCCGTGTGCGCCTGAAGGGCTCCAACGTCGAGTTCGAGATCCCGCGCGAGCGCTCGATGCTGGACGTGCTCAACGCCGCCGGCCACGAGGTAATGTACGACTGCAAGCGCGGCGAATGCGGCCTCTGCGCCGTCGATGTCGTCGACGTCGAGGGCGAGATCGACCATCGTGACGTCTTCTTCAGCGACCATCAGAAGGAAGCCAACCAGAAGATCTGCGCCTGCGTCTCCCGTGCCCGTGGCACCATCACCGTGGATACGCTGCACCGGGCGGATGCGATCTGAGGCGGATCAGGCTGCGTAGATGGCCCGAATTTTCTTCGACGCAAGCAGCGACAGAACGCTCTCGGCCGGCAGCGGCCGGCTGATCAGATAGCCCTGCGCTTCGTCGCAGCCAAACTGGCGCAGATATTCGAGCTGGTCGGCCGTCTCGACCCCTTCGGCGACGACGCCGATGTTGAGGTCGCGCGCGAGCGAGATCACCGATTTGACGATCGCCGCGCAGTCCGGCTGCACCAGCATGTCGCGGATGAACGACTGGTCGATCTTGATGCGGTTGAACGGCAGCTTGCGCAGATAAGTAAGCGAGGAGAAGCCGGTTCCGAAATCGTCGAGGGCCACCGTGATGCCGAGCTCGAGCAGCGCCTTCAGGGTCGATGCGGCCGAGTCGTATTTCGACAGCAGCATCGATTCCGTGATCTCGACCTCGAGTCGCGACGGGGCAACCTTGGCGTCTGCGAGCGCCTGCACGATGGTCTGGAGGATGCTGGCATTGTGAAACTGCGCCGCGGAGAAATTCACGGCGACGCGGATCTCTTCGGGCCAGTCTGCCAGCGTCGCGCAGGCGCGCCGGACCACCCATTCGCCGATCTCGTGGATCAGCCCGGTTTCTTCCGCGATCGGGATGAATTCGCTCGGCGGCACCAGTCCGCGCGAGGGATGCTGCCAGCGCAGCAGCGCTTCGAAGCCGGTGATGCGGTTCTCGCCGAGATCGAGGAACGGCTGGAATACGAGGAAGAGTTCGTTGCGCGCGATCGCGCCTTCGAGGTCCGCCTGCAGCGCCTTGCGGTCGCGCGATGAGCGATCGTCGCTGGTCTCGAAGAAGCGGATCGTGCCGGGGCCGGCCTTCTTGGCGCGATAAAGCGCGGCATCGGCGTTCTTCATGATGTCGGGCTGGGTGTTGCCGTCGCGCGGCGCCAGCACGATCCCGACGCTGGTCGCGCCGACGATCTGGCGGCCCTCGATCCGGAAAGGCTCGTTGAAGGCCGCGACGAGGCGCTCGGCGATTTCCAGCGCATCTTCAGGGCGCGCCAGATTGGCCATCACCAGCGCGAACTCGTCGCCGCCGATGCGCGCGACATGTTCGGACACGCGCGTGCAGCGTTGCAGGCGGCTTGCGACCTGGACCAGAAATTCGTCGCCTGCGGGGTGGCCGAACTTGTCGTTGACCTCCTTGAAGCGGTCGAGGTCGAGCAGCAGGACCGCGAATTCCTCGCCGGTCAGGCTCAGCCGCTTGAGCGCGGCATCGAGCGTCTCGTTGAAGGCGACGCGATTGGGCAGCTGCGTCAACGCGTCCTGCCGCACCGTCCGCTCCGCCTCGATCTGCCGTATGACGCGCCGAGCGAACGCGAAGGCGCTGACGAACACGCCGCGGATCAACACGCTGCCATAGACAACGACGAGGAAGGCGATCAGCAGGAAGGCGAGGTCGCCGCTTCGCCAAAGGCAAATGGCGATGCCGGCGAAGATGGGGGCCGTGAAGGCAATGGCGCCGATTGGTATGGTGGCAAAGGCGAGGGCGCCGCCGGCCAGCATGCCCGAACAAAGACAGGTGATGACCAGCTGACCGCCGGTTGAAGCTCCAGCGAAAAAGGCAACAGGGACGATGCCCCAGGCTGTCCCGAGCAAGAAAGCGTTGCGCACCAGCCGTTGCATCGCCCGGCGCGAGACGAATTGCGGTTTGGTGATCCGGCGCGCGAGGTGGGATTGCAGGCCGAATGCTATCGCGGCGCCAGCCACGACGACGGCCCAGATCAGCGCGGGCATGCGGTCCGGCGACTGCCACAGCGCGATGGCGAGCACGGTGGCGTTGCATGCGTTCGCCAGCATGATGCCGACCGAATAGCCGAGCACGAGCGACATCTGCTCCGCACGGATATATCCGGCGACGGCTTCGTCGGTTGCGGGACCGCCAAAAGCTGACAGATCGCCGGCGAACAACCGTGCGAGATAACTGGTCAGTTGAGTCCGCATTCCCAGAGCCTGCAGCAGCATGGCCGGTTGGTCCGGCGCTGGCGGGAGAATTCGCCGCAAACCTTTGACGAACTATGAATTATCCACGGCTGCGCGCAACGCTGCGACACTTCTGCGTGTTCGGACCACCGTATCGATAACAAATCGATACAAATGGCACGCTCTGCATCAAGCCTGCGACACGTGGGCGCGTTCAATCCGCTTGGTGCAATGCGCGAAGGCCGCGATTGCGTGATACATTTCACTGCCGATCGCCCGCCTTGCGTCGCGTCGGCACTGGATGCATCCGAAATTCCGGGGCAATTCCATGAGCGAGCCTTCAGCCGATGTTTCGGCAACGGTCGAATACACCATGGACAAATGGCGGATGGACCGTCTTCCCTGGGCCATGTGGGCCTGCGTCGCCGGCGTTGCGGTCGTGCTCCACACCGAGAGCCGCGGCGGCACTGGGGCAGTCCTGGCCATCGTCTATCTGGCCTTGCTGGGCGTGGCATTCATTGGCTTTGTATTGGCGACCATGATCGACGGGGCCGACTGGTCGCTTCTTCCGGACTTGTTGATCGGTCTCCTCGTGTTGCTCGTCGTCTCCGGTGTCATCGGTGCCGTCAGCCTTATGGTTGGCGGGTCGATCGACCGTTCCAGCTACGCGATCACGCGGGATAGCTACTTCTGGAGCAGCATGGTGGACCCGCCGCCCAATGTGTTCGGCTGGATGCTGCTCTATTTTGGAGTGGGATGGATCGCGTTCTCGTCCTACCGGCATTTCTATGCGGACAGGGCGGTCGTCTCCATGACGTCCGCGGGCATCCGGTTTCACCGGCCCTGGCTGAGGGGTCTCTTCATTCCCTGGCAGGAGGTGCGCGGGGTGGGCCACCTCGTGGTCCCAGGCGTCTCGGGGATACCGTTCACCTCTCCCTATGCGGCGGCTGTCACGGTGGGTCAGGTTTTTTTTGAGCAGCACGTCGCACGGAAGCGGAGTTTCCTCGCGCCACCCGGGTCCGAAGCCATGTTCCAGCCGAAGGGCGAGATGATGCAGGTGGTGCTGAGCAGCGCCGACATGACGGTGAAGCCAGAGGACTTTCTCGGCCCCGCGGAGGCGCGATGGAAGGCCTTTGGGGAAGGAGCCGAACCGTCATCGCAGTCCAGCGGCACCATCGTCTATGGACGGTGGTCGATCACCGGCTCTGCGTGGCAGGCCATTCAGTTTCTTGCGCCTCTGGTCGGCATGGCTGTGGCCCTGCTGTATCGATAAGTGCTGCTTAGCGCCCGAGTTGCTTCTGGTCGTAGAAGAAGCGCTCCTCGATGATCTCATTGCCGCGCCAGGTCTGCCACGCGATTTCCTCCAGCGTCCGCGTCACGCCCTCGATGTTGGTGAAGGAAAACTTCCAGCGGCTGGCGACGGTGTCGCCATCGATCAGGCTCGGCCCGATCCGCACGGCCGAAACGTCCTTGAACTGCGCCAGCACACCGCGCTCCTTGTCGGCGAGATTGTCGCGTCCGACTACGGGCGCGGCGAGGTTCTCATAGGTCGCGGCATCAGGCGTGTAGTAGTCGAGGATCGCGCCGACGAAGTCGCCATCCTCCAGCCGCTTCGCAAATGCTTCGACGATCTCACGGCTCGGCATGGAGGCACCTCATGATCATAAACCGACTGTTGGTCGGTAAATACCGACCGTCGGTCTGAAAGTCAACTGGTAGCGCCAGCGGAATCGGATTACAGACATCTCATGGCGAAACAGGCGGAGCGGCGCGCCGCGACATCGGAAGCGATCCTGAACGCGGCCCGCCGCCTGTTCGGCACGCAAGGCTTTGCCGCGACCACAATGGACGAGATCGCGGAAGGCGCCGGCGTTGCCAAGGGCGCCGTCTACCATCACTTCAAGACCAAGGAAGCGGTGTTCGCCGCCGTGTTCGATCTCGTCTCGCGCGACCTCGTCGTCGAGATCGATCGCACTGCGCGCGCCGAGAAGGACGTGCTCGCCGCGATGGTCGCTGGCACCCAGCATTATTTCGCGGCCACCGCCAAGGGCGCGACCGGCCAGATCATCCTGCGCGATGGCCCGGCCGTGCTGGGCTGGGAGCGCTGGCGCGAGATCGACGCGCAGCATTTTGGCGGCAAGATGCCGCGTGCGCTGTCGGCGGCGATGGAGGCCGGGCTGATCGCGCGGCAGCCGGTGGAGCCGCTGGCGCGGCTGCTGCTCGGCGCCGTCACGGAAGCCGCGGTCGCCTGCGCTGGACGCGCGGATATCGCAAGGGCTGGCGTGGAATATGCCCGTGCGTTCAGGTCGCTGGTCGAGGCGCTGCGCGTCCGTGCATGATTGTGCTAAGTGACGACACCGGAAACGCCCCCAACAAGAAGCCCCCTAATAAGAAGATTTGCAGCGCATGAACGCAAATTCCTCCCTCGCGCCGTCCGATCCCGAATTCGACTACATCATCGTCGGCGCCGGCTCCGCCGGCTGCGTGCTCGCCAACCGTCTGTCGGCCAATGGCAAGCACAGCGTGCTGCTGCTCGAAGCGGGACCAAAGGATTCCAACATCTGGATCCATGTGCCGCTCGGCTATGGAAAGCTGTTCAAGGAAAAATCCGTCAACTGGATGTATCAGACCGAGCCTGAGCCGGAGCTGAAGGGGCGGCAGGTGTTCCAGCCGCGCGGCAAGACGCTGGGCGGGTCGAGCTCGATCAACGGCCTGCTCTACGTCCGCGGCCAGCATGAGGATTACGATCGCTGGCGCCAGCGCGGCAACACCGGCTGGGGCTATGACGACGTGCTGCCCTATTTCAAGAAGGCCGAGAACCAGACACGCGGCGCCGATCAATATCACGGCACCGGCGGACCGCTGCCGGTCTCCAACATGGTCGTGACCGATCCGCTGTCGAAGGCGTTCATGGACGCCGCGGT
>JAEWBW010000098.1 GCA_023390955.1 Pseudomonadota bacterium
CTGCGGCTCGCAGCATTGTTGCATGACGCGCCGGAATATGTCGTCGGCGACATGATCTCGCCGTTCAAGGCGGTGATCGGCGGCTCCTACAAGGCGGTAGAAAAGCGGCTGCTGACCGCTATCCATATCCGCTTCGGATTGCCGCCGACACTTCCCGACGAGATCACGCAGCAGATCAAGGCCGCCGACCGCGGCGCCGCCTATTTGGAGGCGACCGAGCTCGCCGGCTTTGGCGATGCGGAAGCAAGGCGCCTGTTCGGCCGCGATCCCGGCCTGCCCGAAAGCGTCCGCCGCGACTACCTGACGCCCTGGACCGCCGCGCGCGCCGAGAAGCAGTTTTTGCAGCGGTTTGGTGCGGTGTTTTCGTAAGCATCATTCCTTCGTAGGGTGGGCAAAGCGAAGCGTGCCCACCAAAGTGTGAAATGGTGGGCACGGCGCGATGCGCCTTTGCCCACCCTACAAGCGCTCGCTATAATCAGCGGCAAAAAAGGTCCGCCATGATCCACGTCTGCTCGCTCGCTGCACTCCCCGAAACCGTTCGCCGGACCGGGGCCAGCCATGTCCTCACCGTGATGGCCAATGTCGAGCAGGTGGCGCGACCGGTCTCGGTGCTGCCGGCCAATCATCTCAAGGTTTCGATGGACGACATCGTCGAGGACATGGACGGTTTCGTCGCACCCTCCGAGACCCATGTCGCGCAGGTGCTGGATTTCGTCCGTGGCTGGGACCGCAGCGCGCCGCTGGTGGTGCATTGTTATGCCGGCATCAGCCGCTCCACCGCGAGTGCGTTTGCCGCAGTGTGCGCACTCAATCCCCATCGCGACGAGATCGAGATCGCCAGGAAGATCCGCGCGGCCTCGCCGATCGCGGCGCCGAACCGGCGCATTGTCGGCCTTGCCGACCGCGCGCTCGGCCGCGACGGCCGCATGCTGCGCGCGCTCGACGCCATGGGTCCCGGTGAGATGCTGTCGGAAGGCCGTCCCTTCGTTCTTGAGCTGGACTGACGGCTCGCTACAACACGGCTGCGGAAAACTGTCGCTGCAACGCCGTTGAACTTTTACTCGCCGTCTGCGGACCTATACGATTGCGGCGTGGTGGAAGGGGACATCCGGCCGCCCTCCGGGCCTGCAAAACATCACCTATCTGGTCGAAACGGGCGCGCGGGTCGAACCGACACGGTCTATCGCGACACAGACGGTCTGGCGGCCGGCGCCAGGCTTACGCGTGCCTGTCCGGCGTCGAGATGTCGTGGCGCGATCGCAGGTCCAGCCGATCGCCTGGAGGCTTTATGTTCGAAGACCCGTTTGCCCCGTTTCCGCTGCTGCTCGCAATCGGCGCGTTGCTGCTCGCAATCAGGGCCTCGAGCCAGGCCAGCGAGTTGCGCCGGCGATTGAACTCGCTGGAAGCGATGCTGCAGGCGCAACGGCCGATCCAGCCGCCACCGATGCCTTTCCAGGCGCCGGCGCAACAGCAGGCCCCGGTCCCGCCGGCGGCCGAACCGCCACCAGTGACCGAACAGGCCGAACTGGCGCCCCCGCTGGTGACCGAACAGGTGACACCGCCGCCGATCGAACCGGATGCAGCCGCGGCCGCACCGCGCCCCATGCCTGCCGCACAGCCCGGCCTCGAAGAACGCCTCGGCACGCGCTGGGTGGTGTGGATCGGCGGCCTGGCGCTCGCGCTCGGCGGCTTCTTCATGGTTCGCTACTCGATCGAGGCCGGCCTGCTCGGCCCCGGCGTACGCGTCTTCCTCGGCGGCCTGTTCGCACTCGGCCTGCTCGGCGCGGGCGAATGGACGCGCCGCAAGGAGGCGATCTCCAGCATCCAGGCGCTGCCGATCGCCAACATCCCGGCCATCCTTACTGCCGCCGGCACCGCCGTTGCATTCGCGACGATCTACGCGGCCTATGCGCTCTACGGCTTCCTGGTGCCGGCAACCGCTTTCGTGCTGCTCGGCCTCGTCGCGCTCGGCACGCTCGCCGCCGCACTGCTGCACGGGCCGGCGCTCGCCGGCCTCGGCGTGGTCGGCGCCTTCGTCACGCCGACGCTTGTCTCTTCCGAGCGGCCGGATTTCTGGGCGCTCTACGTCTATCTCGCGATCGTCACCGCGGCGAGCTTCGGTCTCGCACGGATCAGGCTGTGGCGCTGGCTCGCCGTGACAACGATCGGCTTCGCGCTGCTGTGGACGCTGCCCGGCCTCCTCGGCGGTGAATGGGTCGGCCCGCACGTCCTGCATGTGATCGCCGGCTTCGTTCTCGCTGCATTGCTCGTGGTGTGCGGCTTCATGTTCGGCCCGACCATCGAGGACGGCGAGATCGAGCCGATCTCCTCGGGTGCGCTGTCTGCCTACCTGTTCGGCGCGATGCTGGTTGTTCTGTACAGCGACCACGCCAATCTCGCGCTGATCGCCTTCTCGCTGCTGGTTGCGGCGACGCTGCTGGTCGCCTGGCGCGCATCGTCTGCGACCGGCGCGGTCGGAGCGGCCGCGGCCCTGGTCTTCATCGTGTTCGCCGAATGGGCGGTGCGCGCCAATCCCGACATGCTGGTGATGCCGGGCGGCCCGCTGCCGGGCGTTGGTCCGAGCCCGACTGATGGCTCGGTGACGCTGCATCTCGTGACGGCCGCGATCTTCGCCGCGGGCTTTGGCGTCGGCGGCTTCCTGGCGCAGGGCCGCTCGAGTTCCGGGATCATCCCGGTGGTGTGGGCGGCAGCCGCGACCGCGACACCGATCGCGCTGCTGGTGGCGCTCTATGCCCGCATCGCGCATCTCGACCGGTCGATCCCGTTCGCGATCCTCGCCGTGCTGCTCGCCGCTGCCTTTGCCGCGGCGACCGAGACGCTCACGCGGCGCGAGAACCGGCCGGGCCTTGCGGTCTCGACCGCCCTGTTCGCCACCGGCACGCTGGGCGCCCTGGCGCTGGCGCTGACCTTCGCGCTCGAAAAGGGCTGGCTCACCATCGCGCTGGCGCTGATGTCGCTCGGCACGGCCTGGATCTCGATCCAGCGGCCGATCACCTTCCTGCGCTGGCTTGCGGCCATCTTCGCCGCCATCGTCACCGCGCGCATCGCCTACGATCCCCGGATCGTCGGCGACGCGGTCGGCACCACGCCGATCCTGAACTGGCTGCTATGGGGCTATGGCGCGCCGGCGCTGTCGTTCTGGGGCGCTGCGCACTTCCTGCGCCGCCGCGCCGATGACGTACCGCTGCGGATGGTCGAGGCTGGCGCAATCCTGTTCACCGCTCTGCTCGCCTTCATGGAAGTCCGGCATTTCGCCACCGGCGGAAGCATGGGCGCGCCGCCCTCGCTGCTCGAATGCGCGCTGCAGACCTGCGTGGCGCTCGCGATGGCGATCGGGCTTGAACGGCTGCGGGTGCGCAGCGGCAGCGTCG
>JAEWBW010000165.1 GCA_023390955.1 Pseudomonadota bacterium
GCTCAAGACCCGTCTCATTCCCGATCCGCGCCAGATCCGCCTCCGGGTCTACCAGACCAACTCGACCCACAAGTCGATGTCGGCGATCCGGCAGGGCTCCATGCTCGCGGTCAAGGACGTCGAATTCCACACCGTCGAACAGCAGTTCAAGGAGGCCGTGTTCACGCACGCATCGACCAGCCCCAACCAGCAGCTCATCGCCAGCCTCGACGTCTCGCGGCGTCAGATGGAGCTTGAGGGTTACGGGCTCGTCGCCAACGCCGTGGAGATCGCACTCGCCATCCGGCAGGCGGTCAACAATAACCCGCTGATCTCGAAATATTTCCGCGTGCTTGGTGCGGACGCGATGGTGCCCGCGCAATACCGCCAGAGCGGTTTCACGGACTATCTGGCGGCCGGCGTGAACTGGGCGAATACCCTGAAGAGCCTCGATGACGACGAGTTCTGCCTTGACCCGACCCGCATGACGCTGGTCTGCGGCACCGCGGGCTTTGACGGCACCCAATTCAAGGGCATCCTGGCCAACGAGTACAACATCCAGATCAACAAGACTTCCCGTAACTCGGTCCTGATCCAGTCGAACATCAACAACACCCGCAGCGACGTTGCGCATCTGGTCCGGGTGCTGGCCGAGATCGCCGGTGAAGTCGATAAGGGCCTAATCCAGGGCGGTCCCAATGCCAAGAAGACGTTCGACGCGCGGGTCAAGAGTCTCATGACCGATGTGCCGGACTTGCCGAACTTCTCGCACTTCCACCCGAGCTTCCGGGGCGATGCCGGCACCAAGACCAACGAAGGCGACATCCGCAGCGGCTTCTTTGCTGCCTATGATGCAGCCGGTTGTGAATTCATCCCGCTCGGCGATCCCGAGATCGACCGTCGCCTGAAGGCCGGCCCCGAGCTCGTCTCGGCCAATTTCGTGATCCCGTACCCGCCGGGCTTCCCGATCATGGTGCCGGGGCAGGTCATCACCCAGGAAACCATCGACTTCATGCGCAAGCTCGATGTGAAGGAGATCCATGGCTACGACGCCAAGGAGGGATTGAAGCTCGTTCGTGTGGAAGCCTTGGCGAAGATCGGCCGGCCAAAGCCGGGAGCTGCGCCGAAGATCAAGGCCGCATCATAAGAGGGGACTAAGATGCAGGGGTTTTTCGAGTTCTTGCGGCAGAATCCATATCTGCTGCTGTTTTTCGTCGTCGGCCTTGCCGTCTATATCGGGCGGGCCAGCATCAAGGGTTATGGCCTCGGCATGGTCGCCGGCGCCATCGTGGTCGGCGCGGGCCTGTCGGTCTGGGCGTCGACCTACGGCGTGAAGCTCGAGTTGAACAACTTCACCAAGAGCATGTTCTACTACCTCTTCATGTACGGCGTGGGGTTGCGCGTCGGTCCGTCCTTCATCAACAGTCTGGGCGGTGACGGCCTCAAGTTCACCATCCTGGCGTTGGTGTCCTCGGTGATCGGCCTGACCCTTGTCGTGCTCGGCGCGAAGATCTTCGATCTGCCGGTCGGCGCCGCGGGCGGCATGCTGGCGGGCTCGCAGACGATGTCCGCCGCGATCGGCTCGGCCGAGCAGGCCATCACATCCGGTGTCGTGAAGTTGCCCGCGGGCATGAAGCCCGAGGACGCCTCAGGCATGATCGCGCTATCCTACGGCATCACCTACATCTGGGGTACCGTCGGTATCATCCTGATCTGCAAATATCTGCCGCGCTGGTGGGGCGTCGACGCAAAGGCCGCCGCCAAGAAGTACGAGCAGGACTTTGGTGTGAAGGATCTCGAGGGCGGCGGCCTGACCGGCTTCCGTCAGTTCGGCCTGCGCGCCTACCGGCTGGAAAACCCTGCAACGGTCGGCCAGACCATTGCGGGCTTCCGCAAGAGCAATCCGGAGTACCGGATCGTCAATGTCGGCCGCGGCGGCGAGCCGCTCGGGGCCGATCCCGAGATCGTCCTGCAGAAGGGCGACATTGTTGCGCTCGGCGGAGCGACCGAGCATCTCACCGAGAAGATGGGCCTGATCGGTCCCGAGGTCGCCGATGCGAAGACGCTCGGCATCCCGATGGACCAGGCGGACATCCTCATCACCAACAAGGAGATGGTGGGCCGGACCTTCGAATCCTTCCGCGACACGGCGCTTGCCGGTCAGTTGCAGGTCACCAAGGTCGAACGCGGTGGTGTCCAGATTCCGGCCGGTCTCAAGACCAAGCTGGAGCGGATGGACATCGTTTCGGTGGTTGGCCTCAAGGGCGCTGTGAACGAGCTCGGCGAGATGTGGGGCCGCGTCGCGCGGACCAACACCTCGACCGATCTGCTGACCCTGGCGGTCGGCATGATCATCGGCTTCCTGATCGGCATGATCGAGTTCCCGGCCTTCGGTGCGAAGGTCGGCCTCGGCAACGCCGGTGGGTTGCTGCTATCGGGCGTGCTCGTATCGTCGCTGGTCTCCCGGCTCCGCTTCTTCGGCAACACGCCGAACGCGGCCCGGAACGTGCTGGAGGATCTCGGTCTCGTCGTGTTCGTCGCCATCGTCGGCGTCAACGCGGGTGCGGGACTGCTGTCGCAGCTCACCGGCGCGGTTGCCTTGAAGATCTTCATCGTCGGCTTCATCGCCTGCACGATCCCGCCGTTCATCGTCTGGGCGATCGGGTTCCACATCTTCAAGATCAACCCGGCGGTGCTGATGGGCGGCGTTGCCGGTGCACGGTCGCACTCTGGCCCATGCCGTGAAGCAGCGGTCGAGATCCAGAGCTCCGTGCCCTGGATCGGATTCCCGGTCGGCTATGCCGTTTCGGGCATCCTGCTCACCGTCTTCGGCTACTTCGCGATGTTGCTGGCGCAATAGGCCGGCGTGACAACCTAGGGGAAAGAAAAGTCATGAGAAAACTAGCCATCGGCGCCGCTCTGGTTGCCTCGCTCGTCACCGTCGCCGGTTTCAGCACGCCGTCGCGTGCCGAGACCGGACAGGTCGCCGTTGTCTTCACCAAGGGCGGCTTCATCGTCGGCGTCGGCGGCGGCGAGGGTGTTCTGCAGTTCAGGGGCAAGAAGTACCCGTTCACCGTCTCGGGCATGAGTGTCGGCTTCACGATCGGCGCTTCGACGACCAAGCTCGTCGGTCGCGCCCTCAATCTGAGGGGACCCGAGTCGATCGAAGGCTCGTACGCGGCAGGCGGAGCGGGCGGCGCGGTTGCCGCCGGCGCCGGTGCGGTTCAGCTGCAGAACGCCAATGGCGTGATCCTGCAGCTCAGCGGTCCGAAGGTCGGCGCGGAAGTATCGGCTGCGGTCGGCGGTGTCACCATCCGCTTGAAGTAATCGCGAGAAGGACGAGATGGGCTGCGCGTTGCGCAGCCCGTTTTCGTCTCAGTAGCGTTCCTCGACGAACTTCCTGCCGCGCAGGCTCGCCTGGTCGTTATAGCGTCCCTTGTTGGACCGCTTCGACAGCTTGACCTTCTCCCGCTTGATCTTCTTGTACGGGATCGTATTCAGGATGTGCGAGATGATGTTGAGCCGCGCCCGTCGCTTGTCGTCGGAGCGGATCAACCGCCACGGCGCGTGCTTCGTGTCGGTCGCCTCGAACATCATGTCCCGCGCGCGCGAGTAGTCGTACCAGCGGCCAAACGACTCGGTGTCCATCGGGCTCAGCTTCCACTGTCGCAGCGGGTCATCGATACGCGCCTGGAAGCGGAGCTCCTGCTCTTCCATCCCGACCTCGAGCCACAGCTTGATCAGGATGATGCCGGCGTCGACCGCGAATTTTTCGACCAGCGGACACAATTCCAGGAAGCGCTTGTGCTCGGCCGGCGAGCAGAAGCCCATGACATATTCGACGCCCGCACGGTTGTACCAGCTGCGGTCGAAGATCACGATCTCGCCGCCGGCCGGGAATTGCTCGATATAGCGCTGCAGGAACAGCTGTGATTTTTGCCGGTCGGAGGGCGCGGGGAGGGCGCAGACGCGGAAGACGCGCGGGCTCACCTTCTCGGTCAGGGCCTTGATGGTGCCACCCTTGCCGGCGGCGTCGCGGCCTTCAAAGATGATGATGACCTTCAGCTTCTGGGCTTTGACCCATTCCTGAAGGTGACAAAGCTCGACCTGGAGCTTTCCCAGCTCCTTCTCGTAGTCCTTGCGCTTCATTTTCTCCGCGGGTTCGTCCTTGGCCATATCAGTCCTTTCGCCGTTTCAAGTCACGCCGCGTCACTGCTAATCGTCGCCCCAGGACAGGATCACGCCGATATCGCCGGGCACGCCGGCTGGAAATTCGATGACCTGGTAGGCGATGCGATAGCCACGCGGCTTGAGATGGTCGGTCCAGAGCTGGAAGATCTCCTTGGGGATGCCCGTCAGCGTGGTTTCCCAGCCCTTTTCCATCTGGTTGATGGCACGTCCCTTGTCCGTGCACAGCGTGTTGGGAAAGCGGTAGACCTGCACCTCAGTCAGTCCGTTTCGGACTGCCCGCTGGATGATGGTCGAGGCGAGCTTGACCTTCTCTTCCTCGGTCTTGCCGGACGGCTTGCTCAAGCGCTCGATCAAGGCCCGCTTTTCGGCCTCGGCCGCGGCGGCAATACGGACATATTCATCGGCCTTTTCGGCTTCCTTGAGAGCGGCTTCCTTACGGATCTGCGCGGCGTTGGGGATGAGATCATCGAGGCCAGGCATCGTTGCGGCTCCTGAATGACAGATTTGCAATTCACGTCCAAAAAAGGCTAGGTCCGGGAGAGGGCATTCCCTTGATTCAAATCAAGCAAACCGGGGACCCGGCTGCCCACAGTGCCGCATGTGTCCGCAGGAGTGCGGATCGCCATTTGGGAGAATTTATTTGAGCGACCAGATGCATCCGATGGCGCCGCACCATCTTCCATTCTATCTCGCGCCGGGAAGCGGGACCGACACGCTGTCGGTGGTGATGGGCATCTTCCTGATCGGTACCATTTTCTGGGTTGGTACCCTCTATTGGAAGCTGCACAGCCTGCCGGAGCGGATGGCGCACAAATCGCAGAAATTGCAGTTCGAGATCGTCGCCGTGCTCGGATTGATCTCGCTGTTTACGCACATTCACATTTTCTGGGTCGCGGGTCTTTTGCTTGCCCTGATCGATATCCCTGATTTCGGCACGCCGCTCCGCAGCATCGCCGACTCCGTCGAGAAGATCGCCGATGCAACGCCGGGCCAGGAGGACGATCCCGCACCCGTACCTGTTGACCAGGTCGAGGCCGCCAAGAAGGAGCCCTCTCATGCTTGAGCTCCTGATCTGCTCGCTGGTGACGATCCTTCCCGATTACCTCTACCGCCGCTACGTCCAGGGCCGACGGTTCGGCAAGGAGATCACGTTCTTCTCGATCTGGTACGAGCTGCGCTGGGGCATCACCGGATGCCTGATGCTCACGGTCTCGCTGATCACGATGATCTTCTATTTCCATCCGTCGACGACGGCGGCGACGCTGTATTTCCGCACCGTGCCGATCATGCCCGTTGGCGTGGCCGGCCGGGTCGCCGAGGTCAATGTTGGCTTCAGCCAGGCGGTGAAGAGGGGCGATGTTATCTTCAAGCTCGACAGCGCGAAGCAGGCAGCCGCCGTTGAGACCGCCAAGCGAAAGATTGCCGAGATCGATGCATCGATGATGTCGGCGCAGGCGGAAGTGGTCAAATCCGAGGCGCAGATCGGCGAAGCCAAGGCCAATCTTCAGCAGGCCAAGGATGAACTGGACGTCAAGAGTGAACTCCAGCGCCGCAATCCCGGCATCGTGCCGCAACGGGACATCGACAAGCTGCAGGTGCTGGTCGAGCAGCGCCAGTCCGGTGTCGACGCCGCGAATGCCGTCAAGCAATCAGCAGTCTTGCGTGTTTCCACGTTGTTGCCGGCCGAGAAGGCCAGCGCCGAAGCTGCGCTTGCGGAGGCGCAGGTGCTGCTGGATCAGACGATCATTCGTGCCGGCGTAGATGGCCGCGTCGAGCAATTCCTCCTCCGCGTGGGCGATGTCGTCAATCAGCTGTTGCGGCCGGCGGGCGTGTTGATTCCCGATGGCGCGGGACGACAGGGCCTTCAGGCTGGTTTCGGCCAGATCGAGGCCCAGGTCATGAAGGAAGGAATGCTGGCGGAGGCGACTTGCATGTCGAGGCCGTGGGTTATCATCCCGATGGTGGTCACGACAGTGCAGGACTATATCGCCGCCGGACAGTTCCAGGGTGGACAGCAGTTGCTCGAGGCGCAGAACGCGGTGAAACCCGGGACCGTCCTGGCGTTCCTGGAGCCGCTCTATAAGGGTGGTCTGGACGGAGTGACACCCGGCAGCAGCTGCATCGTCAATGCTTACACCAGCAATCACGATGTCATCTCAGACCCGAAAACGCCTGCCTTGAAGGGCTTTGCGCTCCATGTGGTCGATGCAACGGGGCTGGTGCATGCGTTGCTGCTGCGGATCCAGGCGCTGCTCTTGCCGATCAAGACGCTGGTGTTGAGCGGACACTGAGGTCGCCGTGTCGCGTCAGGCATGAATCAATCCGCCGGAGGGTTGATTCATGTCAAGCAAGCCGCGCCACGATGCGCGTCAATGGTCCTTCATCCCGGGAGGATCGACATGACACGACAAGGCTTCCTTCATGCAGGCGTCCGCGCAGCGCTCGGCGCCGCCGCGGCCGTGATGCTGCTTGCATCTCCTGCGCGCGCCGATGATCCGGCGAAAATTCTCAAGTCGATGGCGGACTATCTCGCTGGCCAAAAGACGCTGTCCGCCACATTCGACAGCGATATCGAGATCATCACGCCGGAGTTACAGAAGATCCAGTTCACGAGCTCGGGCGAGCTCAAGTTGAGCCGGCCCGACAAGCTGCGGGTCAAGCGCACCGGCGGTTACGCCGACGTCGAGCTGGTCTATGACGGCAAGACCGTCTCGCTCTACGGCAACAATGCAAAATCTTACATGCAAGCCGACGCGCCGGGATCGGTCGACCAGGTGATCGGCACACTGCAGGCGCAATCGGGCCTCGCCATGCCCGGCACCGATCTGTTGTTGTCCAACACCTTCGACGAGCTGATGGCGACGACGACCGACGGCAAGCACATCGGGCAGGGCGTGGTCGACGGTGTCGAGTGCGAGCATCTGGCATTCCGCGGTCCCGAGACCGACTGGCAGATCTGGGTCGAGACCGGCGCCAAGCCGGTGCCGCGCAAATATGTGATCACCAGCAAGACGGTCACCGGCGCGCCGCAATACACGCTGCGGATCAAGGACTGGAAGACCGACGCCTTTGCCGACGCCGAGGCCTTCGTGTTCAAGCCGCCAGCCGGTGCCACCAAGGCCGCGCTGGAGGGCGCTGCCCTTGCCGAACTCGACGAGCTTCCCCCCGGTACCCCGCCAGGAGCAAAGAAATGATCATGTCACGCAAACTCGTCCTCGGTGCGGCCACCGCGATTGCCGCCTTCGCCTGCGGCCTGTCCTGGGACGGCAGGAGCACGGTCCCCGGAATCGGGCTCTTTTCCGACGCGGAGGCGAGGGTCGGGCGGCCGCTGACGCCGATGAGCTATGCCGGCGTCGCCCGCCGGACGACGCGGCGGGCCGTCGCAGTCGGCGCTGCGGCGGGCGCAGCCGGTGCCTATTATGCACCGGGTTGCGTGCAGGTCGTGGACGCCTACGGCCAGATCGTCACGCGCTGCTAAAGCGGCTGTAGGGGCTGTCGGCGGCGCTGATTTCCCGATAGGGTCCTGTCCCAGTAAGACAGCCGCTTGAGGCTGCGGGATTTTGGAATGAACGGGCGCCTTTCCATTGCGGCGGCAAGGTCAGCGCCAGTCGCTGCTGTGCTGCTGTGTCTCGGGCTGCTGTCGTTTTGGCTGCTGCCCGGGGCGGACCCTGGAGTTGCGCTGGCCCAAGACACCGCCGCGCCGGCCAGCTTGACGCGGAACGAGCCGAAGCGCGTGCTGGTGCTGCATTCCTTCGGCCGCGACTTCCGGCCGTGGAGCGAATACGCGCGTAGCATCAAGGAGCAGCTCGAGCGGCAATCACCCTGGCCGCTCGACGTCCAGGAGCATACGCTCCTCACTGCGCGCTTCAACAATCCGGGTCCCGAGGCGCCTTTTGTCGACTATCTCGAGTCGCTCTATCACGGCGCGCTGCCCGACCTCGTGATCAGCGTCGGTGCGCCTGCCGCCCGCTTCGCACAACGCTATCGCGCAAAACTCTTCCCCAATACGCCGATGGTGCTCAGCGTGGTCGAGCAGAGGCTCGTGAACCGCGCCGATCTCACGGACAACGATGTCGTCGTCTCGATCCGCAACGACTTCCTGACGGTTTTCCAGAGTATGCTTCAGGTTTTGCCCGATACCAAGACCGTCGG
Source organism: Pseudomonadota bacterium (assembly GCA_023390955.1). Lineage (GTDB taxonomy): Bacteria > Pseudomonadota > Alphaproteobacteria > Rhizobiales > Xanthobacteraceae > Bradyrhizobium. Next base: position 8,323 of record JAEWBW010000165.1, read on the forward strand.
CGTCGTTGTCGGTGCTTCGCCGCTCGAGAGGTTCTGGGTGGAGGAGCTGAAACGGGATCTCAAGCCCCTGGAGGGCCGGCTTGACCTCGTCTGGTATTCCGACTTGCCATTCGACCAGATATTGAAGCGGGCCGCGCATCTTCCGCCGCGTACCACGCTGTTCTTCGGTCTGATGTCGGTTGATGCCGCCGGGATCGTGCATGAGGGCGACATTGCCCTTCGCAGCCTGCACGCTGTCGCAAACGCACCAATCTTCTCATATCAGGAGCCCTTTTTTGGCTCCAGCACTGTCGGCGGTCCGATGCACTCGGTCACCGACATAAGTTCGAAGGCCGTCACCGCCGCGCTCCGCATTCTCGGTGGCGAGAAGCCGGCCGATATCAAATATGAGGTAACGAACTTCGCTGCGCCGAAATACGATTGGCGGGAGCTCAATCGCTGGAAGATCAGTGAGCGGATTTTGCCGCCCGGCAGCACAGTCCTGTTCCGTGAGCCGAACATATGGGAACGTTATCGCTGGCAGATGCTGATGATCACGGCCGTCTTCCTGGTACAGGCTGGCCTGATCAGCGGCTTGCTTCATGAGCGTCACCGCCGCCAGGCAGCCGAAGCCGAATCCCGCCATCGTCTTGCCGAGCTTGCTCACGTCAATCGCTACTCAGCGGTCGGCGAGCTGACGACGTCGATCGCGCATGAGCTGAACCAGCCGCTTGGCTCGATCCTGACCAACACCGAAACGGCGGAGCTGATGCTCAAAGGCGCATCGCCCGATCTTGTCGAGATCGGGCACATCCTCGCCGATATCAAGCGCGACGACCTGCGCGCGAGCGAGGTGATCCGCCGGCTGCGCAGTGTGCTCAGGAAGACGCCGTTTGAGGTGAGGGACATCGAGCTGAACGAGACCGTGCGGGAAGCAATCGGATTCCTGACCGCCGTCTCTGAAAGTCGCGGTATCGCACTGACCTTCATGCCTGCTGTCGTGGATCTGCCCGTGAAGGGCGATCCGGTCCAGCTCCAGCAGGTCGTCCTCAATCTGATCATCAATGCGATGGACGCAATCACCGACAGGGATATGAAGAAGCGCGAGGTCAGCGTGACGACCGTAGGTGACGGCAATCACGTCGAGGTCAGGGTGGCCGATACCGGCCCCGGGATTGCGGCTGCCGATCTTGCCAGTGTCTTCGATCCGTTCTTCACCACGAAGCCACAAGGCATGGGGATGGGGCTGGCGATTGCCAAGACCATCGTCGATGCCCATCGCGGTGCGATCACGGCGGAGAGCCGCCCGTCGGGCGGTGCGCAGTTCACCGTCAGGCTCCCGGTCGCCGGCCAACGCGGGTTATCTTGATCTTGATCAAGCCTTAGGCGCCGAAGGTCTCGTTTAGTCTCGCGGTCGCATCCTGACAGCGACGGGGGGACGAGATCGTCGGGAGAGCCATGAAGCGCCGTGAGTTCATGTCCCTCGTCGGGGCAGCGGCTGCGTTTCCGCATCTGGCGAGGGCTCAGAGCGGTGCGCGGCGGATGCCGTCGGTCGGGGTGTTGACCGGTAATGTCTCGGGCGACGCCGGTGCGCGCATGCGGGTCGATGCCTTTCAGCAAAGGCTCGCCGACCTCGGCTGGACCGCCAATCAGAACTGTCGCCTCGACGTGCGCTGGCCCGGCCCTGATCGCGCGCGACAGGAGCTCGAAGCACGCGAGCTTGTCGCCTCGGCACCGGACGTGTTGTTTGTGACAAGCACGTCGACGACCCGCGCACTGCGCGATGCGACGCAGTCGATCCCGATCATCTTCGTCGGGCTTTCCGACCCCGTGGGAACGGGGCTTGTCGCCAATCTGGCGCGGCCGACCAGCAATCTCACAGGCTTTTCGCTCTACGAACATGCGATGAGTGGCAAGTGGCTGAGCCTGCTGAAGGATATGGTGCCCGGCATGAGCAACGCTGCCATCCTGTTCAATCCGGAGTCGGCGCCTTATGCCCCGTTTTATCTTCAGGCGGCGCAGCAGATGGAAGGTCGGCTCGGCATGCAAGTGACGGGGGCGAGCGTCCGCAGCGGAAACGAGATCGCAGCCGTGATCGAGGCTGCCGCAAGAAGTGGCAGCGGGCTCGTCGTGTTACCGGACGGAGGCTTCTTCGGCACGCAGAGCCAGATGGCGATCGCCTTGCTGGCACAGCACCGGGTGCCCGCCATCTTTGCGGTCCGCTTCTATGCGGTGAATGGCGGTCTGATGTCCTACGGCGCGGATCTGACGCAACAGTTTCGTGACGGTGCCGGTTATGTCGACCGCATCCTGCGCGGTGCCGACATCCACACCCTCCCGGTGCAGTTCGCCACAAAATTCGAGCTCGTCGTCAACATGAAGGCGGTCCGGGCCTTGGGCCTGACGGTGCAGGGACGGCTTTTGCTGGAAGCCGAGCTGATCGAATGACGCGCCGCAGCAGGGCAGGGCCCGTTTCATTGATCTTGATCAACAAACGCCTCCGGTCCGCCCCCAATGGTCGCGGACGGAAAGTGCAATGGAGGATAGGATGCTTCGCTCCGGCAGGACGTTGGTGGCGCTTGCGCTGGTGATCGCGGTCCCGGCCACTGCGACGGCGCAAAGCGCCGCGCCGGCGACCCCAGCGCCGCAGGCGCAGCCGGCGGCTCCGCCGGCCCCGGTCGCCGAGATCCTGAAGCCGGAGCAGCTTGAGGCGCTGGTCGCGCCGATCGCGCTGTATCCCGACG
>JAEWBW010000183.1 GCA_023390955.1 Pseudomonadota bacterium
TTCTTCCGGATGATCGGCAAGACCGCGAACGACATGTTCGTGGATGTCACGATCGCGGTGCCCAATCCGGAAGCCGTGGATAAGGACGCCGTCGCCAAGGAGCTTCCTTACGGCACGGTGACGGTTAACGCAGTCAAGGGCGGGCTCGAGATTCCATCCGCCCCGGAACAGGGCAATGACCCCATTCTCATCGCCAACGCTGCCGTCATCGTCAGTTTTGACAAGGACTAGGTCTGTGTCCGCCAGCGATGTGACGCTGCTCGACCATCCGATCTGGAGTGCGCTGACGACCAGTCAGAAACATCTGGCGGAGGGTGGTCCGCGCGCCCTGCGCTTTCCGCCCGCGATGGCGCCGTTCGCTGATATGCCCGACATGTCGGCTGACAGTTTTGCGGCGCTGGCTGCGGTGATGTCGGACGGGAATGTCGCCGTGCTTTTTACGCCTGAAGTCGTGAGCGTACCGGCCGGCTTCCAGGTGATGCTCGCCAAGCCCGGCGAGCAGATGATCGGCACGCCTGCGGAAGCTTCGCTGCCGGACACGGAGATCATCACGCTCGGTGCCGCCGACGTTCCCGAGATGACGGCGTTGGTGGATCGGACCAGGCCCGGGCCGTTCGGTCCGCGCACGCATGAGCTCGGCACATTCCTGGGCATTCGCGTCGGTGGCGAGCTGGTGGCCATGACCGGCGAACGCATGAAGCCTGGCAATTTCACCGAGATGACGGCCATCTGTGTCCATCCGTCTCACCGCGGACGCGGATATGGACAAGCGCTGATGACTGCGGTCTCGCGTGGAATTCTCGCGCGTGGAGAAATTCCGTTCCTGCATGTCTTCGCCGACAATACCTCCGCCATCGCACTGTATCAGCGGCAGGGAATGACGATCCGCCGCACGTTCCAGATCACGGTGCTGCGCAAACAGGACTGATGATCGTGCGGCGGTCGTCGGCGCGCCGGGCTTTCATGCCGCCCAATTCGCGCTATATGCATCCCAACACATTGGGGGAGTGACTCATGGACGCCCGGACGCACGATTTTTCCGCCGCACGGACGGCGATGCAGCGTTACGTCGATCAGGAGATCATCGCCGGCGTGTCCTGGGCCGTGCTGCGCGGGAATGAGGTGGTCGACCAGCAATGTGTTGGTCTCGCCGATCGCGAGGCGAATGTGCCGCTCCGGACCGACCACATCTTTCGTGCATTCTCCAACACCAAGATCGTCGTCACCTGCGCGATCATGCTGCTGGTCGAGGAAGGCCTGATCGGCCTGGACGATCCCGTTGAGAAGTTTCTGCCGCAACTCGGCAATCGCAAGGTGCTGAAGCAGGGCGCGACCAGCCTTGCCGATGTCGAGGCTGCCAAGAGCTCGATCACCATCCGCCAACTGCTGACGCATACCGCCGGCCTCAGCTACGGCATCTTCGATCCCGGCACCGTGCTGTTCAAGGGCTACAACGAGGCGCGCGTCCTCAATCCGCTGACCCCGCTCACCGACATGATCGACAAGCTCGCCGATCTGCCGCTGTCCTATCAGCCCGGCACGGCCTGGGAATATTCTGTCGCCACCGACGTGCTTGGCCGCGTCGTCGAGGTCGCCTCCGGCAAGCCGCTCGATGCCTACATCAAGGCCCGCATCTTCGATCCGCTTGGTATGGTCGACACCGGATTTTATGCCCCCGAAGCCAAGAAGGATCGCCTGGTCGCGTACTACCGCGGCGCGGACGTGATGGATCCGATGAAGCCTGGCCTGTGGCGGCACGACAACCAGCCCTATCCGGGCGCGTTTGCCCAAGCCTTTCCGCGCCTGTCGGGCGGTGGCGGCCTGGTCTCGACCTTGCCGGACATGCTGGCGCTGGTGCGCGCGCTGCTGCCGGGCTCGGGCACACTGCTCAAGCCGGACACGCTGCGGCAGATGATGACGAACCAGCTCGGCGAAGGCCAGACCATTCGGTTCGCCAATCTCGGTGCAATCCCCGGCAAGGGCTTTGGGCTCGGCGGCGCCGTCACCTTCGCGCCGACGCCGTTCGACCCGCCGAACTCGACCGGCGAATTCCAGTGGGGCGGTGTCGCCGGCACCCATTGGTGGATCTGCCCGCAGGCCAACACCGCCGGCGTCCTGATGGCACAGCGGGCGATGGGGTTCTGGAATCCCTTCTTCTTCGAGTTCAAGCGCCACGCCTATGCGGCCGTCGGGGGCTGATCCCGCGGATTTTTTTCAGTCCCGGCGAATCCTTTTCGGTTCTCGGGCCCTCTTACCGGTCGAGGCGCCTTGCCTCGGCTTCGTATTGGAGGGTTTGATGGCGTTTTACAGGAAGAACATCGGTAGCCTGCATCAGGTCGTGCGGGTCGTGCTCGGGGTCGTCGTGGCGATTGCCGCATTCGTCTATCTCTCGGGCCCGACGGCCTGGGCGGTCGCGCTCAGCGGCGCCGGTTTCGCGCTGACCGGTCTGGTTGGCTATTGCCCGATGTGCGCCATCGCGGGCGTCGGGAGAGGGGATGTGTCGTGAGCGCTGCTGCGATCCCGCCAAAACTGTTCGAGGCCGCGCGGCTCGGCGATCCCCAGGCAATCGCGCATCTTCTGGAGACGGCGCAGCCCGACATCCGGCGGTACGCCCGGCAGACCTGCCGCTCGTCGGCCGATGCCGAGGATGCGGCGCAGGAGGCGCTGTGGATCCTGTTCCGGCATGTCGGCACCATCCGCACGCTGCTATCGCTGTCGGCGTGGCTGTTCAGCGTGGTCCGGCGCGAATGCCTGCGGCTCGCGCGCCGGGCCGGGCTTGCATCACCGGTCGATGAAGGTCATGCGGAAGCGCTGCTCCTTGCGAGGCCCGAAGCCGATCTGCGCCTCGACGTAGCCGCCGCCTTCGAAGCGTTGCCGCCGCATTACCGCGATATCGCGCTGATGCGCGACGTCAGGGAAATGACCATCGATGACATCGCGGCGGCGCTCGGAGAGTCCCGCCAGACGGTGAAAGCGCGGCTGCACCGCGCACGCGCCTTGATGCGCGAATACCTGACGAGATAAATCATGATGCGACTATCAAAAGGATGAAATGCCGACCTATCTCGGTCTCGACGGATTTCGCTTCGGCTGGGTCGCTGCCTGGATCGACGAGCGCGGTGATCACGGGTTTGATTATTCGCCAGGCCTGACGCGCCTGCTCGCGATGCCGCATGCGCGGGCGATGATCGATATGCCGATTGGATTGAAGGCGAGCGGCTATCGCGCCTGCGATCTGCGCGCATGCGAGCTGGTCGGGCCCGCGGTGTTTCTCGGCGCGCGCCGCGATCTCTGGACGTTTCCCAATATGCCCGCGGCCAATCGCCATTACTGGGAGCACGAAGGCAAGGGCAGGGGCGTATCGGCGCAGCTCTGGAATATCCGGGACAAGATGAAGGAGGTCGACGACGTCATGACGCCCGAACGTCAGGCGACGATCGGGGAAGCGCATCCGGAATTGATCTTCTGGAATCTCGCGAGGATGCAGAAGCTCGACCGCAAGACGACGGCACGCGGACGCGAACAGCGCATCGCGCTGCTCGCGCAACGCGGCTTCACGCGCCTGCCGAAATGGCTGACATGGCGTCACGGCACCGGCATCGGCCGGGACGATCTGATCGATGCCTGCGCCTGCGCGGTGGCTGCGCGCGACAGCCGCAAGCGCGTCGGGGGCGACGAGGTCGATCCGCGCGGGTTGCGGATGGAGATCAACTATTAGGACGCGTGCAGCAGGGAACGGGAAAAATCGGCAATATTTTCGGCATGTTTCGGAACTGCCGCTGTCGAGGGACGTTTCCTGCAAGCACTGAGAGGATCGTGCCGAGGGACAACGGAATGAATGACGCCAGTCAATTGGCGACAGCGCTGGTCGCGTTCACATTCGCGGCCGTGCTGTTGATTTCGGGCCAGTGGTTCGTAGGCTCCCGGCTGCAGCACGAAGCCAAAACCCCGCGGACGTCTGCGGCGATCATGGTGGCGACGCTTCCGCCCTAGCGTCGACAGGCGTGCGGGACTTGTGCCTGTCATCGACCCACCTAGATTAAGCTGTCATCCAACAGCGAATCCCAAGGTCCCGATGCCCGATCTGTCCGCCTTTCCCATCACCAAGCGCTGGCCCGCGAAGCACCCCGAGCAACTGCAGCTGTATTCGTTGCCGACGCCGAATGGCGTAAAGGTCTCGATCATGCTTGAGGAGATCGGGCTGCCTTACGAGGTGCACCTGGTCGATTTCGGCAAGGACGACCAGAAGACGGCGGAATTCCTCTCACTCAATCCGAACGGCAAGATCCCGGCGATCCTCGATCCCAACGGCCCCGGTGGCAAGCCGCTGCCGCTGTTCGAGTCCGGGGCGATCCTGCAATACCTCGCCGAGAAGACCGGCAAGCTGTTGCCGCAGGATGCCGCGCGCCGCTACCAGACAATCCAGTGGGTGCATTTCCAGATGGGTGGCATCGGGCCGATGTTCGGCCAGGTCGGCTTCTTCCACAAATTCGCAGGCAAGGAGTTTGAGGACAAGCGGCCCCGCGATCGCTACGTCAACGAGTCCAAACGACTGCTCGGCGTCATGGAGACGCATCTCGCCGGCCGGCAATGGTTCATGGATGACGAGTACACCATCGCCGACATCTCGATGCTCGGCTGGGTGCGCAACCTGAACGGCTTCTATGAGGCAGGCGATCTCGTCGGCTTCAAGGATTTCAAGGCGGTCGGCGCCTGGCTCGAACGTGGCCTGGCGCGACCGGCGGTGCAGCGCGGGCTCAACATCCCGAAGCGGCCGTAACGTTAGGTCCCGGCGGCGGGCTGCGGAGGCCGGTCAGAACAGCCGGCCGCCGTTCGGCACCGGCTTGCCCGGCTGCACCAGCATCACTTTTCCGTTCGCATCGGGAAAGCCGAGCGTCAGCACTTCGGAGACGACCGGGCCGATCTGGCGCGGCGGGAAATTGACGACGGCGGCGACCTGCTGCCCGACCAGCGTTTCGAGCGGATGGTTCTCGGTGATCTGCGCCGAGCTCTTGCGCACGCCGATCACCGGCCCGAAGTCGATCCACAGCTTCCAGGCCGGCTTGCGCGCCTCCGGAAACGGCTGCACATCGACGATCGTTCCGACGCGGATATCGACCTGAAGAAAGGTGTTGAAGTCGATGGTCGGGGCCGCAGCCGCCGCGGAATCGTGATTGACGTGCATGTCCGGATCCGTCGTGTGGGTTCGATTGGTCGATATTGTGAGGCGGAGCGGAGTTTCGTACAACGCCCGTCAGCACAATTGACGCATGCACGGGGGACCGCCTTGCCCACCACCATCTACGGCATCAAGAACTGCGACACCATGAAGAAGGCGCGGGCCTGGCTCGATGCGAACGGCGTCGCCTACGACTTCCACGACTACAAGACGGCGGGCGTGGACAAGGAGAAGCTCAAGGCGTGGAGCGACAAGGTCGGCTGGGAGACGCTGCTCAACCGCGCCGGCACGACGTTCAAGAAGCTGGATGAATCCGACAAGGAAAACCTCACCGAGAAAAAGGCGCTGGCGCTGATGCTGGCGCAGCCCTCGATGATCAAGCGTCCGGTGCTGGAGAGCGGCAGCAAGCTGCTGGTCGGGTTCAAGCCTGATGTCTACGCCAAGGACGTCGGCGCAAAATCGCGCAAGGGCTAGCAGCGCTAGTTCAGCTCGATGATTTCGGCGGTCACGCCGGGCGCGGACTGATCGGCGAATTCGATGACGTCGGCGGCTGCGATGCGGCCTGGCGCGCGGTGAAACAGCTCGCGGTCGATTACGGCGCGTAGTTTGGGACGCGGCAACGTTTCGCTTCCGCGCATCAGATTCTGGATTTCGAAGCCGCCGTCCTCGCTGATCGCCTTCACCGATGCGATGACATGCGTGATCTTGTCGTCGGTCGTGAACGGAAGCAGCAATCGTTCATAGGCAACGACGCGCCCGTAGAGGTCGTCCAGTTCGGAAATGGTGTAGATGGGAAGCCTGCGGGTCACGCAGGCGTGGTAGATCGGCATCACCAAGGGCGCGAGCCGTGGTCCGACATATTGATCGAGCAGGATGCCCTTGCCGGTGTGGCCATAGGCGCGCGAGACCCGTGTGCCCTCGCTCAGAATCGTGAGGCGCGGCGGCGTGGCGGCGTCGACGGCGTAATAGATGAGATCGGACAGCTCTTCCTCGAGCCGCGCGGGTTGGTATTCCGCAACGGCCGGCACCGTCTGCTGACGCGCGTAGAGTCGCAGCCACGTGTTCAGGAGATCACGTTGCCTGATCGACTTGACGACCGACGGAGTTGCGCTCTCGAAATCCACCACCAATGTCCTGGCGAATACAAACGCCGGGAATGATCGTCGATGCGGGAAAATTTTCTATGAAGGCTGGTCGAGGCCGCGAAAGAGCGTTAACGACGGCTTGACGACGGGTCGCGCGACAAGACGCCGAAGGGCGCGGGTGCGACACAAAAGGCCTTCGACTAAGGACGCATTTGGCCCTATGTCGGCGGCTGGGACTGCTCAGCTTTCCACCTTGCCTAACCCCCGTCACCTCCGGCATATTCCGCGCCCGGAGGCGGCGTTCCGGGACGGCTCCAAGGCCTTCCGGAAAGCTGAAGCAACAAGGACAGCCACGCGCGGCCGGCGCGTCGTGCGGGCAGGGGGAATTTTGTTTGGCTGATGACTTCATTCTCGAAACGGAAGGCTTGACCAAGGAATTCGCGGGCTTCTTCGCCGTCCGCGACGTTGCGCTCAAGGTCCGCCGTGGCAGCATTCACGCGCTGATCGGTCCGAACGGGGCCGGAAAGACGACCTGCTTCAATCTCCTGACCAAGTTCCTGAAACCGTCAGCCGGAAAAATCCTGTACAAGGGCCAGGACATCACGGCGATGGCGCCGGCCGATGTGGCGCGCCTGGGGCTGGTGCGGTCGTTCCAGATCTCTGCGGTATTTCCGCATCTGACCGCGCTGGAGAACGTCCGGGTCGCCTTGCAGCGCCAGCACGGCTCTTCGTTCGACTTCTGGCGCTCGAAGTCGATCCTCAACCAGTTCAACAACCGCGCGCTGGAACTGCTCAACGACGTCGGTTTGAGCGAATTCGCCAACACGCCCGCGGTCGAGATGCCCTATGGGCGCAAGCGTGCACTCGAGATTGCCACGACCCTGGCGCTCGACCCGGAGATGATGCTGCTCGACGAACCGATGGCGGGCATGGGCCACGAGGACATCGACAAGATCGCAGCTCTCATCAAGCGGATCTCCGCCAAATACACCATCCTGATGGTCGAGCATAACCTCAGCGTCGTCGCCAATCTCTCCGACATCATCACCGTGCTGACGCGCGGGCAGGTGCTTGCGCAGGGTAATTACGCCGATCTCTCGAAGGATGAACGCGTCAAGGAAGCCTATCTGGGAGCCGGTCATGCCTGATACCGCAATCGCCGAAGCGTCGGCGAAGGCTGCAACGGGCAGCAACGTCCTTCAGGTGCGCAACCTGGAAGCCTGGTATGGCGAGTCCCACATCCTGCACGGGATCAATTTCGACGTGAACGCGGGCGAGGTCGTCACGCTGCTCGGGCGCAACGGCGCCGGCAAGACGACCACGCTGAAATCGATCATGGGCATCATCGGCAAGCGCACCGGATCGATCCAGTTCGGCGGCCAGGACATCATCCGCACGAGCTCCGACAAGATCGCGCGCATGGGCATTGCGTTCTGTCCGGAGGAACGCGGCATCTTCGCAAGCCTCGACGTGCGCGAAAACCTGCTGCTGCCGCCGGTCGTGCGGCAGGGCGGCCAGCCGCTCGAACAGATCTTAGATCTGTTTCCGAACCTGAAGGAGCGCCTCAACAGCCAGGGCACCAAGCTCTCCGGTGGCGAGCAGCAGATGCTGGCGATCGCGCGCATCCTGCGCACCGGGGCGCGGTTCCTGATGCTGGACGAGCCGACCGAAGGTCTGGCGCCGGTCATCATCCAGCAGATCGGCCACACCATCGCGCGGCTCAAGAAGGAGGGTTTCACGATCCTTCTGGTCGAGCAGAACTTCCGCTTCGCCTCCACCGTCGCGGATCGCTACTACGTCGTCGAACACGGCAAGATCATCGACGGCTTCGCGAATTCGGAGCTCGCCGCCAACATGGACAAGCTCCACACCTATCTCGGCGTCTAGAACTACCGGCAAGAAGACTTCAAGAAAAGGAACGTTGCATGAAGACCAGCACGATCGCGTCATTTCTGCTCGGCACCGCGCTGACCCTGTCGGCGGGTGCTGCTCTCGCGCAGGACAAGACCGTCAAGATCGGCGCGCTGTCCGATCAGTCCGGCCTCTATGCCGATCTCGGCGGCCCCGGCTCGACGCTGGCGGCGCAGATGGCCGTCGAGGATTCGGGCCTCGCCGCGAAGGGCTGGAAGATCGACATCATCTCGGGCGATCACCAGAACAAGCCGGACATCGGCACCGCGATCGCGCGGCAGTGGTTTGACGTCGACAAGGTCGACGTGATCGTCGACGTGCCGAACTCCGGCGTGGCGCTCGCGGTCAACAACGTCATCAAGGAAAAGAACGGCGTCTACATCAATTCGGGCGCGGCGACCTCCGACCTCACCAACGCGCAGTGCTCGCCCAACACCGTGCACTGGACTTACGATACCTACATGCTTGCCCACACCACCGGCCAGGCGCTGGTGAAGGCGGGCGGTGACACCTGGTTCTTCCTCACGGCGGACTATGCCTTCGGTGCGGCGCTCGAGCGCGACACCACCGCGGTCATCACCGCCAATGGCGGCAAGGTGGTCGGCGGCGTCAAGCATCCGCTGAACACGCCCGACTTCTCCTCCTTCCTGCTGCAGGCGCAGTCGTCCAAGGCCAAGATCATCGGCCTTGCCAATGCCGGCGGCGACACCACCAACTCGATCAAGCAGGCGGCCGAGTTCGGCATCGTCAAGGGCGGGCAGAAGCTCGCCGCGCTGCTGCTGTTCCTGACCGACGTCAAGGCAATCGGCCTCGAGACGGCGCAGGGGCTGAACTTCACCGAGACCTTCTACTGGGACATGGACGACAAGACCCGTGCCTTCTCCAAGCGCTTCGCCGCGAAGATGAAGAACGGTGCGCCGCCGACCATGGTGCAGGCCGGCGTCTATTCGGGCCTGCGTCACTACTTCAAGGCGCTCGACGCGCTCGGCGGCAATCCGCATGACGGCGTGAAGGTGGTCGAGAAGATGAAGTCGATGCCGACCGAGGACGATCTGTTCGGCAAGGGCGAGATTCAGCCCAACGGCCGCACCATCCACAACGCCTACCTGTTCGAGGTGAAGAAGCCGTCCGAATCCAAGGCGCCGTGGGATTTCTACAAGCTGGTCGGCACGGTGCCGGGCGATCAGGCCTTCACGCCGCTGTCCGAAAGCAAGTGCGCGCTGTTGAAGAAGTAACATTACGGCCCGCCGGCGCTGACGCCGGCGGGCCGCTCTTACGGGACGTCAAAGGGACTGGGTGCGGGATCGATGCAAGCTCTCTATGCACAGCTACTGGTGGGACTGATCAACGGCTCGTTCTACGCGCTGCTCAGTCTCGGGCTTGCCGTGATCTTCGGCATGCTCAACATCATCAATTTCGCCCATGGCGCGCTCTACATGATGGGCGCCTTCG
>JAEWBW010000209.1 GCA_023390955.1 Pseudomonadota bacterium
GCTCAAGAAGGTCTCCGAGGGTTTTCGCCAGCGCCTCCTGAAGGTGCCGGGCGTGACCAAGGTCGATATCTACGGCAACCAGGACGAACGCATCTTCGTCGAGTTCAGCCACGCCAAGCTCGCCACCCTCGGCATCACGCCGCAGGCGCTGTTCGATTCACTCGCCAAGCAGAACAATGTGACGCCGGCCGGCACGGTCGAGACCTCCTCGCAGCGCGTGCCGCTGCGCGTCACCGGCGCGCTCGACGGCGCCAAGGCCGTGGCCGAGACGCCGGTCGAGAGCAACGGCCGCGTGTTCCGCCTCGGCGACATCGCCACCGTCACCCACGGCTTCGTCGATCCGCCGAGCTTCATCGTGCGTCAGGAAGGCAAGCCCGCGATCGGTATCGGCGTCGTCACCGCCAAGGGCGCCAATATCCTCGAGCTCGGCAAGGAGGTCGAGAAGGCGACCAGCGAATTCATGAAGGCGGTGCCGCAGGGCATCGACGTGTCCCTGATCGCCGACCAGCCCAAGGTGGTCGAGCATGCCGTCGGCGAGTTCGTGCACTCCTTCGTCGAGGCGCTCGCGATCGTGCTGTTCGTCTCCTTCCTCGCGCTCGGCTGGCGCACCGGAATCGTGGTCGCGCTGTCGGTGCCGCTGGTGCTCGGCATCGTCTTCATCGTCATGAACGCGATGTCGCTCGACCTGCACCGCATCACGCTCGGCGCGCTGATCATCGCGCTCGGCCTGCTCGTCGACGACGCCATCATCGCGGTCGAGATGATGGTGGTGAAGATGGAGCAGGGCTGGGACCGCGTGCGGGCTGCGTCCTTTGCCTGGGAATCAACTGCGTTTCCGATGCTCACGGGGACGCTGGTCACGGCCGCTGGCTTCCTCCCCATCGGCTTTGCCAATTCTGCGGTCGGCGAATATGCCGGCGGCATCTTCTGGATCGTGGCGATCGCGCTCGTCGCCTCCTGGTTCGTGGCGGTGATCTTCACGCCCTATATCGGCGTCATGCTGCTGCCGAACCTCAAGGCACACGCCAATCACGATCCGCACGCGGTCTACGAGACGCGGATGTATCGCGGCCTGCGTGCCATCGTGCAGTGGTGCGTCAACCACCGCATCACGGTGGTGGCCGCCACCGTCGGCATCTTCATCGCCTCCATCGTCGGCTTCGGCCACGTCCAGCAGCAGTTCTTCCCGCTGTCGGAGCGGCCCGAGCTGTTCTTCCAGCTGCGCCTGCCGGAAGGCACCGCCTTCAACGTCACCGACAAGGCGGTGAAGAAGGCCGAGACGCTGCTTAAGGGCGACAAGGACATCGAGACCTACACCTCCTATATCGGCCAGGGCTCGCCGCGCTTCTGGCTCGGCCTCAATCCGCAGCTTCCGAACGAGGCCTTTGCCGAGATCGTCATCGTCGCCAAGGGCGTCGAGGCGCGCGAGCGCGTCAAGGCCAAGATCGAGAACGCGGTCGCTGAAGGTATGCTGACGGAGGCGCGCGTGCGCGTCGACCGCTTCAATTTCGGTCCGCCGGTCGGCTTCCCCGTGCAGTTCCGCGTGATCGGCCCCGATCCGAACAAGGTGCGCGAGATCGCCTACCAGGTGCGCGACGTCATGCGCGACAACAAGAACGTCAAGGACGTCCAGCTCGACTGGAACGAGCAGTCGCCCTATCTCAAGCTCGTCGTCGACCAGGACCGTGCCCGCGCCATGGGCCTGACCCCGCAGGAGGTCTCGCAGTCGCTGGCGATGCTGATCTCCGGCGCGCAGGTCACCACCGTGCGTGACGGCATCGAGAAGGTCGGCGTGGTTGCCCGCGCGATCCCGTCGGAGCGGCTCGATCTCGCCCGTGTCGGCGACCTCACCGTGACCTCCCGCAACGGCGTCGCCGTGCCGCTGCAGCAGATCGCCAAGATCGAATATGCCCATGAGGAGCCGATCCTGTGGCGGCGCAACCGCGACATGGCGATCACCGTGCGCTCCGACGTCGTCGACGGCGTGCAGGCGCCCGACGTCACCGGTCAGATCGCGCCGAAGCTGAAGTCGATCCAGGACCATCTCGAGCCGGCCTACCGGATCGAGCCGGGTGGGGCGTTCGAGGAGTCCGCCAAGGGCAATGCCTCGATCTTCGTCCTCTTCCCGATGATGGTCATGGTGATGCTGACGCTGCTGATGATCCAGCTGCAGAGCTTCTCGCGCCTGTTCTTGGTGTTCCTGACGGCGCCGCTCGGCATCGTCGGCGCGTCCTTCGGCCTCAACATCGCCAATGCCCCGTTCGGCTTCGTGGCGCTGCTCGGCCTGATCGCGCTCGCCGGCATGATCATGCGCAACGCCGTCATCCTGGTCGATCAGATCGAGGCCGACGTCGCCCATGGCCTGACCCGGGGCGAGGCGATCGTGGAGGCGACTGTCCGGCGCGCCCGGCCGGTGGTGCTGACCGCACTCGCCGCGATCCTCGCCATGATCCCGCTGTCGCGCTCGGCGTTCTGGGGCCCGATGGCGATCACCATCATGGGCGGCCTGTTCGTCGCCACCTTCCTCACACTCTTGTACCTGCCGGGCCTTTACGCCCTCTGGTTCCGCAAGAGCCTGGACGAGGCCGGCACGCCGGAGAAGCCTGAGGCCGCAGTGCAGCATGGCAGCGATAACCAGCTCGCATTTCCGCTTGCTGAGGCGGCTGAATAAATGAAGAGTGAGTTTTGACGAGTCTGCACAGATGACACTGGTTTCGGAACATATCGAAAGCGATACCCGCGAGCGCATCCTCGTGGTGGCCGAACGGCTGTTCCGGCAGATCGGCTATCTCAAGACCACGGTCGGCGACATCGCCAAAGAGCTCAAGATGAGCCCGGCCAATGTCTATCGCTTCTTCGAATCGAAGAAGGCGATCCACCAGGCCGTGGCCCGCGGGCTGATGGGCGAGGTCGAGCTCGAGGCGCAGCGGATCGTGGCTGAGCCCGGCCCGGTGCCCGAGCGCTTCCGCAGGCTGCTGACCACCATCCATCGCATGAACACCGAGCGTTATGTCGGCGATTCCAAGCTGCACGAGATGGTCGAGATCGCGATGCAGGAGGATTGGGACGTCTGCGTCGCCCATATGGAGTGCATCGCCTCCTTCATGGGCCAGATGATCGCCCAGGGCGTCGCAACAGGTGAGTTCGAGGCGCCGGACCTGCAGCTGGCGTCGCTGTGCGCCTGCACTGCGATGATGCGGTTCTTCCACCCCCAGATGATCGCCCAGTGTGCCAC
>JAEWBW010000223.1 GCA_023390955.1 Pseudomonadota bacterium
GCCGCGGCCTGGGCAGCGGCAGCAGGTGGCGCCGCTGCAGGTGCACGCGGCGGCGCAGCGGTGGTCGCGGTGCCCGCCGCCGGGCGCGCGGCCGTCGTTCCGGTGCTGGGCCCAGGCTCGGCGGACATGATGCTCACGGCCGGCGTCGATGCCGCGCTCGGGAACTCGGCATTGGTCGGCTTACCCGTCGGCATGGTGACCGGCGGCAATGCGGCGAGCGCACCCTGCGGAGGCGATGCGGCGGGCGCGTTCCAGCCTGGCGCAAAGCGCGCGATCAACCCGCCATAGAGATGGGCATCCATGTTGGCGGCGACCTGCTGCTGATCGGTCAGCGAACGGAATGCGGGGCAGTCGAACGGTGTGCAGGCGTCGCGGGCAACGAGGACCTGCGCAACGATCCCGTAGCGATCGCGCTCCAGCGCCTTTCGCAGCGCCTTCATGTCTGGCGTGAGATGGCCCTCGGCGGCGGCAACGTCGCCATGTGCGGTCAGGCGGGTGATCTGGGCCGCGGTATAGGAGACGGCGGCGGCAGCGGCCTCGGGCGAGCCGAACAGCGCCTTCTCGCAGGCGGACAGCACGGCATCGCCGGCGAGATCATCGAGGCAAGCGAGCGCGGGAAGCGTCGCCGTCACGATCGGCTGGGCGCGCGCTTCGCTCGGAGCCCCACTGCCCGCAGCCGGGCTGTAGAGGCGGAAGCTTGCAGCGACAGCGACCCCGATGGCGAGCAGCGTGATGACGGTCAAGGCGCCGTTGGCGACCGATTTCTCGGCACGCAGCAGCGTGATCAGCAGCAGCAGGCCGAAGAAGCCTGCAGCGGCCAGCGTGAGCCACATCGGAAGCGACGGCGAGCGCCAGATTTGATCGAGCGAGGTTGCCCATGCCCAGTTCATGCGCGATGTCCCCACACGCAATAAGAGCTAGTCTTGCGACGGCTGGTGCCGCGAACCGGCGACCACCGCGCGTACCATGGTGACTTGAACCGGGCCTTTTGACGGCGGGACGAAACAAATTCGCCCGCGACACCGCAATGCTGTTCCGCTCAATGCTCAGGACTGAGCGAGCTGGCTTTCCTTCGCCACGCGCTCGAACGCTTCCGTGGAGCTCTTGATCCGGTATTGGCAATCGTCGCCTTCGGTCGGCAACAGACGAATGATCTCATACGCACCACTCGCGGCCGGACGCGCGACGTTGCTCGCGGTGAACAGTACGCGCGTACCCACGGGGAATTTGTGCTTCAACACCCTCTCCATCACTCAAACAACGCCTGCCGCCGCGCCCACGGTCCCGTTGCGGCGGCTGGCTGGAAGCCCGGGCCCCGTATAGCACGGGGTGTGTCATTCTGGCCAGCAGTATACCAGCATGGCAAACGCGCCAATTACGCAATATTTTCAGGATGATAACCGCGGAACCGGCCTGCCCCTGATACCGCCCGGACGAGAGGCTCCCTGAGGGATTTCGAGCGGCATGGGGCTCTGCCGCGGGCGGCGGCCCGGGTTCAACGGCCGCGTGCAGCCGGGTCCGGGCCGGCACTGGTCGCCGGCCCGAGGCTATCTGGCAGCCCGATCGCCGTCCGTCTAGGCGTCCTCGAATTTTTCGATGACAAGCGTCTCGGCGATCCCGTCGCGCGTCCATTCCTGGAACGCCGGCAGCGCCATCATCGTCTCCATATAGGCCTTCGTCAGCGGCGTGACGTCGATCGCGTACGTGCGAAAGCGATGCACGACGGGTGCAAACATCGCATCCGCCGCGCCGAAGGCGCCGAACAGGAACGGTCCCTTCGCGCCATGGCGCTCGCGGCATTCCCGCCAGATCTCCTGAACGCGCGCGATGTTCGCCTTGGCGTCGTCCGACAGCGCCACGGCGCGCACCGGCCGGTGCAGGTTCATGCCGCATTCGTTGCGAAGGGCCATGAAGCCGGAATGCATCTCGGCGCAGACCGAGCGTGCATGTGCGCGGGCCGCCGCATCATCCGGCCACAGCTTCTTGTCCGGAAATCGCTCGGCGAGATATTCGATGATGCTGAGCGAATCCCACACCGTGACATCGCCATCGACCAGCACGGGGACCTTGCCGGCGCGGCTGAAGCTGACGATGCGCGCCTTGTCCGCGGGATCGTCGGTGTAGAGCGGAATCACCGTCTCATCGAACGGGATGCCGTTGGCACGCAGCGCCAGCCAAGGCCGCATCGACCATGACGAGTAGTTCTTGTTGCCGATCGCAAGTTTGAGCGCAGCCATGTGTCCGGTCCTTCACGTCGCAAAGCCATCGTGGGGAGACCTTGTAGCGCCTTCGACTGCCGCCAATCAATCGTTGCCGCAGCCGGACATGCGTGGCAATCGTGGACCTCGCCTTGGAGAGGATCGTCATGAGCGGATATTGGGTCGACGTCGCCGCCGTCGGTTTCTTCGCACTGGAATGGCTGGTCTACGCGATCACGCTGGAGCGCTCTGCCTACGGTCGCAACAGCCTGTCGGCGCGCATGAACCGCTACCGCGAGGTCTGGGTTCGCCGCCTGCTCGAGCGCGACGCACGCATGGTCGACATGCAGATCATGACCTCGCTTCAGAACGGCACCGCCTTCTTCGCCTCTACCAGTCTGATCGCGCTCGGCGGCGCACTGGCGCTGTTGCACGCGACCAACGACGCGCTGGTGATCCTGAGCCAGCTGCCGATCGATCTCAGCCCGACGCCTGCGCTGTGGGAATTGAAATGCGTCGGCCTCGTACTGATCTGCGTCTATGCCTTCTTCAAGTTCGCCTGGTCCTATCGCCTCTTCAACTACGTCGCGATCCTGTTCGGCGGGATGCCGCATGCCACCGAGCGCGACAGCGCGCAGGCCGAGGCGCATGTCATCCGCACCACCCGCATGTTCGAATCCGCCGGTCGCCATTTCAACCGCGGCCAGCGCGCGTTCTTCTTCGCGCTCGGCTATCTCGGCTGGTTCGTCAGTCCCTGGGTGCTGTTCGTCACCACCTCTGCGGTCGTCATCGTGACCTGGCGCCGCCAGTTCGCCTCGACCGCCTGGGCCGCGATGGCGCCGGAGACGCTCGGCAGGACGGTGCGTTGACGGTTACGAGCCGCCAAAATCCTTTGGCGCGAAGGTGAGGTCGAGCACCTTCCACTCCTGGTACTTGTCCGCCGGCAGCATGGTGTAGGGCTGGCAGGCCAGCAGCGCGCTCTTGGCGGATTGCAGCATCGCCAGCCCCTTTGACGGCGAGGCGCTGGCCTCGATCAGCGCAGGCTCGGCAGCGAGACGCCCGTCCGTGGTCATGAAGGTGCGCAGCTTGATGTGCACCTTGTCCGAGCGCGAGACTTCCGCGGGGAGTTTTGCGCAGGTTCGCAGGTGACGGTAGAGCTCGGCCACGGCGTCGCTGGACAGCTTTGCCGCAACCGAGTCCCGGCTGCCGCTGATGCCATCCTTCGGAGCGTCCTTGGGCGCATCGCTGGACAGCGGCGACAGCGCCTCGGGCAGGCCGAGCATGACGCCGTATTTGACGGTGACGTCGGGTTCGGGTGGCTTGTAGCCTGATGCCTGCGGCTGTGAAGTCGCCTGGGGTTGGGGCGTCGGCTGCGGTTG
>JAEWBW010000248.1 GCA_023390955.1 Pseudomonadota bacterium
CGGTATGGCCGTGCGCAACGACGTCGCCGCGATCAAGGACCTCAAGGGCAAGACGGTCGCGGCCTCCGCGCCGGGCACCTCGCCCTATTTCGCGCTGGCCTGGATGCTCAAGAAGAACGGCCTGACGGTGAAGGACGTGACCGTGGTGAACCTCGAGCCCGCCGCCGCCGCGCAGGCCTTCGTCTCCGGCCAGAACGATGCCGCGATGACCTACGAGCCGTATCTGTCGACGGTGCGCGCCGCACCCGACAAGGGCAAGATCATCGCCACCACGCTCGACTATCCCATGGTGATGGACACGTTTGGCTGCACGCCCAAATTCCTGACCGAGAATCCCAAGGCCGCCAAGGCGCTCGCCGACAGCTACTTCGAAGCGCTCGACATGATCGCCAAGGACCAGGCCAAGGCCTATGAGATCATGGGCGCCGACGTGAAGCAGTCCGGCGAAGCGTTCGGCAACTCGGCAAAATATCTGCGCTGGCAGGACAAGGCCGCCAACCAGAAATTCTTCGCCGGCGACTTCCTGACCTTCAACAAGGAAGCCGCAGAGCTCCTGCTCGAGATCGGCATCATCAAGGCCGCGCCGAAGGTCGAAGACCTCTTCGACGCCAGCTTCATCAAGTAAGACACCAACGCCCTTCCCGGGTCCCGTTTCGCAACGGGACCCGGCCAACCTCCTCCTGGATATCTGCCCGTGATGCGTCCGCTCGAATCCGTAACGTCGAAGCAGCGCGTGGCCTATGGCCTTGCGTTCTTCGTGCTGTTTGTCGCCGTCTGGTCCTGGGCGACCTTCGGCGGCCATGTCTCAAAGACCTTCCTCGCCAACCCGCTCACCATGGTGCAGGAGGGCATCGAGCTGCTCACCAAGCACGGCTTCCTCTACGACATCGGCATGACGATCTGGCGCGTCGTCGGCGGCTTTGCGCTCGCCGCCATCATCGCCGTGCCGCTCGGCGTGTTGATGGGCGCCTACAAGCCGATCGAGGCCTTCCTCGAACCGTTCGTCTCCTTCGCGCGCTATCTGCCTGCGTCCGCGTTCATCCCGCTGCTGATCCTCTGGGCCGGCATCGGAGAGCTGCAGAAACTGCTCGTCATCTTCATCGGCTCGGTGTTCCAGGTCATCCTGATGATCGCCGTGACGGTCGGCGCGACGCGCCGCGACCTGGTCGAGGCAGCCTATACGCTGGGCGCCAACGATCGCGGCATTATCCGCCGCGTGCTGCTGCCCTCCTCAGCGCCGGATATCTTCGAGATCCTGCGGCTGGTGCTCGGCTGGGCCTGGACCTATGTGATCGTCGCCGAGCTGATCGGATCTTCGTCCGGTATCGGCCACATGATCACCGACAGCCAGGCGCTGCTCAACACCGGGCAGATCATCTTCGGCATCATCGTCATCGGATTGAGCGGCCTCGTCTCCGACTTCCTGTTCAAGGCGTTCAACGCCTGGCTGTTTCCGTGGAAGCTCGCATGACCAAGCTGCACATCGATCAGGTCTCCCGCACCTTCCCCGCCCGCGCCGGCAATGCGCCGACGCGTGCGCTCGAACCGACCACGCTCGAGGTCGGCGACAACGACTTCGTCACGATCTTGGGACCGTCCGGCTGCGGCAAGTCCACTCTTCTGCGCATCGTGGCAGGCCTCGATCGTCCGACCAGCGGGCGCGTCATGCTCGATGGCCGCGAGGTCACCGGCCCCGGCGCCGATCGCGGCATGGTGTTCCAGTCGTACACGCTGTTCCCGTGGCTGACGGTGCGCGAGAACATCGCCTTTGGCCTGCGCGAACGCGGCATGGCGCAGGCCGCGCGTAACGAGATCGCGGACCGCTTCATCCATCAGGTTGGTTTGTCCGGCTTCGAGAATCATTGGCCAAAGCAACTGTCCGGCGGCATGCAGCAGCGCACCGCGATCGCGCGCGCGCTCGCCAACGATCCAAAGATCCTGCTGCTCGACGAACCCTTCGGCGCGCTGGACAACCAGACCCGCGCGCTGATGCAGGAGATGCTGCTCGGCATCTGGGAGCGCGACCAGAAGACCGTGCTGTTCGTCACCCACGACATCGAGGAAGCGATCTTCCTCGGCAGCCGGGTC
The DNA here is from genome assembly GCA_023390955.1 of Pseudomonadota bacterium. Classification (GTDB taxonomy): domain Bacteria; phylum Pseudomonadota; class Alphaproteobacteria; order Rhizobiales; family Xanthobacteraceae; genus Bradyrhizobium. The sequence continues at coordinate 2,089 of JAEWBW010000248.1, forward strand.
ATCGTCATGAGCGCGCGGCCCGGCCGCATCAAGGCCGACATCGCCATCGACCTGCCGCATCCGCGCTCCTACAAGATCAAGACCACGCCCGAATTCACCGGGCTCAAGGAGCGGCTCGTCGAGGAGATCCGCACCGAGGCCCTGAAGGTCGCTGCCCATGCCTGACAAATCATCGCTCGCCAACGGTGAGCGGGTTCTCGCCGATCTCAATGCGCTGCGCGCCATCGGCGCCTACAAGACCGGCGTGCACAAGCCGACCTTCTCCGAGCCGCACAAGCAGTCGCTGGACTGGCTGGTGCGGAAGCTGCCCGAAGCCGGCCTCGCTGCAGGGATCGACGGCATCGGCAATGTCTTCGGCACCAGCGCCAAGGCCGGACCGAAGCTGCTCGCCGGCTCCCATCTGGAAAGCCAGAACTACGCCGGCTGGCTCGATGGCCCACTCGGCGTGGTCTACGCGCTCGAAGCCGCACGCGTGCTCAATGCTGATTCCGCGCTCAAGGGCGCGGTCGAAGTCGTGGCGTGGTGCGATGAGGAAGGCCATTTCGGCAGCTTCCTCGGCTCGCGCTCCTATGTCGGCCAGGTCACGGAGGCCGAGATCGATTCAGCGCGCGACCGCACCAACGGCCGCACGATGCGCGATGCCCTCACTGAGATGGGTCTTGCGGGACGCACGCGCATCGCCGTCGAGCCGGGACGGCACGTCGGATATCTGGAGGCGCATATCGAGCAGGGTGACACGCTCGAAAGCGGCAAGCTCGCGATCGGCGTCGTGACCTCCATCGTCGGCATCTGGCAATATCGGATCAATTTCACGGGCGAGCAGAACCACGCCGGCACCACGCGCATGGCCGTGCGCAAGGATGCCGGCCTCGCCATGGCAAAATTCTGCATCGCGATCGACGAGCGGTTTCCGGCTGCGTGCGGTCCCCGCACGGTCTGGACCACCGGCCGCATCACGCTCGATCCCGGCGCGCCGAGCATCATTCCCGGCGGCGCCGAGATGCTGTTCCAGATCCGCGACGACAATCCGGCCGTCATCGCGCGGCTGGAGGAGCTTTTGCGGACGATGGCAGCCGAGACCAGCGCGACGGGCCCCTGCACCGTCGCCGTGGAGAAGATCCGCACCGGCGCGCCCGCCATGATGAACCCGGGCATCCAGGACGCGATCGAAGCCGCGAGCAAGGCTCTGGCCGACGGTCGCGCCATCCGCATGCCCAGCGGCGCCGGCCACGACGCGCAGATGCTCGCGACCGTGATGCCCGCGGGCATGCTGTTCGTACCGTCGATCGGCGGCATCAGCCATCACTGGACCGAGAACACCGCCGATGCAGATATCGTCACCGGCGCACAGGTCTATGTCGACGCCTGCCGGCGCATTCTCACCGCGTAAGCGCGGGTACCTTCCACGCGGCGTCGACGACGTTCACCGATTTCGGGATCAGCTTCAGCTTCGCGAACGCATCCGCGATCTTCTGCTGGCCCTCCAGGGTCGCGGCATCGATCGCCCTCGCCCCCGGCTCGGCGCGGTTGACCGAGCGCTCGATCACCTCGACGGGCAGGCCGACCTTCGGCGCCAGCTCGGCCGCATATTGCTTGCGATTGTCCCTGATCCATACGTCGATCTCGTCGACCGCCGCGAGCACCGCCTTCAACACATCCGGGCTCTGTTCGGCAACGGGGCGCGCCGCCATGTAGAAGGAAACATTGGGCGCTAGCCCCGTCCCATCGACGATTGTCTTCGCACCGAGCGCGAGTTCCGCCGCCGCAAAGTAAGGATCCCAGATCACCCAGGCATCCACCGCGCCCCGCTCGAACGCCGCGCGCGCATCGGCCGGCGCAAGGTAGGCCGGCGTGATGTCGCCGTACTCCAGACCGTTGGCCTCCAGCGCCCGGACCAGCAAGTAATTGACGTTCGATCCCTTGTTGAGCGCGACGCGCTTGCCCTTGAGATCAGCAACCGTGTTGATCGGGCTGTCCTTGGGAACGATGATCGCTTCGTTCTTTGGCGACGCCGGCTCGTAGCCGGCATAGACGATGTTGGCGCCCGCGGCCTGCGCGAAGATCGGTGGTGCTTCGCCGACCAGCCCGAAATCCGCGGCACCGACATTGAGCGCTTCGAGGAGCTGCGGCCCGGCCTGGAATTCGGTCCAGGTCACGGACCAGCCGAACGGCGCAAGCTTCTTCTCGAGGATTCCGCGCTCCTTCAGGAAGATCAGATTGCCCGCGCCCTTCTGGAACGCGATCCGGAATGTCTTGCTGACGGCGCGCGCGGGCGACGTGACGACTGTCCCACCGATCATGAGACCGGCCGTCAGCAAGGAAAATTCTCGACGATTGATCATGCAGCTTCATCCTCTTTGGAACCTTGCACAACGATATCTCGCAGCGCGATCGGGTGAATTCCAAAATTCGACGTGGACGAAGACGATCGTTCCCTGAATCGCGCGTCGAGCGCGATCTGCATGACGTGGAGCAGAACAAGCTGCCCGGCGCGCTATCTGAGTTGGCCGGAAACCAGGTTCAGCACCTCTCCATCCTGCGGGATCAGGAACTGCCGCGGCGCGATGCCTTGCTCACGCACATAGTTGCGCAAATCCTCGCGGCTCACGGTCGCATGGTCGAGCGAATCCATATGCGTCGCGATCACCAACGCATCGGGTGCGAGACGGCAGGTCGCGGCCGCTTCCGCCGCGTCCATCACGATGAGATCCCCGTCCCATTTCGCGCCGCAGGCGTGGATGACGATCAAGTCCGGCCGGCTGTCCTTGATGACGGCCTCGACCGCGGGATAGAGCACGGTGTCCCCGGCCCAGTACAGCGACGGCTCGTCCTTCGCCGTGATGGTGAATCCCATCACCGATCCCATCTTCTGCACGACCGGCCCGAGGCCATGACTGCCTTCGCGCCGCTCGAAACGGATACCTTGCCAATCGATTGCCGTGGCGAGCGGCGTGACATCGCGAAAACCAAACGACCTGATCTTCTCCTCGTCCCCGGGCTGGCAGATCAGCGGCAGATGTTTGGGCACCAGCTCGTGCGCGACCGGGTCGAAATGGTCGGCGTGCAGATGCGACACCACCACGAGCTCGACCCCGTCGAGGATCTCGTCCACGCTCACCGGCAGCTCGACCATCGGGTTGGGCGCACGCCCCGTGAAGGAGGGCCGCGAGCCCTTCGGCGCGAAGAACGGATCGATCAGCACGGTCCGCCCCGCAATCTCGAGCTTCAGTGTCGCGTTGCGCAAGAGTCTGAATTTCATCGTCGTCGGCTCCTCATGATGGTGATGACGATGCGGCCGGCCGCCGTCGTTGACCAGTGGCACGAATGCCGGTTATCGTGGAAATCATGCCAAAGCAGCCGCACCCTTCCCGCACGTCCGCCACTCCACGCCGCAAGCAAACCGTGGCCGTGCTCGCCTATGACGGCGTGAACGCCTTCGAGCTTGGCCTCGCCGTCGAAGTCTTCAGCATGGCGCGCGACTGGTATCGCGTCGTGATCTGTTCGGAGCGGCCCGGACAGCCCTTGCAGGCCAATAGCGGCCTCAAGATCATCGTCGATGCGGGACTCCAGGCCCTGTCCCGTGCCGACACGATCATCGTGCCGGGCTCGCTCGACATCGTGGAGTCGCCACCTCCCGCCCTGCTCGATGCGCTCCGGCGCGCACAGAAGCGCGGTGCTCGGGTCGCCTCGATCTGCGCCGGCGCCTTCATTCTCGCCGCGGCCGGCCTGCTCGACGGCCGGCGCGCCACCGCGCATTGGGCGCACACGGAGATCCTGGCCGAGCGCTATCCGGACATTCAGGTCGACGCCAACGTGCTCTATGTCGAGGATGGCAACGTCATGAGCTCGGCCGGCCGTGCCGCAGGGCTCGACCTCTGCCTCCACATCGTACGCCGCGACCACGGCGCCGAGATCGCCAATCGCATCGCGCAGCGGCTCGTGATCGCGCCCCATCGCGACGGCGGCCAGGCGCAGTTCATTCCGCAGCCCGTGCGCAAGGCCGAAGGCGATGTGCTCGCCTCCGTCTTCGTCTGGGCCCAGCGCCATCTCGACCGCGACCTCACCATCGCAACCCTGGCATCACGCGCGCGGATGAGCCGACGCACCTTCATCCGCCGCTTCGAGGACGCCACCGGCCTGTCGCCGGGCGAATGGGTGGTGCAGGCGCGCGTCGCCAAGGCACGCGAACTGCTGGAGGGCACGAAGCTGCCGATCGAGGATGTCGCGACCGAAACCGGCTTCGGCTCGGCCGATACGATGCGGCACCATTTCAGGGCCCGCATCGGTACCAGCCCCGCGCTCTATCGAGCCACGTTCAGGGCGCCGGCGGCGTAGCGGTCCGGGCTAGAGAGGCTGCGAGCGACGACGGGCGGTAGCCAACAATGTCAGAGATGGCGCGCTCGGAAGGATTCGAACCTCCGACCCTCGGAATCGAAATCCGATGCTCTATCGTTTCATGGGATGGGCCACTGGCGCCGGCACGACGGCATGCAACAACTCATTCTTCCCCGGCAGCGTGAACGGGTCTGTCGCGTCTCCGTTCTGTAGCTAGAGAGTTTTTCGCAGGAAGGACCTGCTTGGCACTTCGATCAAGCGGTAAGTCGCCATCGAGATCGCAACGGTGAAGACCAGCAGACCAACAAAACCGATCAGCGTCGGCATCCAGGGCACGAAGGCAAGCAATGTCGCCCAGATCGTCTCTGCGAAGGGATGGAGCAGGTAGATCGAAAAACTCGCTTCGCCGCCCAAGATTGCCATCCTAGTTGACAGGGCGCTGGACCAGACGCCGGGATAGCGAGCGGCGTAGAAGATCAGAAACGACAGCGGCAAGATCGGTCCGACCCTCATGAACAGGGCAGCGGGTCCAAACCAATTTCCGATGCTGCCGACGATTTGGTACAGCAGAATGGTGCTCACG
>JAEWBW010000283.1 GCA_023390955.1 Pseudomonadota bacterium
CTCGATCTCGAACAGCTCGAGGTCAACCTGTTCCGCGGCAACAGCCCGAAGACGAGCTGGCAGCGGGTGTTCGGCGGCCAGGTGATCGGGCAGGCAATGGTGGCGGCGTGCCGCACGGTCGAAGGCCGGCTGCCGCATTCGCTGCATTGCTATTTCATCCTGCCGGGCGATCCGCAGATTCCGATCGTCTACCAGGTCGAGCGCCTGCGCGACGGCAAGAGCTATTCGACCCGGCGCGTCACCGCGATCCAGCACGGCAATGCCATCTTCTCGATCATGGTCTCATTCCATGCCGAGGAGGAGGGCGCCTTCGACCATCAGGAGAAGATGCCGGACGTGCCGCCGCCGGAAAAGCTTACGGCGGAGGAGGTGGCCAAGCAGCCGATGTTCCGCGAGATGCCGGAATTCATCCGCCGCTATTACGAATCCGATCGCCCGATCGAGCTCCGCCCCGTCGAGCTCGGCCGTTATTTCGGCCAGAAGATCGACGACGGCCGCATCAATGTTTGGATCAAGACCGCCGCGACGCTGCCCGAGGATCCGGCGCTGCACATGTGCGCGCTCGCCTATGCGTCGGACTTCTCGCTGCTGGATGCGGTGATGGCGCGCTACGGCCGCACGCTGTTCGACAAGCGGATGATGCCGGCGAGCCTCGACCACGCGATGTGGTTTCACCGCCCGTTCCGCGCCGACGAATGGCTGCTCTACGCGCAGGATTCACCGAGTGCGCAAGACGGCCGCGGGCTGACCCGCGGCCTGATCTTCAAGCCCGACGGCACGCAGGTGGCGTCGGTGGCGCAGGAAGGTTCCGTGCGCCAGCGCAAGGGCTGACGAAGTTCAGGCCTGAAGTCTCAGGCCTGCGCCCCGCGCGCGACGAGCTCGGTCTGCGACGCCATCCACTGCATCATCCAGCGATACACCCACGGAATCGGGATGATGAAGGAGAAGCCGATCAGGGCGACGATCGAGCGCCACAGCATCTGCAGGCCGGTGCCCTTGAACACCACGGCGCGCCGCGTGCCCTGGATGTTGCGGCAGAACCAGCGGATCTGCGCGACATACACCCACGCCCAGCCGATGATGGTGAGGAAGGAGATGCCGAGCAGCAGGTTCCAGCCGATATAGGCCCAGATCGTGCCGGAGAAGCTGAAGCCCAGCGGCTGGCCGTCGGAGGCGACGTTGGCGACCATCCATTTGATGAGCAGCCAGTAGAGAATGATCTGGACCACGAACATCAGATTGCCGAGCTGCTCGATGCCGGTGAGGCTGAGCGCTACGGCGAGCACGATGGCGCCGAAATACCAGGGAACGAGCGCCATCGCGTTGCCGGTGAAGCTGAGATTGGGGCGGCCCGGCACCTGGATGCAGGAGACAATCCATTTCGTGTACCACACGATCACCCATGGCACGGGGATGACCAGACACGCGCCGATGACGGCGACGATCGTGCGCCAGATGAACTCGACGATGCCGAAATCGACCGACAGGGCACCGCCCGCGCCGGCATAGCCGGCCTGAGCGTAGCCGCCGCCCTGCGCGTAGCCGCCTTGGGCATAACCGCCTTGATTGATCGGGGGAGCACCGCCCATCGGCACCGCCGGAGGCGCGCCGCCGATCAGGCCGGGAATTTCGGCGGCCTTCTGCCAGCCCGCCATGCCCTCGGTCCACACCAGCGTATCGGCGCGAACCACACCCTGGGCTACGAGATCGCGGAATTGTCCGTCGGGAAACGGCCCCTGCTGCTTGCCCTCGGCCGCGTAGAACCAACTCGCCATAGACGCCCCCCAAAATACTTATGTACCGCCATGGACGGCTCGGTTCAGCGCATCCATGCCAAAAACGCATTCTGGCGGATCACCGCCCGCTCTGTATAGAGACGCGGGTTCATACACCCACGCCTTTTTCCCACTTCATTCTGCAACATTTTTATGCCATTTGCCCGGAAAGATGCCAGATTGACGCGGCGCCACCCAAGCGATGCGTCGCGAAGCCCGGAAAATAGGCCAGACCATGAAACTCGTCGTCGCGATCATCAAACCCTTCAAGCTCGATGAGGTCCGCCAGGCACTGACGGCGATCGGCGTCCACGGCATGACTGTGACCGAGGTGAAGGGCTACGGCCGCCAGAAGGGCCACACCGAGATTTATCGCGGCGCCGAATACGTCGTGAACTTCCTGCCCAAGCTCCGGATCGAGATCGCCGTCCCGTCCGACATCGCGGACAAGGCGGTCGGCGTCATCACGTCAACGGCCCGCACCGGCCAGATCGGCGACGGCAAGATCTTCGTCACCCCGATCGACCACGCGCTGCGGATCCGGACCGGCGAAACCGACAGCGACGCGCTCTAACTGATTTCCTCGACCTCCGCGGACAACGAAGCCGCGGGGTCGCAAAAAACATGCTGGGGGGAACGACATGGCGGGATTCTCGCGCCGGGCAGCCGTTGCGGCTGCGCCGCTTGGACTGGCATCTGCGGTTCTGTTTGCATCGCCTGCCAACGCTGCTTCCGAAATCAACGCCGCCGACACTGCCTGGATGATGGTCGCGACCGCGCTCGTCCTGATGATGACGATCCCCGGTCTCGCGCTCTTCTATGCCGGCATGGTGCGCAAGAAGAACGTGCTCGCCACCATGGCGCAGAGCCTGGCCGCCGTCGCCATGATCTCGATTCTCTGGGTCGCCTTCGGCTACTCGCTGGCCTTCGTCGGCGACGGCCTGTGGCTCGGCACGCTCGACCGCTGGTTTCTCGCAGGCATGACCATGGACAGCGTCAACCCGGCGGCGAAGACGATTCCGGAAGCGCTGTTCATGCTCTACCAGATGACCTTCGCCATCATCACCGTGGCGCTGGTCGCGGGCTCGGTCGCCGATCGCATGCGCTTCTCGGCGTATCTCCTGTTCTCGGTCGGCTGGTTCATCTTCGTCTACATTCCGCTGGCGCATTGGGTGTGGGGCGGCGGCTTCCTCAACAGCGCTGGCGTGCTGGATTTCGCCGGCGGCCTGGTCGTGCATCTCTCCGCCGGCACCGGCGGTCTGGTCGCGGCAAAGGTGATGGGACGCCGTCACGGCTACGGCAGCGAAAACCTCGCGCCGTTCGATCTCTCGCTCGCGGTGATGGGCACCGGCCTGCTGTGGGTCGGCTGGTTCGGCTTCAACGGCGGCTCCGCACTCGGCGCCAATTCGCGCGCGGTGATGGCGATCACGGCCACGCATCTCGCAGCCTGCGCCGGCGCGCTGACATGGGGCGCGATCGAATGGTCGACGCGGCGCAAGCCCTCCGTGCTCGGCATGATCTCGGGTGCCGTCGCGGGCCTCGGCACCATCACGCCGGCTTCGGGCTACGTCGCGCCGTGGCATGGCGTGGTCATCGGCATCGTCGCCGGCGCGATCTGCTACTGGGCCTGTACCTGGCTGAAGCATCGCTTCGACTATGATGACTCGCTCGACGTGTTCGGCGTCCACGGCATCGGCGGCCTGACCGGCACGTTGCTCGCCGGCGTGTTCGCGACCGCCGCGATCGGCGGTACCGCCGGACTGCTCGAGAGCCATCCGCAGCAAATGCTGATCCAGCTCTATGGAATCGCCGTCACCTTCGTCTGGTCGGCAGGCATCACCTACATCCTGCTGAAGCTGGTGGCGCTGTTCGTACCGCTGCGGGTCTCCCGCGAGCAGGAGCTCGAGGGCCTGGACATCACCCAGCACGGCGAGGCGATGCAGTAATCGCTCGCCTCTGAGGTCACGCGAGGCTTGCGCGACACATAAGCGTGTGCTTATGTGTTGACATGATCGAAGCCGATATCTTCAAGGCGCTGGCCGACCCGACACGCCGAAAGGTCTTTGAGAAGCTCGCCGGCGGCAGCTCGAATGCCAGCGCCTTGCGGGACGGATTGGAGATCAGCCAGCCGGCGATGTCGCAGCACCTGGCGGTGCTGCGCGCGGCAGGCCTCGTGCGAGAAGAGCGGCAGGGCCGCTTTGTGAATTACGAGGTCGACCCGGACGGCATCGCCACCATCGCCGCATGGCTCGGACGCTATCGCGCCTATTGGCCGAAGCGCGTGGAAGCGCTCGCCGATCTCTTGAAGGACATGGATCAATGAGCGACGCAGTGAAGCCCGATCGACCCGACGCCGCCCTGGTGCTCGAATATGATCTCGATGCGCCGCCGGCAAAGGTCTGGCGGGCGGTGACCATTCCCGCTCTTCGAGAGCGCTGGCTGCCGGACGCAGATCTCGTCGGCGCCGAGCCGGAATCGTCGATCGCGGGCGAGGAGGTGCGCTACCGGATGCGCGACACCGAACCGCCGTTTCGCGAGAGCCAGGTGATCTTCCGGTTGGAGCCGAACGATTCCGGCGGCACCCGCTTTCGCATCATCCATCAGGCCGGCGACGATCGCGTGAAGCTGCCGCAAGCTGCCAACACCAATTGCCGGATGATGCGCGCGGCCTGATCTGATCGCGCGCTAGCCGCAAAACACGTCATCACCTGAGACTTCATCACCTGCAGACATGGAGGTCGCCGATGCGCGACATGCTTCAGCTCGTCCCTATGGTCGTCGAACAATCCGCGCGCGGCGAGCGATCCTTCGACATCTACTCGCGGCTCTTGCGCGAGCGCATCATCTTCCTCAACGGCGAGGTCAATGATGCGATGTCCGGACTGGTCTGCGCGCAATTGCTGTTCCTGGAGGCGGAGAACCCGAACAGGCCGATCAACCTCTACATCAACTCCTATGGGGGCGTGGTCACCTCCGGCCTCGCGATGTACGACACGATGCAATTCATCAAGGCGCCGGTCCATACGCTGTGCATGGGCACCGCGCGCTCGATGGGCTCATTCCTGCTGATGGCCGGCGAGCCCGGTCACCGTGCCGCCCTGCCCAATGCCAGCCTTCATGTGCATCAGCCGCTCGGCGGCTTTCAGGGACAGGCGTCCGACATCCTGATCCATGCCACCGAGATGCAGGAAACCAAACGGCGCATCACCCGGCTCTATGCGCAGCATTGCGGACGGTCCGAGGCGGACGTGGAACGGACCCTGGACCGCGACCACTTCATGACCGCGCAGCAAGGGGTCGATTGGGGATTGATCGACAAGGTCTACGCGGAGCGCGACGTCGCCTGATGCCGATAGCCTCGGCCCGACGGTGCCGGTTGACGTCTTGATGGTGGAGACGGCCGGCGCTTGCGCGCATCCCGTGAGCTTGGGCCCAACGGGCGTGAATTTCAGGTGCGGCCAAGTACTTTGGAGTAATTTGATACCTCAGGCTGCCCGACACATGAGCAACTTTGTGTCGGCAGCCTGTCATGCCCTGTTTTTGATCAGGGCTGGCTAGGTTTTGAGCGCGGCGTATTAGCGCACTGCAGCGCAGACCCCGGCGGATGCAAAAAGCCCCGCCTTCCTAGCCGCTTAGCCCCCACAGCCGATTCTGGCACGGCATTTGATTCTAAGGGTCCCGGCTGTGCCCGCGTAGTGAACTTTCTCCCTCGTGGCGAACCAGTCGAGAAACGCCCGGCCATGTCCGGACCGGGCCCAAGCGGGGATAGGACCCATGAAAATTGTTATGGCGATCATCAAGCCATTCAAGCTGGAAGAAGTCCGTGACGCCCTGACCGCCATCGGCGTTCACGGTCTCACAGTGACGGAAGTCAAGGGGTATGGCCGTCAGAAGGGCCACACGGAAATCTATCGCGGTGCCGAATACGCCGTGAGCTTCCTGCCCAAGATCAAGATCGAAGTCGCCGTCGCGTCCGACCAGGTCGACAAGACCATCGACGCCATCACGTCCGCTGCAAAGACCGGACAGATCGGCGACGGCAAGATCTTCGTCATCAGCCTCGACCATGCGGTCCGCATCCGCACCGGCGAAGCCGACGCCGCGGCACTTTGATTTCGCGCTCAAACCAAATCGAATCAGGAGAAACACAATGACGTTTAAGCGTCCCTATGGCGCGGGACTGGCGGCTCTCGCAATCGGCATGTTCGCCGCGAGCGCAGCCTACGCCGAGCCGACGATCAACAAGGGGGATAACGCCTGGATGATGACGTCGACAGTGCTGGTGCTGTTGATGACGATCCCGGGCCTCGCGCTGTTCTATGGCGGTCTCGTCCGCTCCAAGAACATGCTCTCGGTTCTCGCCCAGGTCTTCTACACGGTGTGCGTCGTCACGGTGCTCTGGGCCCTCTACGGCTACAGCCTCACCTTCACCGGCGGCTCCGACTTCATCGGCGGCTTCTCCAAGGCCTTCATGATGGGCATCACGCCCGACACGAAGGCGGCGACCTTCTCGGTCGACGCCAACATCTCGGAGATGATCTATTTCTGCTTCCAGATGACCTTCGCGGCGATCACGCCCGCCCTCATCGTCGGCGCCTTTGCCGAGCGCATGAAGTTCTCGGCGATCGCGCTGTTCATCCCGCTCTGGGTCACGCTGATCTATTTCCCGATCGCCCACATGGTCTGGTACTGGCAGGGTCCGGACCTGATCCAGGACGCCGCCAAGGCTCTGGCTGCAGCGACTGACGCGGCGGCGAAGACGGCGGCAGAAGCCAAGCTCGCCGAGCTCAAGGCC
>JAEWBW010000296.1 GCA_023390955.1 Pseudomonadota bacterium
GGTGAGATTGAAGAACGGCGCACCGACGGAGATCTTTTCGTGAGTCAAGACCTCGAGCCCGAGCGGATAGAGCGTTCCGACCAGCACGGTCGCGCAGGCCGTGGTGAGGAAGAGATTGTTCAGCACCAGCGCGCCCTCGCGCGAGATCGGCGCAAACAGGCCCCCCTGCTTCAGCGACGAAGCCCGTCCCGCGAACAGCGAGAGACTGCCGCCGATGAACAGGCACAGGATCAGCAGGATGAACACGCCGCGGGTCGGATCGTTGGCGAACGCGTGCACCGACGTGATGACGCCGGAGCGCACCAGGAAGGTGCCGAGCAGCGACAGCGAGAATGTCAGGATCGACAGCAGGATGGTCCAGACCTTCAGCGCGCCGCGCTTCTCCATCACGAGGGCAGAGTGCAGCAGCGCGGTGCCCGCGAGCCACGGCATCAGCGAGGCGTTCTCGACCGGATCCCAGAACCACCAGCCGCCCCAGCCGAGCTCGTAATAGGCCCAGTACGAGCCCATCGCGATGCCGAGCGTCAGGAATATCCAGGCCACCAGCGTCCACGGCCGCACCCAGCGTGCCCAGGCCGCATCGATGCGTCCTTCCATCAGCGCGGCGATGGCGAAAGAGAACGAGATCGAGAAGCCGACATAACCGAGATAGAGCATCGGCGGATGCACAGCGAGGCCGATGTCCTGCAGCACCGGATTGAGGTCGCGTCCCTCGATCGGCGGACTGGCGATGCGCAGGAACGGGTTCGACGTCATCAGGATGAAGAGATAAAAGGCGCTCGCGATCCAGGCCTGCACGCTCAGCACATGGGCACGGAGCGACAGCGGCAGATTGTTGCCGAAGGCTGCGACCAGCGCCCCGAACAGCGCCAGGATCGCCACCCACAGCAGCATCGAGCCTTCATGGTTTCCCCACACGCCGGTGATCTTGTAGATCAGCGGCTTCATCGAATGGGAATTCTCGTAGACATTGGCGACGGAGAAATCCGAGGTGACGTGCAGCGCGACCAGCGCCACGAACGAGGCGCCGCAGAACAGGAACTGCACCAGCGCGGTCGAACGCGCGACGTTCATCAGCGCGGGGTCACGCAGCCGCGCGCCGATCAGCGGCACCACGGACTGGATCAGCGCCAGCGCGAGCGCCAGCACAAGGGCATAATGTCCGGATTCCGCGATCACCGCACAGCTCCCTGCGGATTGGCTTGCGAATTTCCTTGCGCCGTCGTCGCGGCAGGCTTGGCGCCACCGGACGCCTTGGTGTCGTAATCGTCCTTCCAGTGTCCCTGCTTCTTGAGGGCGTCCGCAACGTCCTTGGGCATGTAAGTCTCATCATGCTTGGCCAGCACTGTGTCGGCCTTGAACACACCGTTGGCATCGAGCGCCCCTTCGGCGACGACGCCCTGCCCTTCGCGGAACAGATCCGGCAGGATGCCCTTGAAGGCGACCGGCAGCTTTGCACCGCCGTCGGCAACCTCAAACGTCACCGCGAGATTGTCACCGCGCTTGAGCGAGCCCGGCTGCACCAGGCCACCGAGGCGAAACCGCTTTCCCGGCTCGACATGCTTCTCGGCGACCATGGTCGGTGTCGAGAAGAACACGATGGAGTCCCGCAAGGCATTGAGCACAAGCGCGGCGGCGAGCGCGAGCACTGCGAGCGAGCCGCCGATGATGGTCATACGTCGCTGTTTGCGCGTCATGCCGGGTCTCTTGCCTCGTCCTGTCCTGCGATCGTCATCCGTCGAGCCCGAGAGTCTTCAGGCCTTCATTGAGTTTGCGCAAGCGCTCGGCATCGCCCGCGACCGCTTGCCGCGCATCGCTGAGCGCTCCCTTGGCCTTGTCGCGCTCACCCATCACGACATAGGCGCGCACCAGGCGCAGCCAGCCCTCGACGTCATCGCCATTCTGCTTCAGCCGCGTTGCGAGACGGTCGACCATGCCGCGGATCATCGCGCTGCGGTCGCCTTCGCTCATGTCCCGTGCAGCTGCGATCGTGTCGTCCGAGAGCGCCGGCACCGCACTGCCGCCGCCGACCCGCGCCAGCGAGGACTGCACCAGCGAGCGCCACGGCGCATCCGCGGGCGCTTTCGCGAGCAGGCCGCGCCAGATCGTCGCCGCATCATCCTTGCGGCCATCCTGCTCGGCCGCCAGACCCAGGAAGTAGTTCGCCTTGGGGTCGTTCGCATCGAGCGTACGCGCGCGCTCGAACTCGGTCTTGGCCTCGGCCGTCACCACACCGCCCGCGGCGGCCGACATCGCCTCGCCGATATCAGAACGGCGCTCGGCGCTCTCGCCGTTATAGGTCAGCGAATTGCGATAGGCGGTCACCGCCTCGTCATAGCGGCCGAGCCGCTCCAGCACCGGCGCGAGCACGTTCCAGCCGCGGCCGTCGGTCGGATTCTTTTCCAGATGCTGCTGGACCTGCGTCACCATGTTCTCGAGCGACTGCGCCATGCCCGGCGCGCGGTCGCGCTGCGCCAGCGGAAAGTCGCGCAGTTGGGGCGAGCCGAGCGGCATGTAGATGACGATCGCAACGAGCGGCAGACCGATCAGCGCCAGCACGGCCGCGGCGCGGCGCCATTTCAGGCTCGACGCAGCATCCGGCGCGCGCTCGCTGTCGGCGGCAGCGAGCAGCCGGCGGCTGATCTCGACGCGGGCCGCCTCGGCCTCCGGCGCGCCGATCAGGCCGGCCGCATGATCACGCTCGATCTCGGCAAGTTGGTCCTTGTAGACGGCCGCCTCGCTGCCTTCGCTGGGCGCGCGGTTGCCACGGCCGAGCGGCCAGAGCACAGCGAAAATCGCCGCGACCGTCATCAGCGCGAACACGAACCATAGCGTCATCAGGCAAGCTTCCGGCGGCGCGTGAACTGCGCCTGTCACGTTGCTTTACACCACGCAGAAGCGGGCCAGCAATTGACAATTGTCAATTCGGCGCGAGGCGAATTCGCGCGGAAACGACAGGAATCCAACGGCTTAACTGATCTCGAAATCGCGGCTCTGCGCGGCGTCCTCGCCATGCCCGTTGAGGGCCTTGAGGAAATAGGTTCCAGGCGTGACGGTCTCCGCCAGCCGCATCCGCACCTGGCCCACCGGAAGGGAGGACGCAATCGTCGCGACGGGCTCCGGCAATTGCCGGCCGCTGGCCTTCTCGACCAGCACCACCCTCGCCCTGACCATCAGCCTTTGATAGGTCGCCGTGATTACGCGGTTTTGAATTTCGACGAAATTGATGACCGGTTTCATGCGCCCACAAATAGAAATCACGACGTCTTGCGCGCGGAACGTACGTTCCGTCACGCGGTACGTCAACCTCAAATTGTAGGCGGAAATATTTCTCCCGGACTAGCCGGCGCGCGACGATTTGCGCTCGCCCGTGAGCGCGTTCTCGGCCGCCCGGCTCATCAGCGAGGCGTAGTCGTCGCCGAACAGCAATTCGCAGAAGCGGATCGCGGCGGAGACCTGCTGCTGGCGGTAGGTCCGGACCTTGTGGTCGGCGGCACGCAGCGATTGCACCAGCGATTCCGTCGAGCGTTCGACATATTGCTGGAGGTCGGAATAGGTGCGCAGCGTCACCTCGTTGATCGCAAGCTCGCTGGCATAGTTGCGGCAGGTCGCGACGAAATCGATCAGCGCGGCCGCCTCCTCCACCTCGGTGCTGTCGACGCGGGCGCCGGGCGGGATATCCTTCTCGGCGCGCTGGCGCAGGATGCGGCGCACGCGGCCGGGAACACTGTCGATCTCCGACTGCAGCGCGTTGGAGATGTCGGCCCGGATCGAGGTGAGCTGCTTGCCCCAGTTGGAATCGTTGCGCAGGTCGAGCTCGGTGCGCAGTCCGCGCACGCCGTCATGCAGCGCCTTCAGCCGTTCGCCGACATTCTCGAAGCGGCTGCGCTTGATGTCCATCCGCAGCATGGCGGCAAGGCAGGACAGATCGTGCAACGCGATGGTAACGGCGACGCCGAACGGTGTCGCCGCGACGCGGATTTCATCGTCGGAAGCCGCCATCTTGATCGCAAGGCGGATGATCTGCCACGGCGCCGTCATCCGCTGGATCACCATCGACAACGCGAATGGCAGCATCTGCGGCGTCTGCAGCACCGGAATGTTGAGCGCCTGTGTCACCGAGGCGATCTGGGAATCGCCGAAGGCCCGCAGGAAGCGCGGCAGCTTCTCGCTGAGGGTCGCAACCGCTTCGCGAACGGCAAGCAGCGCGCCGATCGAATGCAGGTCCTCGATCACGTTGGGCGGACCCACGCGGGCCATGGCGCGCGATTTGTCGCCACCGCCGGGGCCGACCAGGTCCGCGATGGCGTCGGCGGCCACGGCCTGGAGTTTCAAAGCCAGAGCTTCGACCTGGCTGGCACTGTCGCCGGCCGGAATGCGCGCAAGCGTGGCTTCGAACTCCCGCACCTTGTCAGGCGCGCCGTCGCGGCCGAGCCATTGCCAGATCGGATGCAGCGAGGAACGGCGGATCTGTCCGACCCGGATCGGTGAACCGGCCTCAACCAGAAATGGTTCCAGCGGCAGGAACAGCAGGCGCGACAAATCATCGGTCCGCGGCGGATCGACGACCTCGGCTTCGGTCTTGCGCACGATCTTGCGCAGTTGATCGAGCACGAGCGTGGCAACCGCCGTGTCCTGGCCGCGCTCGAGCGCGCGCTCAAACTCCCGCATCAGCAGCGCCTGCGCTTGCGGCGGGAGCTGCGCGAGATAGTCTCTCAGCCGCTCGATCGATGTCTGGCTCATGCGCCCGGTAATGCACGTGGTGGCGGACGGCAGGTGCGTCCGAGCGCGATCATAGGGGACCGCGCCTTAAGAAGGCGTTTAGGAAGTCGGATGGCGAGGCCATAACCGGCGCGCTGGACCCAGATAATCCCGCTGGAACAAGGACCTAGACGGCCGGAAGCACCAGCTCGGCGCGCAGGCCCCCGTTCGGGGCGGTGGCGAGCGCCAGGCTGCCGCCATAGAGCGCGGCCAGGTCCACCACGATCGACAGGCCGAGCCCCGATCCCGGCTTGGATTCGTCGAGCCGCTGCCCCCGGCGGGAGACCTGGGCCCGCTCCGCCTCGGACAGGCCGCGTCCGTCGTCGTCGACCAGGATGCGCAGGCGGGGACCGGCGCCGGGCTTGTCGGGCGGGACCACCATCACCTCGATGAGGACCTGCGAGGCCGCCCATTTGCAGGCGTTGTCGACGAGATTTCCGACCATCTCCTCCAGATCCTGCTTCTCGCCGCGAAACTTGGCGGCCGGATCGGCCTTGGCCTCGACCGAGATACCGCGGTCGCGGTGGATCTTTTCCATGGTCCGGCGCAGCGCCTCGATCGCGGGCGCCACCTCCGTCACGGTCCCTACGATCGAAACCCGGGCCGCGATGCGGGCGCGCTCGAGGTGGTGGGCGACCTGGTCGCGCATCACGTCGGCCTGTTCCATGACCTTCGATGCAAACGGATCGGCGGCATGGGCGCCCGCCTCGTTGACGATGACGGAGAGTGGCGTCTTGATGGCGTGCGCGAGATTGCCGACATGGGTGCGTGCGCGCTCGACGATCTCGCGATTGGCATCGATCAGGGCGTTGGTCTCGCGCGCGAGCGGCGCGATCTCCACCGGAAACTCGCCTTCGAGGCGTTCGGCGCGGCCGGAGCGGATGTCGGCGATCGCTTCCGAAATGCGCTTCAGCGGCGCTAGACCGAAACGGACCTGGAACACGGTGGTCAGCAGCAGCACGATGCCGAGCGCGGTGAAGGTGCCGCCGAGGTAGTAATCGAAGCTGCGCGTCTCGTCGAAGATCTCCGTGGCATCGCCTGCGACGCTGACGAGATATTTGCCGTCGGCGCCGAGATCGACGGGGCGCTCCACCATGCGCAGATCCTGGCCTTCGGGTCCGTCGACGTAACCGATCCGGATGCCGGCGCCTGTGAGCTCGACGCCCTTCTCCTCCAGCTTGGGCAGCTTCTTGTCCCAGAGCGAGCGCGAGGAGCGCGCCTCCTGCTTTTCAGTGTCGGTGCGCGTGATCTGCCAGTACCAGCCCGACAGCGGCAGGTCGAACAGCGGCTCGCCGAGCGACTGGAACTGGCGATCGGGCGGCTCGTCCGGGGTCGCCACCTCGGCGATCAGGGTGCGGAGATAGAGATTGAGCCGGCGGTCGAAGGCGCGCTCGGTCGCGTCCTTGTAGACCGACGACAGCACGACGCCGGTGATGGCCAGGATCACCACGAGCCATGCCGTCGCCGACAGAAACAGACGGTTCGCAAGCGAGCTGCCGCGCATCAGAGGGGTCCCGGCTGGCCGCGGAACGGTGGGGCGGAAGAAATGGTCATCAGCGACCAAGACCCCGGTCCCGCCGCGCGGTCAAGCCCGGGCTTCAGTTGGGCGCAGCCGGCGGGGTCAGGAGATAGCCGAGGCCGCGGACGGTCTGGATGATGTCGACGTCCAGCTTCTTGCGGATGCGGCCGACGAACACCTCGATGGTGTTGGAGTCGCGGTCGAAATCCTGGTCGTAGAGATGCTCGACGAGCTCGGTGCGGGAGACCACGCGGCCGGCGTGATGCATCAGATATTGCAGCAACCGGTACTCGTGCGAGGTCATCTTCACGGCGTTGCCCGACACCGTGACCTTGTTGGTCCGCGTGTCCAGCGTCACCGGGCCACAGGTGAGTTCGCTCTGGGCGTGTCCGGCCGAACGGCGCAGCAGCGCGCGGATCCGGGCCAGCACCTCTTCGAGATGGAACGGCTTTGCGACGTAGTCGTCGGCACCGGCATCAAACCCCTGGACCTTGTCGCTCCAGCGGTCGCGCGCGGTGAGGATCAAGACCGGCATCGAGCGGCCGTTGCGCCGCCAGGCTTCCAGAACCGAGATGCCGTCTTTCTTGGGCAGCCCGATGTCGAGCACCACCGCGTCATAGGGCTCGTTGTCGCCGAGGAAATGCCCCTCCTCGCCATCGAAGGCGCGGTCGACCACATAGCCGGCGTCGGTCAGGGCCTTGGTGAGCTGGCGATTGAGATCGGGGTCATCCTCAACGACGAGCAGGCGCACGTGTCTCTCCAGGATCAGGCAAACGAAGGGCCACGGATTTGCAGCCAATCAACTTGCAGCCAGATGACCCCTTTTGGCGTGAACTGAATATGAACGGCGGGAACCGGCTTGGGTTACATTTTGGTCATTCGTCAGATTCCTGCGCCGATCTATCTGGCCCAGATATGACGATGCCCGCCACGACGGCGGACCTTGGCCGCTGCCGTGACGGGCGCAATTTGCCGCGAAACGCGACGAGTCGAAAGCGTCGGCGTAATCGCTCGCGCGTCAGGTCCGGAAGAACACGAACCAGATGACGCCGAGGATCAGGATCGCAAGCCCGGTCGAGACGACCAGCAAGGCCGCCACCGAAGGACCGGGCTCGGCTCCGCGCGCTTCCGTAGCTGTCTCGACGATCTGATGGTCTTGTCTCGTTGCCATGATGACCTCAATCTGCGGTGTCACGCCTGACATGCCGCAACCTCCTCGCAGCCGCATGTCGTTCGCGGGGGCAACGCCCTATTTCCGGTGATGTTCCGGCCTCCGCATCGCAAACGCGGGGTTAACGCCGTTCCGAGATTCGTCCGGACCTTGCTATGATTCGAGGTTCCCCAATGGTATCCTGTTGAGCTGTCACCCTCGTCCGCTGTCCCTGTTGCGTCCGGAGTAGACCATGGCCCCTCGTGCCAACTGGAAGGGTTTTCTGCGCCTCTCGCTCGTGACCTGCCCGGTCGCGCTCTATCCGGCCACGTCGGACACCGAGAAGGTCTCCTTCAACCAGATCAACAAGAAGACCGGCCACCGCATCAAGTACCTCAAGGTCGATGCCGAGACCGGCGACGAGGTCACCTCCGACGACATCGTCAAGGGCTACAAGGTCGACACCGACACCTACATCGAAGTCACCAAGGACGAGCTCGACGAGATCGCGCTGGACTCGACGCACACGATCGAAATCGACGAGTTCGTGCCGAAGTCCGACATCGACAACCGCTATCTGATCCGCCCCTATTATCTGGTGCCGGACGGCAAGGTCGGCCACGACGCCTATGCGGTGATCCGCGAGACCATCCGCAGCATGGACAAGGTGGCGATCGGCCGCGTGGTGCTGACCAACCGCGAGAACATCATCGCGCTGGAGCCGCTCGAGAGCGGGCTGATGGGCACGCTGCTGCGCTATCCCTATGAGGTCCGCGGCGAGAAGGATTATTTCGACGACATCCAGGACGTGAAGCTCACCAAGGACATGCTGGATCTCGCCAGGCACATCGTCGAGAAGAAGTCGGGCGCATTCGAGCCGGAGCTGTTCGAGGATCATTACGAGACCGCGCTGATCGATCTCATCAACAAGAAGCGGTCGGGCGTTCCCCTCGCCTCCAAGTCGGCCCCGAAGAGCAGCGGCAACGTCATCAATCTGATGGATGCGCTGAAGAAGAGCCTCGCCGGCGAGAAGGACGTCGCGGCCAAGACGGTGGAGAAGGCCGCGCCGAAGACCGCAGCCAAGGGCAAGAAGCCGAAGAAGCGCGCCGAGGGCCAGCGCGAGATGCTGCTGCCGATCTCCGGCAAGGGCGGCAAGGACGTGGCGGCAGCGAAGGACGCACCGAAGAAGGCGGAAAAGCCGGTGCGCACGACTGCGCGGACGAGGAAAGCCGGTTAGCGGCAACGCTCCGGCGATCGCATCGTGATGCAACCGTCAACGC
>JAEWBW010000304.1 GCA_023390955.1 Pseudomonadota bacterium
CATCAGCACCGCGCCGGCGGCCCATTCGCCGCCGAAGCCGAGA
This sequence comes from Pseudomonadota bacterium, assembly GCA_023390955.1. Classification (GTDB taxonomy): domain Bacteria; phylum Pseudomonadota; class Alphaproteobacteria; order Rhizobiales; family Xanthobacteraceae; genus Bradyrhizobium. The sequence continues at coordinate 44 of JAEWBW010000304.1, forward strand.
CCGAGCACGGCGCGTGCGATCAGCAGCTGGTCGAAATTCTGCACGACCGCGCAGACCAGCGAGAAGAACGAGAACCAGATGATCGTGATCTGCAGGGTCCGCACGCGACCGATGTGGTCCGAGAGATAACCGCCGAGCCAGCCGCCGACGGCCGAGGCGAGCAGCGTGACGGTGCCGGCAAGGCCGGCCGAGGCTGCATCGACGTTCCACAGTTTGATGATGGTGCCGATCACCAGCGGGTAGATCATGAAGTCCATGCCGTCGAGCGCCCAGCCCGCCGCGCAGGCCCAAAAGGTCCGCCGCTCGGGGACATTCATGTCGCGATAGAAGGCGAGGAGGCTGGTATCCTCGATCTCGGCGCGCTCGATGCGCCCGGTCGGATCGGCTGCAGTCATGGGAATTGTCCTTCGGCAAGCTCGTGGTCGCCGACTTGGCAGGCACGGGCAGCGGCAAATTGGCGCGGATCGCAGCCCCTGTCATCTCTGAAAACAGCGGGGCCGCGCTGCACAAATCAGGCGGCTACTGACCCGCAGCCTCCGCACCGCGTGTCCGCGGATCGGCTGCGCCGAGCGGGCCGTTCGGCGACACGAGGACAGAGTTGGCGGATGTCTGTCCCATCGGCTCGACGATGGTGTGACCCATCGCCTTCAGCTCGGCCAGGACGCCTTCCGGAAAGCCGCGCTCGACGCGCACCTCGTCGGGCAGCCATTGATGATGCAGCCGCGGCGTCGCAACGGCGGCGGCCACATCCATCTTGTAGTCGAGCACATTGACCATCACCTGCAGCACGGTCGAGATGATGCGGCTGCCGCCGGGCGAGCCCGTGACCAGCACGGGCTTGCCGTCCTTCAGGACGATGGTCGGAGACATCGAGGACAGCGGCCGCTTGCCCGGTCCGGGCAGGTTGGCTTCAAAGCCGACCAGGCCATAGGCGTTGGAGGCACCGACCGCGGCGGTGAAATCGTCGAGCTCGTTGTTGAGCAGCACGCCGGTGCCGTCGGCGACGAGGCCGACGCCATAGCTGAAGTTCAGCGTATAGGTGTTGCTCACGGCGTTGCCGCGGCTGTCGACGACCGAGAAATGCGTGGTGTTGCTGCCTTCGCGCGGCGAGGCCGCGGTGGCGGTGATGTCCTTCGAGGGCGTTGCGCGCTCGGTCGAGATGCCGGCGCGCAAGCTATCCGCATAGTCCTTCGCGATCAGGGTCTTGATCGGTGCCTTGACGTAAGCGGGATCGCCGAGATAGCGCGCGCGATCCGCATAGGCGCGCTTCATCGCCTCGATCAGGAGATGCAGTGACGGCGCCGAGCCCTGTTTCAGGCTTGCGAGCTGAAAGCCTTCGAGGATGTTGAGCGTCTCGAGCAGCACGACGCCGCCTGACGATGGCTGCGGCATCGAGACGATATCGTAGCCGCGATAAGTGCCGCGCACCGGCTCACGGATGACGGCATGGTAGGATTTGAGATCGTCCGCCGTCATGATGCCGCCGGCATCGGTGATCGCCTTGGCGAGCTTCTCGGCAACCGGCCCCTCATAGAAGCCGCGAGGGCCGTGCTCGGCGACGAGCGACAGCGTCGTGGCGAGGTCGCCTTGCACCAGCCGGTCGTTCCCTTGCAGCGGCGTGCCGTCCGGCCGGGAAAATATCTTCGCGGAGGCTGGCCAGCGCGCCAGGCGCTTGTGCCAGCCGGGCAGGGTGTCGGCGATGTCGTCGGTGACGACAAAACCGTCGCGCGCGAGTTCGATCGCGGGCGCCAGCAGCTGCGCAAGCGTGAATTGGCCGGAGCCGTATTTCTCCAGCGCGAGCGCCAGGCCCGCAACCGTGCCGGGCACGCCGACGCCGAGTGCCGAATCGCGCGATTTTGCTGTGTCCGGCTTGCCGTCGGCGCCGAGAAAGATGCCCGGCGTGGTCGCTGCCGGCGCGGTCTCGCGATAGTCGATCGCGACAGCTTCATTGCGCTCGGCGGAATGAATCACCATGAAGCCGCCGCCGCCGATATTGCCGGCGCGCGGATAAGTGACGGCCATGGCAAAGCCGGTCGCCACCGCTGCATCAATGGCGTTGCCGCCCTGCCGCAGGATATCGGCGCCGATCTGGGCGGCGAGCTTCTCCTGCGCCACCACCATTCCATGCTCGGCCGCGACGGCACGCAGGGAGTCGAGTGGAGGCGGCGTGTAGCCGCTTCGCGCGTCCTGCGCTGCGGCAGGTAACAGACCCACGCCGAGAACCGCGATGGCCGCGAGGAATTTCCGCCGGGTCGGGACAAACGACAACATCAAGATTCCGCCGCCTTTACGCCGCTGCACATGCGCCGCGACAATGCTATACGGTTTGCGCCACCGGAGGCAAAACTGTTCGTGATAAGGAATTTGGCATGACGACGATTGCCTCCGATGCGGGGATGACGAGTGCGCAGCGGACCTATCCGCCGCGCACGGCTGTCGTCGGCTGGATTTTTTTCGACTGGGCGGTGCAGCCCTATTTCACGCTGATCACGACCTTCGTGTTCGCGCCCTATTTCGCCACCAGCATCGCTCCCGATCCCGCGACCGGACAGTCGCTCTGGGGATTTGCGATGGCGGCCGCCGGCCTCCTGATCGCGCTGCTCTCACCGGTGCTCGGCGCGATCGCCGACGCCGCCGGACGCCGCAAGCCGTGGATCGCCGCGTTCGGTGTGCTGCTGGTGCTCGGCTCCAGTGCGCTCTGGATCGGCAAGCCCGGCGACCACGCCATCATCGTGCCGCTGCTCATGGCTGTCGCGCTGGCGAGTGTCGGTGCCGAGTTCGCCACCGTCTTCAACAATGCGATGATGCCGACGCTTGTACCGCCGGAGCGGATCGGGCGGCTCTCCGGCAACGGATGGGCCACCGGCTATGTCGGCGGCATCGTCAGTCTCATCATCGTGCTCGGCTTCCTCGCGGCCAATCCGCAGACCGGGCGCACGCTGCTCGGCTTCACGCCGCTGTTCGGGCTCGATCCCGTCACGCATCAGGGCGACCGCGCCGCGGGGCCGCTGACCGCGCTCTGGTTCATCGTGTTCGTGATGCCGCTGTTTTTGTTCACGCCGGACTATCCGGCGAAGCGGCCGGTGCGCGAAGCGCTGAGCACGGGGCTTGCGCAATTGCGGCGTTCACTCGCCGAGCTGCCCCAACAGAAATCGCTGGCGACCTTCCTGCTGGCGAACATGGTCTACACCGACGGGCTGGTGTCATTGTTCGCCTTCGGCGGCATTTATGCCGCTGGTACATTCGGCTGGCACACCATGCAGATCGGTACCTTCGGCATCATGCTGGCGATATCAGGCGCGTTTGGCGCGTGGCTCGGCGGCAAGCTCGACGACCGCCTCGGGCCGAAGCGCGTGATTGCCGGCAGCATGCTGGTGCTGCTGCTGTCGCTCGCCGCGATCCTCCTGGTCGACAAGGATTCCGTGCTGTTCGTGAAGGTCGCCCCGCCGGTGCCGGACGGTCCATTGTTCGCCGGCGCCGCCGAACGCGCCTATCTCGTGCTCGGCTGCCTGATCGGCGCCGCCGGCGGCCCGCTGCAGGCTGCCTCGCGCTCGCTGCTGATTCGTCTCGCGCCCAGGGATCGCATCGCGCAATATTTCGGCCTGTTCGCGCTGACCGGAAAGGTGACGTCCTTCATCGGTCCGCTCCTGATCGGCGTGATCACCGCCGCGACCGCCAGCCAGAAGGCCGGCATGGCCGTGCTGGTGGTGTTCTTCGTCGCAGGGCTGGGGCTGCTGCTGCGGGTGAAGGAATAGCCGCGCTTCGTAGCCCGGATTTCGCTGCGCTCGATCCGGACTACGCTTTCGCTGAGACTTAGTGCCGGAAGTGCCGGATACCGGTGAGCACCATGGCGATGCCGTGCTCGTCAGCGGCCTTGATCACCTCGTCGTCGCGCATCGAGCCGCCCGGCTGCACCACGGCGGTAGCGCCGGCTTCGATGCAGGCGAGCATGCCGTCAGCGAACGGGAAGAATGCGTCGGACGCGACCACCGAACCCTTGGTGAGCGGATTGGCGAGCTTCAGCTCAACCGCTGCATCCTGCGCCTTGCGCGCCGCGATCCGCGCCGAATCCACACGGCTCATCTGCCCGGCGCCAATGCCGACCGTGGCGAGGTCCTTGGCGTAGATGATGGTGTTGGACTTGACGTGCTTCGCCACCCGGAACGCGAATTTCAAATCGCGCATTTCCGCGTCGCTGGGCGCACGCTTCGTCACCACCTTGAACGTCATGTCGTCAACGACGGCGTTGTCGCGGCTCTGCACCAGCAGGCCACCCGCGACCGTCTTGGCGGTGAGGCCCGCCGTGCGAGGGTCGGGCAGGGCGCCGGCGAGCAGGAGGCGCAGGTTCTTCTTCCCGGCGATGATGGCGATCGCCTCTTCGCTGGCGTCGGGCGCGATGATCACCTCGGTGAAGATCTTCGTGATCTCGCGCGCGGTGTCAGCGTCGAGAGGGCGGTTCATCGCGATGATGCCGCCGAAAGCCGAGGTGGAATCGCAGGCCAGCGCCTTGCGATAGGCGCTGACGAGGTCGGAACCCTCGGCGACGCCGCAGGGGTTGGCGTGCTTGACGATGACGCAGGCCGCGGTGCGCTTGGCATCGAACTCGCCGATGCATTCATAGGCGGCGTCGGTGTCGTTGATATTGTTGTAGGACAGCTCCTTGCCCTGCAGCTGCCGCGCGGTCGAGACGCCCGGTCGTTTGTCGGGCAGCGCATAGAACGCCGCGGTCTGGTGCGGATTCTCGCCGTAACGCAGCGCCTGGATCAGGCGGCCGCCGAAAGCGCGGTAGTCGGGCGCGTCGATCTCGAGCTGGCGGTTGAACCAGTTGGAGATCGCGGCGTCGTAGGCGCCGGTGCGCGCATAGGCCTTTGCGGCAAGCCGACGGCGCAGCTTCAGCGTGGTCGCGCCGCTGTTGGCCTTGAGCTCGTCGAGGACGGCCTGATAGTCCTCCGCCTCGACCACGACGGCGACGTCGTCGTGGTTCTTGGCGGCGGCGCGGATCATCGCGGGGCCGCCGATGTCGATGTTCTCGATGCAATCCTCGAAGCCGGCGCCCTTCTCGACGGTGGCCTCGAACGGGTAGAGGTTGACGACCAGCAGGTCGATCGGCGCGATGCCGTGCGTCTTCATCGCCTCGGCATGTTCCTTGTTGTCGCGGATCGCGAGCAGGCCGCCATGCACCTTGGGGTGCAGCGTCTTGACGCGACCGTCCATCATCTCGGGGAAGCCGGTGAGGTCGGAGACGTCCTTCACTTTCAAGCCGGCGCCCGCGATCGCCTTGGCGGTACCGCCGGTCGAGATCAGCTCGACGCCGTGCTCCGAGAGCGCGCGGGCAAATTCGATCAGGCCGGTCTTGTCGGAAACGGAAAGCAGGGCGCGGGTGACGCGGCGGGGATGGTCAGTCATGAGCAAGATCCTCTGTTCAGGGAGTTCCTATGCCCAGGCGCGCGGCAGATATGTCCCGCGCTTCCCGATGGTGCTCCATCCAAGGTCGCCAGTCGCGCGAGAGCGTGCTCGGTAGCAGTTTTCGCCGTCGGTCACAACGCTCAGATCGGGCGGAATCGGGCTTGTTTACAGCGGAAGTTCCGGCTCCCGGCGCGCATTGCGGCGGGCATTGGTGACCGTCGGCGACGCCGTGGAGCGCACAAAGCTCCAGCGGATCGAGGGCGCCTGGCGCGCATCCTGCCGGATCACGATCTGGGCGGTGCGACGCGGCCCGTCATTGCCGGCCAGGAACACGCTGTCTTCGAGATCGACCTTGTCGTCCAGGGCTTCAAAGGTCCAGACGTCGCGGTTCGGCAATACCAGCATGACGCCGCGGGCATCCGACAGCCGGCTCGCCTTCACTGCGGGATGCAGGTGGAAGCGCAGCGCGAAATCCGCGTCCGCGCCCTTGAGGCGGCCGCCCTGCGGCGGCTGCAGCGTGTCTTCGCCGTCGAGCCGCGTGCCGTCGTCGGCGACCATCAGCGTGCGGCGATGGATCACGCCGAACTTCGACAGATAGCCGTCATGCGAGGTCGTCAGCAGCGTTCCGTTCTGCACGACCTCACGATAGCTCTCGACCTCGGCGGGCCCGCTGATGACGGGCGAGCCGTGCAACAGCTTCTTCATCGCCGACAATTCCACGAACTGGCAGGACGAGGTCTCGTGATAGGTCAGCGTCGAATGCGCCGCGGTGCCGCGCGCAAACGACCGCCAATTGTCGCGGCCGGTGGTCGGCATGCCGCAATTGGTGACGATGCGGCTGATGCCCGAAGACAGCTCGAACGACAGGCAGCCGGCATGGGCGTCGTGGCTAACATTGGGCGGCGGCGGCGGGCCGGTGTCGATGATCAGCGTCATCTGGCCGGCATCGAGGCGCTGGAAACCGGTATGCGGCATGTTCGCCATCGGCGTGCCGTGCGTGTCGTCATAGGCGAGCAGGGTGGCGAGCAGATCCGACGGTGTCGCGCTCATGCCGTTGAACAGCGCGAAATTGCCGTCGCCATGGCGAAAGAAACGCAACATCGGCATCATGCGGTCGATGGCGTTCAGCAGCGCAGGCGGCGGCGCGATGTTGCGCGCGGCAAAGGTCTGGCGCAGCGGCAGCAGGTCGATCAGCAGTTCGGTCAGCGCGCCGGGATTGCGCGAGATGTGACCGCCGTCGGGAAGGATCTGCCGCAGCAATTCATCCGACAATTTGCGCGAGGCGCTGCGGATGTGGCGCGCCTGGTTGGCAAGGCACAGTGCCGCATAACACAGCGCGATCAGCACCTGGAGCCGCGGCACGCCGTCGGGGATATCGACCATCGTGTAGCGGAGATAGCGAATCTCGCGCGCCAGCCCGCGCAGGTAGCGGCGATAGAATTTGTTGTCGGTGTCGTTGAGCACCAGCGGCGCCTGCGACAGCAGCGAGATCACCCGGCGCGCCAGCACGTCGGCGCGGCGCGCGACCGGACGGCGCTTGTTGGCGGGATTGGCGATCCAGTCTTCGACCAGCGCGCGTGCGTTCGCCCGCGTCAGCGCTGTGTCGGCGGCGCGCAAATGGCGCAGCCAGCCGAAGCCGAGCAGTGCGACCTCCCAGTCCTCCGACGGAGGATCGAGATCGAAGATCGAGCGGCCATGGCAATTGACGATCTTGCCGGCGAACACGAAGCGGCCGGCATAGATCTCGGCGGCGCGGGTGGCGTCCGCCGTACGCAGATCATGCGGCGCGATGATCAGCCGGTCGGCGCGGCCCGGCCACAGCTTCGAGACAGCCACCGATCCGCCGCTGGCGCGCGCAAGCATGTTCCGCGCGAAGCGGTTCATGACGAGCGTCGAGATGCGTCTGCGTTGAGCGACCGACACGCCTTGCCTTGGAAGGGGGAGAGGATTCCGACGAATCCTTTCTAATCCCAAAATCGGCCGGCTGACACCACCTTGAAAGGCCGCGAATCAGGGCCGCGGCAACAAAAACCGGTGCAAAATCAGGATTTAACGAGCCGGGCGGCAAAAAATCCGTCGAGCCCGCCGAGCCTTGGGTCGGCATGCGGCAAATGGCTGGGCAGGGTGCGCAGATCACCATCGGCGTTGATGATCTCGCCGAGGCCCGCGACCTCGGATGCGTCGATCGGAACGCGCCGCAAGCCCGGCTCAGCCGCGAGCAGCGCCGCGATCGCCTGCTCGCCCTCCTCGGGCTCCAGCGAGCAGGTGCAATACACCAGCATGCCGCCGGGCTTCAGCAGCGAGACGGATTTCTTCAGCAGCCGCTGCTGGAGTGCGGAGAGGCCTGCGATGTCTGATTCCTGTCGCAGCCAGGCCACGTCCGGGTGACGGCGGATCGTGCCGGTCGAGGTGCAGGGCGCATCGATCAGGATGCCGTCGAAACCGTCGGCCGGGCCGGACCATTCGACGGCGTCGGCGACGACAGTCTCGGCCTGAAGCGACAGTCGTGTGAGATTCTCGCGCAGGCGCGCCACGCGGGCGGGCGATCGGTCGATGGCCGTCACATGCGCACCGGCATGCGCCAGTTGTGCGGTCTTGCCACCGGGTGCGGCGCAGAGATCGGCGATCGACTTGCCGGCGATATCGCCGAACAACCGCGCCGGCAGTGCGGCGGCGGCGTCCTGCACCCACCACTGCCCCTCCGTGAAACCCGGCAGCATGGTCACAGCACCATGCAGCTGCGTACGTACGGTTCCCGTCGGCAGCACTTCACCGTGCAGACGGCTCGCCCATTGCGCGGCGTCCGACTTCACCGTGAGATCAAGCGACGGCTCGTGGCTGAGCGCCAGCGCCATCTCGCGCGCGGTCGCCTCGCCGTAATGCGCGCTCCAGCGCGCCAGCATCCAGGGCGGCAGATCCAGCGATTGTGTTTCGACTTCCTCGACCAGCGCCTTGCCCTCGCGGGCGCAGCGCCGCAGCACGGCGTTGACGAGTCCGGCATAGCGCGCGGCGCGGCGATCGGATTGCACCAGGCGAACCGAAAGATCGACCGCGGCGTGGTCCGGCACGTCCATCCAGAGGATTTGCGCTGCGCCGATCAGCAGCGCGCTCTGCGCGCGCGGCGCCTCGGAGGGAATGCCCTTGTCGAGCAGCCGCGACAGCACGTGGCCGAGTGTTCCGAGCCGGCGCAGGATCGTCGCCACCAGGCGGCGCATCAGTGCGCGGTCCCGATCGGCGAGTGTCTTCAGGCCGGGATGGGCGCCGGAGCCGTCGAGCTGATCATCCAGTGTGCGGTGCTTGTGCAGAACGCCGTCGACGATGTCGGCAGCGATCCGCCGGGCCGCCAAACCAGGCACTTCGGACGGGGGGGCAAAGCGTTGAGAGGGCATGCGGCTTAAGGTTCTGAGCGAGCGGCAGTTCCGCCAATTGGGCGCATGCCTGAGACGCGCTTCTGTGACACGCGAATATGCCAAATGTAAGAATCGCTTCTGGTATTTTCAGCCCCGCGTCGCGATCTCAGGGATGCTTTATTGGCGGTCGCGCCACGCTGCGATCTCGGCTAGGAGACCAGATCATGAGTGACGATCTCCCCACGCCCGGACGCAAGCCGTTGACGCCGGCCGCCCAGCGCGCGCTCGCCGAAGCCGAGGCACGCCGGCAAGCCGCGGCGGACGAAGCGAAAGCTACGCCGAAGGAGCTGCAGGGGCCAAAAGGTCCGGAGCCCACACGCTACGGCGACTGGGAGCGCAAGGGCATCGCCTCGGATTTTTAGCGCTTGAGCAGCTCTTGCCGGTTCGGCCGACTCAGCCCTAGCGTGCGCTGATGCCGCGCTTCGATCCCCGATATCCCTATCGGCCTTCCTACAGCGGCTCGCCATTCGGCCGCCGCTTCTCCGGCATCGTACCGTGGCTGTTCGTGGTCGGAATCGCCGCGGCCGTCGTGCTGTTGTTCCGGCACGGCACCAGCTGGACCGTTCCGCATATCGATGACGGTCAGTCGCGAGATGCCGAGATCATCCTGCAGCAGCCGGGCAATCCCGAGACGCGCCGGCCCGTCGACGTGATCCGCACGATCGACGGCGACACCTTTCTCGCGCGTGTGCATCAGGGCGACGGCCGCGCGCTCGTCGCCCGCGTTCGCCTGCGCGGCATTGATGCGCCGGAAATGAAAGCGTCGTGCCAGGAGGAGGCGGACAAGGCCGAAATTGCCAGCGATGCGTTGCGCGATCTGCTCGGTCAGGGCGGCGTCACGATTTCGAATCTCGGCCCGGACAAATACGGTCGCATCCTCGCCGACGTCGCGACGCGGCGCACGACCAACGTTTCGGCAGCCATGCTCGCGGGCGGCTATGTGCGCAGCTACAATGGCGGCCATCGCGCCGGGTGGTGCGCTCGCGGCTGGCGCTTCTGGCAATAAAAAAAGCCGCGTCGAGGACGCGGCTTTTGCGATCTCGCTTCGCGATCGGATTACCGGGTCACCACCACCGTGGTGCCGACCGACACGCGGCTATAGAGATCGGTGATGTCGTCGTTCAGCATGCGGATGCAGCCATAGGAGACGAAGCCGCCGACCGAGCCCGGCACGTTGGTACCGTGGATCGCATATTCACCGCCGGCGAGCGTCATCGCAGCGACGCCCATCGGATTGCGCGGCGAGCCGCCCGGGATCACGTCGGGAATGCTCGGCTTGTCGCGCTTCACCTCGGCCGGGGGCGACCAGGCCGGGTTGCGATACTTGCCGTCGATGCGGGTGGTGCCGGCCCATTGCTTGCCGGACTTGCCGACGCCGACGGGATAACGCACGGCCCGGCCGGTATCGAGGATCAGGTAGAGCCGGCGCTCGTTGGTTTTGACCACGATGGTGCCCGGCGAATAATCGGCCAGGTGCACACCCACCATTTCGGGCCGCGCCTCGGCTGCACCCGACATCAGGAGCCCCGCCCCCATGGTGGCGGCCAGCGCCACCGCAATCCTGATCGACATAATCTGCTTCCTTCCGCCGCCCCGAACGGGTCGTCCAAAATCGCGCAAAACCGGCAAAACGCCGCCGGACCCAGACATTCTTGACCGCGCCCGTTAACCGATTGGTTTCCACGCACGGCCGGCGAGGTCCCGACAGCAGGGGGAAGAAAGGAAATGTTCGAAATAAAGTAAATGACCTGGAAACAACACTCGGCCGGAAAGACGCGGGCACGCGGATTCGGACCCTGACAAGTGCGTGAGGGTGTGAACGGCCGGTCATTACGGGGGATGAGCGGTGACGCGCGGCAGACACCTGCCGGGTCTCGTGTCCCGGACGCGGCGGGGCATGTAATGACGCGACGCTGAGCCGGGACCCAGAGCGCTAAGAGTCCGGACGCGTGGACCCCGGCTCAGCAGCGCACCGCCTAGGCGCGGCGCTGCGTCCGGGGCACGACAGCGTGCTGTTACGCCGACTTCCGGTTCTGCCGGTTCTTGACGAGGTCGTCGACCACGGCGGGATCGGCGAGGGTCGAGGTGTCGCCGAGGCTACCGGGCTCGTCTTCGGCGATCTTGCGCAGGATGCGGCGCATGATCTTGCCGGAGCGGGTCTTGGGCAGACCCGGCGAGAACTGGATCTGGTCGGGCGCGGCGATCGGACCGATCTCCTTCCGCACCCAGGTCACGAGCTCCTTGCGCAACTCGTCGGTCGGTTCGACGCCGGCCATCAGGGTGACATAGGCATAGATGCCCTGGCCCTTGATGTCGTGCGGGTAACCGACGACAGCTGCTTCCGACACCTTCTCATGCGCGACCAGTGCGCTCTCGACTTCGGCGGTGCCCATGCGGTGACCGCTGACGTTGATGACGTCGTCGACGCGGCCGGTGATCCAGTAATAGCCATCGGCATCGCGGCGGCAGCCGTCGCCCGTAAAATACTTGCCCTTGTAGGTCGAGAAATAGGTCTGCTCGAAGCGGGCATGGTCGCCGTAGACCGTGCGCATCTGGCCGGGCCATGAGCGCGTGAGACAGAGATTGCCCGACGTCTCGCCCTCCAGCACCTTGCCGTCGGCATCGACGATCTGCGGCTGCACGCCGAAGAACGGCAGCGTCGCCGAGCCGGGCTTCTGCGCGATCGCGCCCGGCAGCGGCGAGATCATGATGCCGCCGGTCTCGGTCTGCCACCAGGTGTCGACCACCGGGCAGCGGCCGTCGCCGACCACGCGGTGATACCACTCCCATGCTTCCGGATTGATCGGCTCGCCGACCGAGCCGAGCAGCCGCAGCGACCGGCGCGAGGTTTTCTTCACCGGCTCGTCGCCGGCCTGCATCAACGCGCGGATCGCCGTCGGCGCGGTATAGAAGGTGTTGACC
>JAEWBW010000354.1 GCA_023390955.1 Pseudomonadota bacterium
AGATCACCACCAGCCTGAAGGCGCTGGCCAAGGAGCTCAACGTCCCCATCATCGCGCTGTCGCAGCTCTCCCGTCAGGTCGAGTCCCGCGACGACAAGCGACCGCAGCTCTCGGACCTGCGTGAATCCGGCTCGATCGAGCAGGACGCCGACGTCGTGCTGTTCGTGTACCGCGAGGAATATTACCTCGCCATGAAGGAGCCGCGCCCGGGCACGCCTGAGCACGAGAAGTGGCAGCTCGACATGAGCCTTGCGCACGGCAAGGCCGAAGTCATCATCGGCAAGCAGCGTCACGGCCCGACCGGCACCGTCGACCTGGCCTTCGAAGCTTCGATCACGCGGTTTGGCGACCTCGCGCCGGACAGTCAGATGCCGGCACGCAGTAGCAACGACTACTGAGCTCCGCGCGGGTTGAACGCGGCCGTCCTGCCGCGTAAAATCCCGGAATGAACATCGCCTCCGACTCCAACCTCATCCCGCAATCCGGCCTGCTCTCCGCTGAAGCCAACCAGGCCGCGGCGCTGTCGGCCTATGGCGGCGTCCTGACCATCGATCTCGACGCCATCATCGCCAACTGGCGCAAGCTCGAGAAGACAGCGGTTCCGGCGGAATGTTCGGCGGTGATCAAGGCCGACGCCTATGGCTGCGGCGCCGAACAGGTGTCGCGCGCCCTGCACAAGGCCGGCTGCAGGACCTTCTTCGTGGCGACGCTGGAGGAAGCGAAGGTCGTACGTGCCGCGGTGCCGACCGCGACGGTCTACGTGCTCGGCGGCTATTTCCAGAACACCGGCGAGCAATACGCCAAGATCGACTGCCGGCCGGTGATCGGCGATCTCAACGAGCTGGCCGAATGGGACGTGTTCTGCCGCCGCACCGGCTGGGCCGGCGGCGCGGCCATCCACATCGACACCGGCATGAACCGGCTCGGCCTGACCCTGCAGGAGGCGCAGGCGATCATCCCGCGCATCAATGCCGGCGATCACGGCATCACGCTGGTGATGAGTCACCTCGTCTCGGCCGAGCAACTCAACAGCCCCGTCAACGCCAAGCAGCTTGGTGCCTTCCGCGCCATCGCCAGCGAATTCACCGGCGTGCAGGCGGCGCTCGCCAATTCATCGGGCGTCTTCCTCGGTGCGCCCTTCCAGTTCGACCTGGTGCGGCCGGGTGCTGCGCTCTACGGCATCAATCCGACACCCGAGGCCGACAATCCGATGCAGCCGGTGGTCGACCTGAAGGCGCGCATCGTGCAGCTGCGCAATATCGAGCGCGGTGAGACCGTCGGTTACGGCGGCACCTGGACGGCGCGGCGTCCGACCAAGCTCGCGATCATCGCGGTCGGCTATGCCGACGGCTATTTCCGCGCGGCCAGCTCCAATGACGGCACCCGCGGCGCCGAGGTGATCGTGGCCGGCAAGCGCTGCCCGATCGCGGGCCGCGTCTCCATGGATCTGATCGCGGTCGACATCACAGACCTGCCGCCGAATACAGCGCGTCGCGGCCACATGGTGACCCTGCTCGGCGAGGGCATCACCGTCGACGAGCTCGCGCATCATTTCGGCACCATCGGCTATGAGGTGCTGACCAGCCTCGGCCACCGCTATGCGCGCGTCTACAAGGGCGGCACGGACATTCCGGTCCAGCAGCCGGTCGCGGCACCGCCGCTGCCCGCAACACCGCCTGCCCCGCCGCCGGCCGAGCCAGTCTCCGCCGCGCCGCCTGCGCCACCGGTCGAGCCGTCGAGCCCGCCGCCACTCCCGAGCTGAGCGCTACTTCTTCCGGCTGTCGAGCGCTGCCTTGCAGCTGGCGCTGAGCTGGTCGCGCTTCTTGTTGAGGCAGGCCACGATGCCGCCACCCGGCGCGATCCCCGCGCAGAATTTGTCATAATCGGCCTTGCAGGCGCCGCGAGGATCGGACGACTGTGCCAGCGCGGAGCCGGAGAGCGCGATGGCGAACACGAAGGCGGTAGGGATCAACTTGGGCATTTCTTCTCCGGAAACAATCAAAGACAGCAGCGCCGGATCTCCATGAAGATCGCGACATTCAATATCAACAACGTCAACCGCCGCCTGCCCAACCTGTTGCGCTGGCTGCGTGCGGCCAAACCTGACGTCGTCGCGCTGCAGGAACTAAAGGCCACTGATGGCGAATTTCCGGCGGCTGCGATCGAAAAGGCCGGCTATGGCGCGGTGTGGCGCGGACAGAAGACCTGGAATGGCGTCGCCATTCTCGCGCGCAACGCCGAGCCGGTGCTGACCCGCGACCGCCTTCCCGGCGACCGCGACGATCACGAGGCGCGCTACATCGAGGCTGCCGTGCGCGGCGTCATCGTCACCAGCATCTACTTGCCGAACGGCAATCCACAGCCGGGGCCGAAATTCGACTACAAGCTCGACTGGTTCGCGCGACTGAAGCGCCACGCCAAAACCTTCCTCAAGCAGGACCTGCCCGTGGTGCTCGCCGGCGACTACAATGTCGCGCCCGCTGCGATCGACATCTATCCGACGCGCTCATGGGACAAGGATGCGCTGATCCAGCCGAAGAGCCGCGCGGCGTACAGCTCGCTGGTCGCGCAGGGCTGGTGCGATGCGATCCGCGAGCTCCACGGCGACGAGCGCATCTACACCTTCTGGGACTACAAGCGAGACCGCTGGCCGCGCGATGCGGGCCTGCGGCTCGATCATCTCCTGCTCAGCCCTGCCCTCGCCCCGCGTTTGGCGAAAGCCGGCGTCGACAAGAAGATCCGCGGCGAGGACGGCGCCAGCGATCATGCGCCGGCGTGGATCGTGCTGCGCTAGATCACTTCGCGTAATAATCCTGCACCGTATCCCAGGCCGCCTTCTGCAACATCGGCACCGTTTCCGGGTCCAGTCCCATCGTGTAGGAATTGCCGACGGGCGAACGTCCCGTCAGCGCGGCGAAGGTCACGCAGGCCGCGAGATAGGTCCCGACGGGCGATGGATGCCGTTTGTCCGGCGCGTAGAGATTGAGATCCGGCTGAATCTTTCGCACCTTCGCAAAGGCGAGGCCCGCGGGAATGACGAGCGCGTCATTGGCATTGCCCACGGTGGTGTAGGCTTCGGCCAGGCTCTCGGTCATCTCCGGCTTGTCGGCGTAGGCCCAGGACATGAACAGCACCGGGCGCATCTCGTTGGCGCGGATGATCTCGCTGTCCTTCTTGGCGAAGGTGACGAAGACGTCCTTCAACTGCGGATGGATCGGGCACTGGCTGCAATCCATCATTACCACGGCGTCGTACTGCCTGCCGGGCTTGTTGAAGAGGACGTTGTTGTTCTCGTCGAAGGAATAGGAGCCGAGGCCGCCCGGCCGCAGCAGATTGGCCATATCGTGCCAGTCGAGACCGGAGCCACCGATCGTGGCCATGGTGTTGCGGTAACTCGCCTTGTTGGCGGCATCTGCCGCCTTCTCCAGGTTGGTGACGTGCCCGGGAAGGCCGTTGTTGTAGTAGAAGAAGCTGTTGCCGACGAACAGCGCGGCCTTGGGAAAGTCCGGACCGAGCGTCGTGACCTTCGGCTTGGTTTGGGCATGTGCACTGAAGCCGGCTGCAACGACCACACACATTGCGAGCATCACTCGCGCAATAAGACGCATCATGAGCTTCCTCCCCTTGTTATCCGGGGCCGGAAACAGATCACCTTTTCAGAAGAGCCTCAAGAGCACGGACGCAGAGCTGCCGTCGGCAAGATGGATGCTCACCACAAATTCTTGCCGTCGATCAGGTTCACCGGCACCGCATCGAGGTCGAAATCGTCGAACAGGCGCGCATTGATCGCGACCTTCGGATTGTCGAAATCCGGCTTGCCGGTCGACCAGTCGGGCGATTCCGAAAATGTGCCGCAGCCGCACTTCGCGCAGAAGTGATGTTTGACGGTGCGGCTGCCCCAAAGATAGGTCGAGACGTTTTCCGCCGGCGACAGCAGCCGAAACTGCGCCGGCTTGTAATAGGCCCACAACGCACCGCGCTTGGCGCAGAGCGAACAGGTGCAACGCGTCACGCCGGTAGGAGCTTCGCTGACCTCGAAGACGGTTTCACCACAGTGACAGCTTCCCTCGATCGGCATAATCCGCTCCCTCGCGACATTTGGCAGGAGATGGTCATAGCGAGGGGCTGCTGCCAACATGCTGTCAGCAGCCGGTCGAACGTGATCGCCTAGTTCGCCGACAGTCGCTTGGGCTCGCCGGCCGACAGCCAGTTGGCGGTCGCCTCGAAGGCAGTGGCGATCTTCTCGCCGAGAACTTGCATGATCGCGCGGACGGTACCCTGGCTGAGCATCTCGGGCTGCATCCGCACGGCTTCGCCGGGATCGGCGAACATCGCACCGGCGTACCAGGAAAAGCCGTTGTCCGAACCGCTCAACACCGCATGGCGGTCGAGTGCGGAAAAGGAATGGTGATCG
The DNA here is from genome assembly GCA_023390955.1 of Pseudomonadota bacterium. Classification (GTDB taxonomy): domain Bacteria; phylum Pseudomonadota; class Alphaproteobacteria; order Rhizobiales; family Xanthobacteraceae; genus Bradyrhizobium. The sequence continues at coordinate 4,415 of JAEWBW010000354.1, forward strand.
GGCATCGCGGACCTCTGATCCTCTGGGCAGGCGATCCATCAATACGCGTCAAACTTGAACGACCCGGCCGCGGGATGGCTTGCATTGCCGTGGGGAAAGATACCGGCGATTAACTGCCGCGCGTCGCCCGCGCGACCGAGCCCGGCTAAACTCCTCCGATTCCCCGGAGCCCTCCCTTTGGCCTTCCTCTTCGTCCTCTCCGTCGGCCTCCTTGCCGGCACCATCTCCGGCATCGTCGGCACGGGATCGTCGATCATGCTGATGCCGGTGTTGGTCTACGAATACGGACCGAAGGAGGCCGTGCCGATCATGGCGGTCGCCGCCGTGATGGCGAACTTGTCCCGGATCGTGGCCTGGTGGCGCGAGGTCGACTGGAAGGCCTGCGCGGCCTATTCGGTCACGGGCATTCCGGCATCGGCTCTCGGCGCGCGCACGCTGCTGGCGCTGCCCTCGCATACTGTCGATCTCGCGATCGGGCTGTTCCTGATCGCGATGGTGCCCCTGCGGCACTGGCTGGCGCGGCACAATCTGAAGGCCAATCTCTGGCACCTCGCGGCCGGCGGCGCCGTCATCGGCTATCTCACTGGCATCGTGGTCTCGACCGGTCCGCTCAGCGTGCCGTTGTTCCTGTTCTATGGCCTGACCAAGGGCGCGTTCCTCGCCACCGAGGCCGCCGCCTCACTCGGTCTCTACCTCTCCAAGTCGGTCACCTTCGAGCGCTTCGGCGCGTTGAATGGCGATGTCTTCGTCAAGGGCCTGATCGCGGGATCATCGCTGATGTTCGGCGCCTTCATCGCCAAGCGCTTCGTCCTGCATCTGAAGCCGGACGTGTTCCGTCTGGTCATGGACGCGATCATGGTCGCGGCGGGACTGTCCATGTTATGGAATGCGACCCAATCCCCCTGACAACGATTCTTTCCGATGGCCAAATCCACGCTCTCCTTCGTCTGCCAAAACTGCGGCGCGGCCTACAACCGCTGGCAGGGCAAGTGCGAATCCTGCGGCGAGTGGAACACGCTGGTCGAGGAAGACACGACCGGCAGCGTGCCAGTGTCGATCCGCTCAAAGCGCAAGGGACGGACGTTTGCGCTGGAGAGCCTGTCGGGCAAGACCCAGGACGCCCCTCGTCTGTCGTCGGGCATGACTGAGCTCGACCGCGTCACCGGCGGCGGTTTCGTGCGCGGCTCCGTGTTGCTCGTCGGTGGCGATCCCGGCATCGGCAAGTCCACGCTGCTGACACAGGCAACCAGCGTGCTCGCGCGCGCCGGGCATCGCATCGTCTACATTTCCGGCGAAGAGGCGGTGGCGCAGGTGCGGTTGCGCGCCGAGCGGCTTGGCCTGTCGGATGCGCCGGTGCAGCTCGCCGCCGAGACCTCGGTCGAGGACATCATCTCCACGCTGTCGGAAGGTGCCGTCCCTCGCCTGATCGTGATCGACTCGATCCAGACCATGTGGACCGACACCGTGGAATCGGCGCCCGGCACCGTGACGCAGGTTCGCGCCTCGGCGCAGACGTTGATCCGGTTCGCCAAGAAGACCGGCGCGGCCATCATCCTCGTCGGCCACGTCACCAAGGACGGCCAGATCGCCGGCCCCCGTGTCGTCGAGCACATTGTGGATGCGGTGCTCTCCTTCGAGGGCGAAGGCTCGCAGCAATTCCGAATCCTGCGCGCCGTGAAGAACCGCTTCGGTCCGACCGACGAGATCGGCGTGTTCGAGATGACAGGCCTCGGCCTGCGCGAAGTCACCAATCCTTCCGAACTGTTCCTTTCGGAGCGCGATCTCGGCACGCCGGGCACGGCCGTGTTCGGCGGTATCGAGGGCACGAGGCCCGTGCTGGTGGAGCTGCAGGCGCTGGTGGCGCCGACCTCGCTCGGCACGCCACGCCGGTCCGTTGTCGGCTGGGACCAGAGCCGGCTCTCCATGGTGCTGGCGGTGCTGGAGGCCCATTGCGGGGTCAAGCTGTCCGGCCACGACGTCTATCTGAATGTCGCCGGCGGCCTGCGCATCCACGAGCCGGCAGCCGATCTTGCGGCAGCCGCCGCACTTGTTTCGTCGCTGGTTAATGCGCCCCTACCGCCAGACGCGGTCTATTTCGGCGAAATTTCGCTATCCGGCGTGGTCCGGCCCGTGGCCCAGACCTCGGCGCGGCTGAAGGAAGCCGCCAAACTGGGCTTCAAACGGGCCGTGCTGCCCGAATCGACCCGTGGCGAGGCCGGCGGCGATGCCGGGCTCGTGCTGAATGCGGTCGGCAGCCTCACGACCCTCGTCGCCGAGATCGCGGCCCGCGGCTCCCGCAGGGGCGGCGATGCAGCACCTCAGGCCGAGAAAAATGCCACACCGGCGAGATTCCGCCGTGGCGAGGGCTAGGTAGAGGTGACGTCCCCCGCCCCCGCCGCTATACAGCCCGCATAAAAGCAGCATGGGATTGCGTGGTTGCGGCCTTGCCGGGAACACCGTCTGCCCGTCACTTAGGGCAGCGGCCAAAACACCGATTCGCTGAGCACCTTTAGTTACGAGCGGACCAGACCAGCCGATGCCGATTACAATCCTCGACCTGATCCTGCTCGGTGTGATGCTGATCTCGGGCCTGCTTGCCATGGTCCGCGGCTTCATGCGGGAAATCCTCTCGATCGCAGCCTGGGGCGCCGCGGCGATCGTGACGCTGTATTCGTTTTCCAAGCTGCTGCCGACCGCAAAGACCTATTTCAACAACGACACCGTCGCGAGCGTCGTGGTTGTGGCCGGCGTGTTCGTGGGCACGCTGGTTGTCGTTTCCGTCATCACGGTCCGGATCTCCGACATGATCCTGGATTCGCGAATCGGCGCGCTCGACCGCACCCTCGGCTTCCTGTTCGGCCTTGCGCGCGGACTTTTGATCGTTGTGGTCGCTTTCCTGTTCTTCACCTGGCTGGTACCGGACAAGCAACGTCCAGACTGGGTCACGGGGGCGAAATCCCGGCTGGTTCTGCAGGGAACCGGAGATTGGCTGATGTCGCTCTTGCCGGATGACCCCGAGAACACCATCTTGAAGAGATTCAAGAAAAACAAACCAGATGATGACCAAGCTGATTCCGAGCAGCAGCCCTCGGGCAGCGGCGACGGCTACAGTAAATCGGCTCGTGACGGCATGAAAAAGCTGATCGAGAAACCGGCGCGTTAAACTTGAGCCCGAAGAGAGGCGTGATGGACAAGATGCGGAACCCTGACCAGGACGCCCAACTCGACCTCGATCCGGCCGGGATCGATCTGCAGGCCGATCTGGAAGGGGATACGCTGCGCGAAGAATGCGGCGTGTTCGGCATCTACGGTCACCCCGACGCCGCCGCCATTACCGCACTCGGTCTTCACGCCCTTCAGCACCGCGGCCAGGAAGCTGCCGGCATCGTCTCCTACGACGGATCCCGCTTTCACTCAGAGCGCCGCCTCGGTCTCGTCGGCGACACCTTCTCCCGCCGCGAAGTGATCGACCGCCTGCCTGGCAACATGGCCGTCGGCCACGTCCGCTACTCCACCACCGGCGCAACCATCCTGCGCAACGTGCAGCCGCTGTTCGCCGAACTGAACGCCGGCGGCCTTGCCGTCGCCCACAACGGCAACCTCACCAACGGCCTGACGCTGCGCCGCGAGCTCGTGAAGAACGGCTCGATGATGCAGTCGACCACCGACACCGAGGTGATCCTGCATCTCGTCGCGCAATCCAAGCGCAGCCGTTTCATCGAGCGCTATGTCGACGCGCTGCGGGCCATCGAAGGCGCCTATGCGCTGGTGTCGCTGACCAACAAGAAGCTGATCGGCGCCCGCGACCCGCGCGGCATCCGGCCGCTCGTGCTCGGCGACCTCGACGGCTGCCCGATCCTGACCTCGGAGACCTGCGCACTCGACATCATCGGCGCGCGCTTCGTGCGCGACATCGAGCCGGGCGAAGTCATCGTGTTCGACGAGAAGGGCCAGGACATCCACAAGCCGTTCCCGCCGATGCCGCCGCGCCCCTGCATCTTCGAGTACATCTATTTCTCCCGGCCGGATTCCATCGTCCACGGCCGCTCGGTCTACGAAGTGCGCAAGAATTTTGGCGCGCAGCTCGCGCGCGAGAGCCACGTGCCCGTCGATGTCGTGGTGCCGGTACCGGATTCCGGCGTGCCCGCCGCGGTCGGCTACAGCCAGCATTCCGGCGTTCCGTTCGAGCTCGGCATCATCCGCAATCACTATGTCGGCCGCACCTTCATCCAGCCGACGCAGGCAATCCGCGAATCCGGCGTGCGCATGAAGCATTCGGCCAACCGCGCCGCGATCGAAGGCAAGCGCATCATCCTGATCGACGACTCGCTGGTGCGCGGCACCACCTCGAAGAAGATCGTGCGCATGATGCGCGATGCGGGCGCGACCGAAGTGCACTTCCGCCTCGCTTCGCCCCCGATCCTCTATCCTGACTATTACGGCATCGACCTGCCCGACCGGGGTGGCCTGCTGGCAGCGACCCACTCGCTCGAGGAAATGCGCGAGATCATCGGCGCCGACTCGCTCGCCTTCCTGTCGATCGACGGCATGTACCGCGCCATGGGCGAGCCCGGCCGCGATCCGGCCAATCCAAAATTCTCGGATCACTGCTTTACCGGCGCCTATCCGACCCACCTCACCGACCAGACCCAGACCGAACAGCAGCCGCGCCAGTTGTCGTTGCTGGCCGAGGCGAGCTGACGCCGAAGGCGTCATCCCAGACCCTGTTTGGCAACCACTGGATTCCGGGTTCGATGCCTCGCGTCGCCCTGGAATGACGCTTTTGCGGCCTTGTCCCGGCCGCCCGCGTCTGCAATACCCCCGCCATGACAAAGCCCCTCGCCGACCGTATCGCTCTCGTCACCGGCGCCTCGCGCGGCATCGGTTACGCCACCGCCATTGCGCTCGCCAAGGCCGGCGCGCACATCGTTGCGCTGGCGCGCACGCAGGGCGGGCTTGAAGAGCTCGACGACGAGATCCGCAAACTCGGCGGCAGCGCCACGCTGGTGCCGCTCAATCTCACCGATTTCGACGGGATCGCGCGCCTCGGCGCCGGCCTGCACGAGCGCTACGGCAAGCTAGACATTCTCGTCGGCAATGCCGGCGTGCTCGGTCCGTCCTCGCCGATCGGCCATATCGAGCTGAAGACCTTCACCGACGTGATGGCGGTCAACGTCTCCGCGAACTTCCAGTTGATCCGCTGCATGGAGCCGCTGCTGAAGCAGTCCGACGCCGGCCGTGCGGTGTTCATCACTTCGGGCGCGGCCAACAAGGCCACCGCCTATGTCAGCCCCTATGCGGCCTCCAAGGCCGCGCTGGAGACGCTGGCGCGCGCCTGGGCGCAGGAAACCGCCAGCACCAAGCTGCGCATCAATTTGTTCAACCCGGGTCCGATCCGCACCCGCATGCGCGCAACCCTAATGCCGGGCGAGGATCCCGCGACGCTCGACACGCCCGAGCA
>JAEWBW010000528.1 GCA_023390955.1 Pseudomonadota bacterium
GTCCTGGATTGCTTCGCTGCGCTCGCAATGACGGAGCGGGATAGCTATGCTGGCCCCCGAGGAAGCAAAGGACCCACCCATGCAATACCGTCAGCTCGGCCGCTCCGGTCTAAAGGTTTCGCCGATCTGCCTCGGCAGCATGATGTTCGGCGGGCCGACGGACGAGGCAGCGTCTCGGCGCATCATCTCCAAGGCGCATGAAGCGGGTATCAATTTCATCGACACGGCGGATGCTTATTCCAAGGGCGGCTCGGAAGAGGTCGTCGGCCGCGCCATCGCTGATGACCGCCACGCCTGGGTGCTCGCGACGAAGCTCGCCAATCCCATGGGCAAGGATCCCAATCGCGGCGGGCTGTCGCGGCGCTGGGTGCTGCAGGCGGCCGAGGAAAGCCTGAAGCGTCTCGGCACCGACTACATCGACGTCTACTACCTGCACAAGGAAGACCATGCGACGCCGCTGGAGGAAACAGTGCGCGCAATCGGCGATCTCATCCGCGCCGGCAAGGTGCGCTATTTCGGCGTCTCGAACTACCGCGCCTGGCGCGTCGCCGAGATCTGCAACATCTGCGACCGGCTCGGCATCGACCGCCCCGCGGTGAGCCAGCCCTATTACAACGCGATGAACCGCATGCCCGAGGTCGAGCATTTTCCGGCCTGCTCGTATTATGGCCTCGGCATCGTGCCCTACAGCCCGCTGGCGCGCGGCGTGCTCACCGGAAAGTACAGCCCCGATGCGCCGCCGGACAAGGAGACGCGCGCAGGCCGCAACGACACCCGCATGATGCAGACGGAATGGCGGCCGGAATCCCTGCAACTGGCGCAGGAGATCAAGAAGCATGCGGAGGCCAAGGGCATCACCGCGGGGCAGTTCGCGGTCGCCTGGGTGCTGAATTCCGCCTTCGTCAGCTCGGTGATCGCGGGTCCGCGCACCGAACAACAGTGGGACGATTACATCAGCGCGCTCGACTACCACTTCACCGCCGACGACGAGGCGCTGATCGACCGGCTGGTGACGCCGGGCCATCCGTCGACGCCGGGCTACAACGACCCGGCCTATCCGATCGAAGGCCGCCGCGCGCGGACGGTGTGAGGGAAACACGATGGCGTTCGAGGATCGTTACGGGCTGCCGATCTCCACATCGTCAGATGCGGCCGCATCGGCCTATCGCGAGGGCGTCGACCTCATGCTGGCGGGCTGGACCGGCCCGGCGGAAACACTGGAGCGCGCCATCGAAGCCGATCCGGATTTCGCCCTCGCCCATATCGCCCGCGCCCGCCTGCACGGCTTTTATCAGCAGGGTGATCTCGCGCGAAAGAAAGCGGGTATCGCGCGCGAGCTGGTGGCAAAGCGCGGCACCGAGCGTGAGCGCTCGCATGTCGAGGCATTGGCGCTCGCCGTCGAGGGGCGCCTGCCTGAGGCGCTTGCAGCGACGCTAAAGCATGTCGACGTCTGGCCACGCGACGCCATGGTGCTGGCGATGCCGCTCGGCGCGTTCGGCCTCTACGCCTTCTCCGGCATGCCCGATCACGACCAGGCGCGGCAGGATCTCTGCGAGCGCGTCGCCCATCATTATGGCGAGGACTGGTGGTTCCTGACGCTGTCGGGCTGGGCAATGACCGAGAACGGCAATGTCGGCCGCGGCCGCACCGTGACCGAGCGCGGTTTTGCGCTTCGACGTGAGAACGCCCACGCCGCGCATGCCGTGTTGCATGCGATGTTCGAGGACGGCTCGATCGACGAGGCCGACCGCCTGGTCGAGAGCTGGATCCCCTCTTACGGCCGCGACGGAATTTTGCACGGCCACATCCGCTGGCATCAGGCGCTCGGCGCGCTCGAACATGGCGACGCGGCCAAGGCGCTGAAGATCTACGCAGACGTGCTGACGCCCGACGTCACGCGGGCGCCGCCCCTCAACGTGATCACCGATGCCGCCTCGCTGCTGTGGCGGCTCGCGGCCTACGGCCACACTGTCCCGAAGGAGCTTTGGCTGGAAGCCGACACGGCCGCGCAAAAGCTGTTTCCAAAATCGAGCATTCCCTTTGCCGATGTGCACATGGCGCTGTTTGCCGCCGCGACGCAAAACCGCGAGGCGCTCGCGGCGCGAATGACCGTGATCGAGCAGCGGCTGGCCGACGGCAAGCTGCCCGCCGGCCCCGTGGTGCCGGCCATCTGCCGTGCCGTGACGGCCTTTGCCGATGAGGATTTTGACGCCTGCGTCGACGCGCTCGCGCCTGTCCTCAGCGAGGTCGTGCGCATCGGCGGCAGCCATGCCCAGCGCGAGCTGGTCGAGGACACTTTTATTGTCGCCTTGATCCGCAGCGGCGAACTGCCCCGCGCCCGCTCTCTACTGGACGCCCGCCTGCACCGCCGCCCCTCCCTGCGCGACACGCGCTGGCAGGGGCAGGCCGCCGGATAGGGCGAGTTTTCTGCCCGCTGCGCCACGAAAAAGACACGGGTCTTTCGGCAAGTTCCCGCCGGGACGGGTTTTGGCGGTTGGGCGAATCGCCGGTGGGTGGCGCGGTGGCATTCCAGACGGACACGGCACAGACAACGGGATCGCAACCAATTTGCGGTTCGATGGTTATTGGACGGAACTTTTCCGCCGCCCCCTTGGCCGCATCCCGGGCCACTTGGCACACGAGCATGACGATGCGCCCCAGCCGACTGGTCCTGGCCGCGACCCTGATTGCCTTCGCAACTCCTTGTTTTGCCGAGACTGCTACCCCCATCCCGGTCAAGAACGCGCCTGCCCAGCAAAACTCCCTGATCGACCTGCTGGCGCTGATGTCCGGCCACTGCAAGACGCTGAAAGTTGCAGGCCGCACCTTTGCCTGCAAAACCGTGGCCTACGCCCATGGCGACAAGGGTCGCGTCAATTTCGCTGTGGCGGTCGATGACCCCCTGGATGCCAACCACGTCGTCTACTTCTCCGGGGAGAACGGCAAGCGCGCCGACGACAATTCCTACGAGCTGCCGATCGACCGCATGATGGTCAACTCCAAGGACCGGCCCAAGGTCGACGGGCTGCCGGTGCCGGCCGAGCAGGCCTCCACCGGCGTCTGCCGCCAGACCGGCAATTTCGCCGCCAAGAAGGTCTCCGACGTCACCTGCTCTGCGACCGACAGCGAAGGCCGCAAATACGAGCTGCTGTTCGTCTCAGACGGCACGCCCGTGAGCGTGCGCCGCATCCGGCAATCCGCGCCGTCGATCCAGGATCCGTTCAAGTAGCGCGACCGTCGTCGTCACGTTCCTGATGGCGTGATGACATCAGCCCCCGCACGCCTTACACATCCCTCACCATCGTCCGCGGGGAATCGTCATGACGCGTGACCGCCTATTTCTGCTGCGGCCCGATTTCATCGATCCGGCCTATCCAGGCCAACGCTTCTATTGCTGGCACTGCGCCTTGCTCGAAGGCGTGCTGGCCTCGTTTCCCGATCTCGCCGAAAAGATCGACGTCGCGCGCGTCGCCTGGCCGCGGCCACGTCACACCGTGATCGATCTCGTCGGCGAGGAGAACCAGTCGCTGCCGTTGCTCGTGTTGGCGGACGGCGCAAATTCGGCGCATCAGACCGGCGCGCATCGAGGCCGCGCATTCATCGCCGACAAGGACGCGATTCTCGCCGCGCTCTCCGAGCGACACGGATTCCCGGTTCCGCATCCATAAAACGTTGCTGCGATTTGATGCGCGCAAGCCTCGTCAGGGGCGGCACATTGTCGCCGGAACGGGCAGCATGCACGTCCGTTGTCACTTCGAACATGAACGGAGTGAATCAATGAAGAGTCTTGTTGTAGCGATGGCTGTCGGCGCGGCGGCGCTGATCGGTGGAACCGCAGCGAACGCGGCAGGCACCGGAGAGGCCGGTGCGCGCACGAGCCAGACGACGGATATCAGCGCACGTGGCCGACATCATCATCACGGTCACCATCATCACTGGCGCGGTCATCGCCATCACTGGCACCACGGGCATTACCGGCCCTATTACAATAGCTACGGCTATTATCAGCGGCCCTACGGCTATGGCCGGCCTTATTATGGCGGCGGCCCCGGCGTGACCTTCAGCTTCGGCGGCGGCCGCTGGTAACGCAAAGCAGACTCAAAACAGGGAGCCCGCAGCGATGCGGGCTCTTCTGTTGTCAGGCCAGCAGCGGCGCACGTGCCATCGCGACATGGCGGATCAACTCCATGTCCTCGGCCGCAATCTCGAACAGGCCGAAGCGCAGCTTGTAGCCCCAGTTTGGATTGTCGCGCGCAAAGGCGAGACTCCCGAGCAGTGGCCGGATCGGCACCTCCGCCGCATCATCCCAGGCGACGTCGCGGCGGAACGGGCGGAAGCCGCCGCCCGCATCGGCCTGATAGGGCGCTCCCGGCTTGACCAGTCCGACCGCGGTAATGGCCTGCAGCCGGTCCTTGCCGCCGAAGGTTTCGGTCGGCGAGTAATAGGCGACGCCATCGCCCGGCAGAACTCGCCGCAGCGGTCCGCCCTTGCCGTGGCAGACCTGCATGAAACCTTGCGCGCGTCCGATCCGGACATGCGCGGCCGAGGCGACTGCGATCCAATGTCTTGCCATGACGATGCTCCGCTCAGGATGTGACCGGCGGATATCTGGCACAGGCCAGTGTCAGATTCTGGCAGCAGTCGCGCGTACCCGGCCTATTTCGTCTCCCCACGCGCCTTCAGGATGACCGCCAGCGGATTGAGCTTCGGCGGCTCGATCAGCTGCAGCGTATTGGTATCGTGGTGATTGAACGGTTTGCTCCGCACCACGAGGTCGGTCTCGATGTTGTAGGTCCAGCTGCCGTCGTCATTGAAGGTGATCTCGCAGCGATAGCTCTCGGTGCGAAAGGCCTGGTCGAGAAAATCGGTCGAGCAGATTCCGTAAGTCGTGTCGCCGCGCTTGGCGGTGACCGAGATTGTCTTGTCGTCCGGCCTGGCGTTGCCTGAGGCGAGCAAGACCTGGCCGCGCGGGATCGCGAGCGTCTGCATGATCAACCCGGTGGCGGGCTCGTAGAGCCAGTAGCCGACCTGGTCGTGGAAGGTGATGTCTTCCTCGGGCGTGTTGATGTGGATGTGATAGCGCAGGCCGTAGAACAATTGCGGGCCGTTGGCCTGCGGGTCGATCGGATCCATGCGGATGTGCTCGCGAAAAACCTTTCGCTCCGGTCCGTCGGCCTTGGGATTGACGTCCACACCCTTGTCGGCCTGCCACACGCCGGCGAGCCGGCGCAGCGGCCCGAGGCTGGCAAGCCCGTCGGGCGAGACGTCATCGGGCTCGGTGAAGATGTCGGCAGGGATCGGCAGCATGGAAAGACCTCGCGTGAACACACCATGATAGGGGGAGTGGAGCGAGGCGTCGAATCCCGACGGGGCTTCGCTGCGTTGCTTGCCGCAGCCTAGTTGCCCAAAATCCCCCGCGCTGTCGCGAGCCCGCTCGACAGCGCCGCTTCAACCGTCCCCATGTCGCGGCCCTGATAGAGCGCTTCGCCGGAGAAATGGATGGGGCCGCCATCGGCGGTGGCGAGGATCGCCTGCGCCGCGCGGGTTTGCGGCGTCGCCCAGGAATAGGCGCCGCGCGCAAAGGGATCATGTGCCCAGTTGATCGCTTCGGCGGCGACCAGCTTTTTCGCGACCTCGTCCTTCGGCAAACCGAAGATGCCGGCGAGCGAGGTTAGCCCGGCATCGATGAGCGCAGCGCGGTCGAGGCCGGCAAGCTCCGCCGTCTTCGGGCCGCCGAGCCAGCCGGTGAGCAGCGCCCGTCCGGTGGGGCGCTGCGTCCACCACACCGGGATCATCTCCTCCGACAGCAGGAAGGTGAGGCCCGCAAGCTCGTCGTGACGGTCGAGCCACCAGCGCGTCTCGAAGCGCAGCAGGATCTTGATGACATTGCCGAAGCCGATATCGGCCGCCGCGGCCGCCTTCGCGCGCGCGGCCGGCGGAAGCGCGATTGCGGGGAGCAGCGGCAACGGCACCGTGAGGATCGCGGCCTCGCCGTGATGCGCCTCGCCGTTCGCGCAGCGCACGCTGACGCCACCATCGGCCTCCTCGATATCCGTGACGATGCAGCCGAGATGAATGGCGACGCCATGAGTGCGGCACTGCGATTCGAGAAATGCGAGCAGCGCGCCATAGCCGCCGGCGACGCGCGACTGCCGATGCCCTGCGCCGTCCATCCATTCGTCGCGCAGCGCAAGTATCGAGGCCAGTTCGGGATCGGCCGCATCGTAACCCTGCACCATCCGCTCGATCGACTGCCGCATCGGCCCATATTGCGCGTCCGCAAAGTGCCGGCGCAGAAATTCGGCGACGGTCAAATCCTGCTGCAGATCGCGAAGCACCTGGTGCAGCTCGGCCTCATGAGGGTCGTGGCGGTCCTCGTGCCAGAACTTGCCGTCATCCCCATGCCAGTGGTCGCCAGCGATGTCCTCGGCCGTCAGCCCGGCCTCCGCGAGGAGCGCGCGCGTGACCGGCGCCTCGCCATGGATGAACTCGGCCCCGCCCTCGGCGGCGTAGCCGAATTCCGGGTGACCGAGCGGATGAATGCGCCCGCCAATCCTGTCGCGTGCCTCCAGCAGCGTCACCTTGCGTCCCGCGCGCGCCAACTCGCGCGCCGCCATCAGGCCGGCCGCGCCGGCGCCGAC
>JAEWBW010000593.1 GCA_023390955.1 Pseudomonadota bacterium
ACGAGGCTCATCGGCATCACCAGCACGGCGCCGATCAGCGAGACGTAGCCGAGCGCGAACGGCAGCTGCAGCGCTGCGACGCCGGGATAGCTCGCGGCGGCCGGCCAGCCGGCATAGATGTAGCCGAGCGCGCCGGGGATCGAGATCAGCACTGCGAGCGCCGATGATGTCGCGACCGCCTGATGGATCGGGCGGCCATAGAATGTCATCAGCAGGTTCGAGAACAGCCCGCCACCGATGCCCATCAGGGTCGACAGGATGCCCACGCAAAAGCCGTAGGCGCGCATCAGCGGGCCCTTCGGCAGATCGTCGCCGAGCTTCCAGCCTTCGCGCGCGAAGATAAGGCGCGCCGCCGCCGAATAGGCGACGCAAACAAACACGATCTTGAACAGCCGCTCCGGCGCGTAGCGCGCGATGACGCTGCCGGCGACGACGCCGGTCACGATCGGCAGCCACCACACGCGCAGGATCGTCATGTCGACGGCGCCGCGTTTGTGGTGCGCCTGGAACGAACGGATCGAGGTCGGGATGATCACCGCGAGCGAGGTGCCGACACACAGCGGCATCCGTACATCGAGCGGCACGCCGGCAATGCGGAAGCATTCGTAGAACACGGGAACGAGAATCGCGCCGCCGCCAATGCCGAACACGCCGGCGAGAAATCCGGAGAGCGCGCCGGTTGCGATCAGCAAGAGCGCGAGCTCGACGATCTCCTTGATATCCAAACCTGCAATCACGCCCGATCTGCCCCGGCACCTCGCCGCGCGATCAGCGAACGACGACTGGTGATGAAGCTCTAGGCGATCTCCTGCGCGCGGTCGACGGACCGCGCTGCGCGGCGGGGGTGGATTGCAGGGTGCGCATATCCGGCCAGAATCAAGAAACTCCGGCTACGCCGGGGGCTCGAGTCATTCCGTGTGGCGAGGCGAGGCCACTGACTGGTGACTCAAGTTCGGTCCGTGCGGCTGTCCTGCGCGGGGAGCCCTTAGAGGCGTTCCAATAGTGATTTCAAGGCATCCGAGGTGACTCGTGAAATGTTGAATCATAGTTCTTTTCTTCATTGGCGGACCTTGGCTCTGGTATACCACGGCCCCGATTGCCCTTATCGATCAGAGCCGTAGCGCTGAACGGGAGTTCGATTTATGGCGATTTGGTGATTGCGCAGGCTAGTTCGACTCCGTAAATAGAGCCCATCTTCCGCGATCCCCGCGCGCCCCATTGACGGGCCGCCTAAACATCAAAAGCCGCATGCCCGCACGGATCGAACGACCGCTTTCTCCCCACCTGCAAACCTACCGCTGGACGCTGACGATGGCGCTGTCCATCGTCCACCGCGCCACCGGTGTTGCGCTCTATGCTGGAACGCTGCTGCTCGCCTGGTGGCTGATCTCAGCCGCCGCGGGCCCGGCCGCCTATGCCAAGGTGCAGGCCTTCACCGGCAGCTTCTTCGGCCGCCTGATCGTGTTCGGCTACACTTGGGCGCTGATGCACCACATGCTGAGCGGCATCCGGCATTTCTTCTGGGACCTCGGCTACGGCTTCAAGGCGAATGAGCGCGAGGCGCTGACCTGGGGCGCGCTGATCGGCGGCATCGTGCTCACGGTGCTGGTCTGGATCATCGCCTACGCAGTCGGAGGCGGACGATGAGCGCAACCGATAGCCCCAAGCGCAGCATGCGCACCCCGCTCGGCCGCGTCCGCAATCTCGGCGCCGCACATTCCGGCACCGGCGACTTCTGGCGCCAGCGCATGACCGGCGTCGCAATGGTGCTGCTGATGATCCCCGCGATCGTCGTGATCATGCTGACGCTCGGCAGCAACCAGGCCGGCGCCAAGCAGGTTCTCGGCTCGCTGCCGGTCGCCATCATCATGGTGCTCTTCATCGTCGCCAGCGCCCTGCACATGAAGATCGGCATGCAGGTCGTGATCGAGGACTACATCCATAACGAGAAGCTGAAGCTCGTCTGCGTCATGGCCAACAATTTCTTCTCGGTCGCGGTCGCGCTCGCCTCGATCTACGCGATCCTCCAACTGTCATCCGGAGTGTAACCCATGGCCAATGCGACCAATGGCAAGGGCAACGGCGCTCCCGCCACCAACGGCAAAGCCTATCCGATCGAAGACCACACCTATGACGTCGTCGTCGTAGGCGCCGGCGGCGCCGGCCTGCGCGCCGTCGTCGGCTGCAGCGAGGCCGGCCTGCGCACCGCCTGCATCACCAAGGTGTTCCCGACCCGCTCGCACACGGTCGCGGCGCAGGGCGGCATCTCGGCCGCGCTCGGCAACATGCACCAGGACGACTGGCGCTGGCACATGTACGACACCGTGAAGGGATCGGACTGGCTCGGCGACCAGGACGCGATCGAATACATGGTGCGCAACGCGCCCGAGGCCGTCTACGAACTCGAGCATTGGGGCGTTCCGTTCTCGCGCACCGAGGACGGCAAGATCTACCAGCGTCCGTTCGGCGGCATGACCACCGAGTTTGGCAAGAGCCAGGCGCAGCGCACCTGCGCCGCCGCCGACCGTACCGGCCACGCCATGCTGCACACGATGTATGGCCAGTCGCTGCGCCACGCGGCTGAGTTCTTCATCGAATTCTTCGCCATCGACCTGATCATGGACGACCAGGGCGTTTGCCGCGGCGTCATCGCGCTCAAGCTCGACGACGGCACGCTGCATCGCTTCCGCGCCCAGACCACGATCCTGGCGACCGGCGGCTACGGCCGCGCCTATGCCTCCTGCACCTCGGCGCACACCTGCACCGGCGACGGCGGCGGCATGGTGCTCCGCGCCGGCCTGCCGATGCAGGACATGGAGTTCGTCCAGTTCCATCCGACCGGCATCTACGGTTCGGGCTGCCTCGTCACCGAGGGCGCGCGCGGCGAAGGCGGCTATCTCGTCAATTCCGAGGGCGAGCGCTTCATGGAGCGTTACGCACCGTCCGCGAAGGACCTCGCCTCGCGCGACGTCGTCTCGCGCGCGATGACCATCGAGATCCGCGAAGGCCGCGGCGTCGGCAAGAAGAAGGACCACATCTTCCTTCATCTCGACCATCTCGATCCCGCGGTGCTCGCCGAGCGGCTGCCGGGCATCTCCGAATCCGCCAAGATTTTCGCCAATGTCGACGTGACGCGCGAGCCGATCCCGATCGTGCCGACCGTGCATTACAACATGGGCGGCATTCCCACGAACTATCACGGCGAAGTCCTGACCAAGAAGGACGGCGACGACAACGCCATCATCCCCGGCCTGATGGCGATCGGCGAAGCGGCCTGCGTCTCCGTGCAC
>JAEWBW010000613.1 GCA_023390955.1 Pseudomonadota bacterium
GGATCAAGCAGCTCAAGACGGCCGAGCTGGATGAGGCCCTGTCGGTTGCCGAGGACAGCGAAATCGACGCCTTCGACTACGAGCTCGCCCAGTCGATCGCCGCGCCCGTCATCCGAGAACTCGCCAGTGACCGCCAGCAGCTCCTCTCCCTGGCCTATCTCGACGGCGAGAGCCGGCTCGCCCTCGCAGAGCGCTTTGACGTCCCGGTCGGCACCATCAAGACGTGGCTGCGCCGTACGCTCGACGCCGTGCGGCGCGATTGCCTGGCGCATGAGACCAGCGTTTACGTCGTGCAGCCCGGCTGAAGGTCAGTTGAGGCGCCAGATGCTCGCGTTCAGCAGCGTGGCGAACGCGACCCAGCCGGCGTAGGGCACGAACAGCGCTGCCGCGATCCGATCGGTCCGCCATTGTGTGATGACGAAGCCGAGGATGACGACGAGCAAAGCAACGATCACCGCCAGCGCGACGCCGATCGCATGCGCGGAAAAGAAGATGGGGGACCAGCTGAAGTTGAGCAGCATCTGGGCGATCCACAGTCCGCGGCCCGCACCACCCCGTCCCTCCTCCCAGATCCGCCATCCGGCGACGGCGATCAGGACATAGATCACCGACCATACCGGCGCAAAGATCCAGTTCGGAGGATTGAAGGACGGCTTGTTCAGGCCGGCATACCAACCACCCGGAAGATTGGTGGTCCCGATCGCGAACCCAATTCCCATGATCACGGCAACAAATGCCGCAAGCCGCGCATATTTCGCCATCTGCACGCTACCGTCGCGTGCCGCAGGGAGAGACGAACGTTCCGGGGATCGAGGTAAGTTTCATGCGCATCCAGATTCCAGTCTTCGTGATGGACATCTGATAACGCGCGAAATGCCGGACCGGATCACATCCCGCCCGAAAGATTTTCGCAGCTATGTCTGCGGACCCGACAGCGGGATGTCGCGCTCGGCGCGGAAGACGTTGCTGTAGAGATTGGCGATCCACTGCCGCCCGATCTCGGTCTTGTTGAGATAGCCGATCTCGGTCTGGATATGCGGCGCGACGCTGTCCCAATAGAATTGCGGATAGCGGTGCACAATGTCGGCCGGCGAATCATAGCCGAGCTGGCGATTGACCCCGACTTCCTCGAATTCGTAATAGAGCGCGTTGGCCTTGCGCAGATAGTTGGGATCGCCGAGTTGGCCGATGAAATCGGCGGCGCGCAGGATCGAGGCTTCCTCGTCGAATTCCTGGCCGGCGCGAGCCGGAAACCGCGTGCCCTCGATGGCACGGGCGATGCGCTCACGGTCGAGCCCGGGGATCGGCTCCAGCCGCTGCATCACATACAGCTTCGAGCGGTCGACGTGATAGGGCATCAGGCTCGCATCCGAGGCGCCGCGCGGCAGCGCGACCTTGGTGCCGGCCTCGTCGATGATGAAGCCGTCCTCGTCGTCCTCCTTGAAGAGGCCGCGGACATAGCCGATGTCGTGAAACAGGCACGCGACCAGGATGTGGGTGTAATCGTCGGCGGAGTGATGCTTGTGCAGCGTACGGCCGCGCAGGATGGCCTGGCCGGCGAGCGTCACCAGCATGGTGTGCTCGACATTGTGGTAGAGCGCATCGCTGTTGCCGATGCATTCCAGCGCCATGCGCGTGCCGGTCTCGACCCACTTGGCGTGCGGTTCGTCAAACCGACGGCGCATATACGCGCCGAGAAACTCCTCGAGAGCGTCTGCCGCCAGTTTCGGTAACGTCATCATGGATGCAGCCCTGCTGTCGGTTTCCCCGCCAACTCCTGCCGTGCCGTTTCTTCTCGTCGCCACCGAAGCATAGCCCAACTCGGCTTGCCGGACCAAATCCCGGGGGCCGCGGCCCGGAAAATAAAAGACCAACGTTGCGGGGCCTTACGGCAATATCTTTCTTGACCTCCGCGCGCGCCGACCCACAGCCGGCCGGCCAAATCACGCCGTACCGCGGCCGCTCTCCTCCACCGGCAGCACGTCCACGGCGACACCGAGCTTCTGTTTCGGCGATCCGACGATGACGCCGTCGACCGGCGAGACATCCGAGAAATCGCGCCCGAGCGCGAGCTCGATGTGATCGTTGGCAACCAGGAGATCGTTGGTCGGATCGAAGCCGATCCAGCCGAGCTCTTCGCCGCACCACAGCGACACCCAGGCATGCGTGGCGTCCGCACCCTGCAGCCGCGGCTTGCCCGGCGGCGGGGTGGTGCGCAGATAGCCGCTGACATAGGCGGCCGGCAGGCCGAGCCCGCGCAGGCCGGCGATCATCACATGCGCAAAGTCCTGGCAGACGCCGTGACGCTTGTCGAAGACCTCCGCGAGCGGCGTCGAGATCACGGTCGCCTTCGGATCGTACTTGAACTGGGTGCGGATGCGATGCATGAGATCGACCGCACCGGCGAGAATGCCGGTGTCGGGTTTGAAGCTCTCGGCAGCATAGGCGCTGACAGGCGCTAGCACCGGCACCAGCGGGCTCGCAAAGACGTAGCCGATCGGTGAAGACGGCCCGAGGTCGGTCGCCTCGAAAGCGACGTCGCGAATCGTCTCCCAGGAAGGGCTCGCGCCATCGCGCGCCGGCGGCTTTCGCGACACCGAGACGCGCGAGCGGGAATCGATCCGCAAGGTGCGATGCGCCGCCTCGATCACGATACTTTCGGTCAGCGTGCCGAAAAAATCCCGCCGGACGTTGCGTGCGGCGGCCTTGGGGCGGATCTCGACGCTGTGCGAGATCAGCTCCTGTCCGTCCGCACTTCGCGGCTCCAGCCGCAGCGTGCAGCGGGCGAAGCTGACCGGGGTTTCGTATTCGTAGGTGGTGACGTGGCGGATGTCGTAGATCACGCCAACCCCGTCAGCTTCTCCGGCCGGCTGGCGTTCGGACCGTGCGGGAAATAATGCGCGCCGATCGCGTCGGCGAGACTGAGCAGATCCTGCTCCAGCGAGAACAACGTCTTGACCTCGAGCTTCTCGGCCTGCGCCGTTGCCAGCATCGCCTGGATCGCAACGGCGAGACGCTGCGGCTTCTCGATCAGGCCATGCTCCTTCAGACTCGGCAGCGCCGCGATATGCTCGTTCAGGGTCGCGACCTGGAAGGCGACCGAGCGCGGATTGTAGGGATCGAGCACCGCGAGGTCGCGCACCGGCGCGAGCACCGGCGCCAGCAGATAGCGCGAACGGTAGGTGATCTGGCAATCGACCAGCGTCAGCAGGATGTCGAGGTCCTCGTCGCCGGCATCGTCATAGGCAAACTGGCGCGCAAAACGCGCGGTGTTGATGGCGCGCTCGGTGCGGCGGCCGATGTCGAGGAAGCGCCAGCCGGCGGCGCGGTTCATGTTCTCCTGCGCGAGGCCGGAGAGACTGGCGAGCTCCTGCAGGGTCAGCTCGGCCGCGCTGAGCACGCTGTCATCGTCCTCGACCTCGTAGGCGAGCCGCTCGGCCATCTCGGTGATGACCTGCCAGGCATCGGGCGACAATCGCTCGCGCAAGGAGGTCGCGGTGCGCTGCGCCGCGCGCACCAGCGACAGCGCGGAGCCAAAGCGCTCCGCGCTCTGCAGCGCTTCGGCGACGATGCGTCCGGGCGCCGTGCGCGAGGCCTGCGAGATCGCGCCCCAGGCCACCAGCAGGCGCTGAATGCGCTCGGCCGCCTGCGTGGTGGCCGCGGTGCCCTTGTTGGGTCCGCTCGGCGAGCCCAGCGCGCGCACCAGCCGCAGCGTCGCCTCGGCGCGCTCGAGATACCGGCCGAGCCAGAACAGATTGTCGGCGGCGCGGCTCGGCAACACGCCGGCGACGCGGCGGATGCGCACCTTGTCGGTCGCTGGCAGCAGCGTCGCCGTCGGCACCTCCTTGTCGGAGACGATCCAGACGTCGGCGGCACGCGCGCCGTCGCCCATCGACACCGCGCGCGCATCGGCCTGTTCGGCGATCCGGCAGAAGCCGCCGGGCATGATGCTCCAGCCGTCGGGCGTAGCGGCCGCGAACACGCGCAGCACGAAAGGACGCGGCATGATCTGCCCCCGCTCCCACACCGGCATGGTCGAGAGCCGCACCACTTCCTGGCCGACATAATCCATGCCGCGCGCGGCGATGGACTCGGCCAGGCGCTTGCGCTCGGACGCATCGAGCTGGCTCGCGAGCACCGGGCCGTTGTTGTCGAAGCCGGGCACGCCGCGACGATAGGCGCCTTCGATCGCGACCTCGTCGAGCCGCGACAGCACCTCGTCGCGCGCCGCGCGTTGGCCGCACCACCAGGTCGCGATGTGCGGCATCTTCAGCTCTTCGCCGAGCAGGCGGCGGCTCAGCGCCGGCAGGAAGCCGAGCAGCGCGCGCGCTTCCAGCACGCCTGAGCCCGGCATATTGGCGACGACGACGCCGTCCTTCCGCAGCACGTCGATCAGGCCGGGCACGCCGAGGCGCGAGGAGGCATCGAGTTCGAGCGGATCGAGCGAGTTGGAATCGACACGGCGCAGCAGCACGTCGAGCCGCTTCAGGCCGGCGACGGTGCGGATGTGGACGCGGTTCTCGCTGACCGCAAGGTCGTCACCCTCGACCAGCAGGAAGCCGAGATAGCGCGCCAGCGTCGCGTGCTCGAAATAGGTCTCGCTGAAGGCGCCGGGCGTGAGCACGCCGATGCGCGGCTCGTCGCGATCGGCGCCGGCGCGCAGGCCATCGCGAAACGCCTCGAAGAACGGCGCGACGCGCGAAACGTTCATCGACTTGTAGAGATCGGAGAAGGCGCGCGACAGCACCAGGCGGTTTTCCAGCGCATAGCCCGCACCCGACGGCGCCTGCGTGCGGTCCCCGAGCACCCACCAGCGCCCGTCGGGACCGCGGCCGACATCGGCGGCATAGATCGAGAGGTAACGCCCGCCCGGCGGCGGCACGCCGCAAACGGCGCGCAGATATTCCGGACTGCCCGCGATCGCGGCGGCCGGCAGCGCGCCCTCGGCGACGAGGCGTCCCTCGCCATAGATGTCGCGCAGAATCATTTCGAGCAGCTCGGCGCGCTGCGTGATGCCGGCGGAAAGCTGCGCCCAGTCGGCCTCGTCGATCAGGAGCGGCAGATGGCTCAGCGCCCACGGCCGGTCGGCGCTCTCGCCGGGCGCACGATAGGTGACCCCGGCCTCGCGCAGATGGCGGTCGGCCATGGCGAAGCGGCGCTCGGTTTCCTCGGGCGGGAGCGCGCCGAAAGCGTCGAAGAAGCGATTCCAGACCGGGCGCGGGACACCGTCGGTCTCCAGGAACTCATCGGGAATGCCGGGCAGCCGGCGATAGTCGCGGACCCATTGCGCGGCGCGGCGCTGGCCATCGCGTTGACCCTGGCGCTCAGCGCCGGCCTTGCCAGTCCCCTCTTTCGCGCCTTCGCCCATCCACGGCTCCCTGCCCCATCATCCTACTCAATGCAGGAGCGGCGTGCGCAAGTCGAGGGTCAGCGGGAACTCAATTGTGCGTTCCTCGGGGGGCGGCTGGACCAGGCCCGGCGTGTGGCCATGGTCCTGGAAGCGCGCCAGCCGCCGCGCCTCGGCCTCGTAGGTGTTGACCGGCTTGGTGTCGTAGTTGCGCC
Organism: Pseudomonadota bacterium; assembly: GCA_023390955.1. Taxonomy (GTDB): domain Bacteria; phylum Pseudomonadota; class Alphaproteobacteria; order Rhizobiales; family Xanthobacteraceae; genus Bradyrhizobium. The sequence continues at coordinate 5,563 of JAEWBW010000613.1, forward strand.
CGCCGGGATGAGCGACGTGATAGACGCAGCCGCCGAGCGAGCGGCCGTTCCAGGTGTCGATGAGATCAAAGGTCAGGGGCGCGTGGACCGGAATGGTCGGATGCAGGCCGGAGGCCGGCTGCCAGGCCTTGAAGCGGACGCCGGCGACCGCCTCGCCCGGCCGGCCGGTCGAGGTCATCGGCAAGCGGCGGCCGTTGCAGGTCACGATGTGGCGGCCCTCGACAAAACCCTCCGCCTTCACCTGGAGGCGCTCGACGGAGGAATCGACATAGCGAACGGTGCCGCCGGCCGAGCCTTCCTCGCCGAGCACATGCCAGGGCTCGAGCGCCTGCCGCAGCTCCAGCGTCACGCCGCCATGGTGGACGCGGCCGAAGGCGGGGAAGCGAAACTCGAGCTGCGCAAAATACCATTCCGGCTCGAACGGATAACCGGACTGCTTCAGCTCGCCGAGCACGTCGAGAAAGTCCTGCCAGATGAAATGCGGCAGCATGAAGCGGTCGTGCAACGCGGTGCCCCAGCGCACGAACTTGCCCTGCTGCGGCTCGCGCCAGAGCTTTGCGATCAGCGCGCGGATCAACAGCTGCTGCGCCAGCGACATCCGCGGATCGGGCGGCATCTCGAGCGCGCGGAATTCGACAAGGCCGAGCCGGCCGGTCGGACCATCCGGCGAATAGAGCTTGTCGATGCAGATCTCGGCGCGGTGGGTGTTGCCCGTGATATCGACGAGCAGATGCCGGAACAGCCGGTCCACCACCCACAGCGGCACATGGTAGCCCGGCGGCGGCACCTGCGAGAGCGCGACCTCGAGCTCATAGATGCTGTCGTGGCGGGCTTCGTCGATGCGCGGCGCCTGGCTGGTCGGGCCGATGAACAGGCCGGAGAAGAAATAGGACAGCGACGGATGACGCTGCCAGTACAGCACGAGGCTCTTCAATAGATCGGGCCGGCGCAGGAACGGAGAATCCGCCGGGCTGAGGCCGCCGACAACGACGTGGTTGCCGCCACCGGTGCCGGTGTGACGGCCATCGACGAGAAAGCGATTGGCGCCGAGACGAATCTTCGCCGCATCCTCGTAAAGCCCGACCGTGATATCGACCGCGTCACGCCAGCTCTGTGCCGGCTGGACGTTGACCTCGATCACGCCGGGATCGGGCGTCACCTTGATGACCTCGATGCGCGGATCGAACGGCGGCGGATAGCCCTCGACGTGAACCTGGAGCTGCATCTCCTCGGCGGTCGCCTCGACGGCTGCGACCAACTCGAGATAATCCTCGATGCGCTCGACCGGCGGCATGAAGGCGCAGATCACGCCATCGCGGACTTCGATCGACAACGCGGTGCGGACCGGGATCGAGGTGTTGAGATGCTCGGGCGCGGCGCGCGGCGGCGGCGGCTTCTGGCGCACCGCGAGTGTGACGACCGGCAGCCTGCCCCGCGTCTCGATCGGATCGCGCTCGACGATGTAGGGATATTGATTGGGCGGGACGTAGCCGAGTGAGCCGATCGGCAGGCGCAGCCCCAGCGGTGAATCGCCCGGCGTCAGGAACAGATGGTTGCGCCGGAGCTGCCAGCGCTCGCTGCGCCAGCGCGGCGGCGCGTTCCAGCGCTGCACCGGCAGCACGAACCCGCGTGGCGTGCGCAGGCCCTGATCGAACACCCGCGCCATGCGCGCGCGTGACTCGGGATCGGACAGCTTTGAATCGGACGGATCGACGTTGACGGGAAGCTCGGCCTCCTTCAGCAGCCAATAGGCCGTGTCCTCATAGGCCGGCATGATGTAGCCGGGATCGAGCCCGAGCCGCGCCGCCGTGCCCTGCATGAAGTCGTCGGCGTCCTCGACCTGCGCCGGCCGCGGATTCTCGATCTTTGCGATGAGGTCGGCGTTCTTCCAGATCGGCACGCCGTCCTTGCGCCAGTACAAGCCAAAAGCCCAGCGCGGCAGGCTTTCGCCAGGATACCATTTGCCCTGGCCGTAATGCAGCAGGCCGCCTTCGCCGAAGCGCGTACGCAGGCGGCGGATCAGATCGTCGGCGAGCGCGCGCTTGGTGGGACCGACGGCCTCCGTATTCCATTCGGCCGCTTCGAGATCGTCGACCGAGACGAAGGTCGGCTCGCCGCCCATGGTCAGCCGCACGTCCTGCGCGGCGAGATCGCCGTCGACCTGCTCGCCGAGCGCGTCGAGCCTGGTCCAGCTCTCGTCGGAGAACGGCTTCGTGATACGCGGCGCCTCGCGGATGCGGCGGACGCTCATGTCGAAACTGAACTCGACTTCGGCAAAGCTGGCGCCGCCCGAGATCGGCGCGGCTGAGCGATAATGGGGCGTGGCGGCGACGGGGATGTGCCCCTCACCCGCCAACATGCCGGAGGTGGCGTCAAACCCGATCCAGCCGGCGCCCGGCAGATAGACCTCGGCCCAGGCATGCAGGTCGGTAAAATCGCTCTCGACCTCGGGCGGTCCTTCGATCGGGTCGATGTCGGGACGGATCTGGATGAGATAGCCGGAGACGAAGCGCGCGGCGAGACCGAGATGACGCAGCGTCTGAATCAGGAGCCATGCGGAGTCGCGACAAGAACCGGCGGCCAAGGCCAGCGTCTCCTCCGGCGTCTGCACGCCGGGCTCCATGCGGATGACGTAGCTGACGCGCTCGCGCAACGCGCGATTGAGGTCGACCAGGAAGTTGACGGTGTTGTCGGCCTCGCGCGGAATCGTCGCGAGATATTTTGCGAATTCAGGACCGGGCGCGATGGTCTCGAGATAGGGCGCGAGCTCGGTCTTCAAATCCTTAGGATACTCGAACGGAAAGCTGTCGGCATAGGGCTCGACAAAGAAGTCGAACGGATTGACCACGGTCATCTGCGCCGTGAAATCCACCTCGAACTTCAGCTCGGTCGTCTTCTCCGGAAAGACGTAGCGCGCCAGCCAGTTGCCTTGCGGATCCTGCTGCCAGTTCACGAAATGATTGGATGGCGTGACCTTGAGCGAATAGCTCAGGATCGGCGTGCGCGTGTGCGGCGCCGGCCGCAAGCGGATGGTCTGCGGGCCAAGATCGATCGGACGGTCGTATTTGTAATGCGTGACGTGATGCAATGCGACGTAGATCGACACGGATGCGGTGCTCCAGCAGCTTTTTTGAGCAGAACACCTGGCATCGTCACGATCAAGCACCAACAAAGGGCAGCCCGTGCCTAGGGCACGGGCAAGACGTCACGTCACATCGTCGCGCCGAGCACCCAGGGCGCGAACTCGGCGCCGCCGAAGTCGAAACTTTCGCTCTTGGTCGGCTGCCCCGATGCGGTCTTGAGGATAAGCTCGAAGATGCGCTGGCCGCACTCCTGGACACTCTCCTCGCCCTCGAGGATGTTGCCGCAATTGACGTCCATATCGTCTTCCATGCGCTTGTACATGGTCGTGTTGGTCGCAAGCTTGATCGAGGGCGCGGGCTTGCAGCCGAACACGCTGCCGCGCCCCGTCGTGAAGCAGACCAGATTGGCGCCGCCCGCGACCTGCCCGGTAGCCGCGACGGGGTCGTAGCCGGGCGTGTCCATGAAGACAAAACCCTTCTTGGTGACCGGCTCGGCATAGCGCAGGACATCGACGAGATTGGTGGTGCCGGCCTTGGCCATCGCACCCAGCGACTTCTCGAGAATGGTGGTGAGGCCGCCGGCCTTGTTGCCCGGGCTCGGATTGGCGTTCATCTCGGCGCCTTCGCGCTCGGTGTACTCTTCCCACCAGCGCATGAGATCGACGAGCTTTTCGCCAACCTCGCGGCTGACGGCTCGGCGCGTCAGAAGATGTTCGGCGCCGTAGGTCTCGGGCGTCTCGGACAGGATCACCGTGCCGCCATGGCGCACGATGAGATCGCTGGCGGCGCCCAGCGCCGGATTGGCCGACACGCCGGAATAGCCATCCGAGCCGCCACATTGCAGCGCCACCGTCAACTCGCTCGCGGGCACGGACTCGCGCTTGACCTTGTTGGCATCGGCCAGGGTCTCGCGCACGAAGGCAACGCCCGCCTCCATCGTCTTGCGGGTGCCGCCGACTTCCTGGATGTCCATCGCTCGCAACCGGCCGGCAAGCTTCTGCTCTTCCATCAGGCCGCCGATCTGGTTCACCTCGCAGCCGAGGCCGAGCACGATCACGTTGGAGAAATTCACGTGCCGCGCGTAGCCGCCAAGCGTGCGGCGAAGCAGCGCCAGCGGCTCGTCCTGCGTCATGCCGCAACCGGTCTTGTGGGTCAGCGCGACCACACCGTCGACATTCGGGAAGTCAGCCAGCGGATTTTCGCCGGTGAAGGGATTCTTCTTGAAGACATCGGCGACGAGGCTCGCGACATGGGCGCTGCAATTCACCGAGGTGAGGATGCCGATATAATTGCGCGTGGCGACGCGGCCGTCGGGGCGTCGGATGCCTTCGAAGGTCGCCGGCAGATCGAAATTCGGCGTCGGCTTGACGTCCGCGCAGAAGGCGTAGTCCTTGGCGAAGTCGCCCATGCCGCAATTCTGCGTGTGCACGTGCTGGCCCGGCGCGATCGGCGCGGTGGCAAAGCCGATGATCTGGCCGTAGCGCTTGACAGGCTCGCCGACCGCGATCGGCTTGATCGCGACCTTGTGCCCGGAGGGAATACGCTCGACCGTGGTGACGCCGTCGGCCACCACCGTTCCCGGCGGCAGGCTCGCGCGCGCGATCAGAACGCCATCGTCGGCATGCAGGCGGATGATGGGGCTGACGGTCATGGGTATCTCCTCAGACGAATAGGTGTAGCGCGTTGCGAATGGAAATGGGGAGCAGCGTCTTCGCTACTCCCCATTCCCCAATCAAAGAAAGATCAGGCCTTGCCGCCGGAGTCCTTGCGGGTCGCGTTGACCTGCATCTTGGCATAGGTCGTCATCAGGCCGACCTCGTTCGACAGCGTCACGAGCTTGAAGCCCATGTTGATGGCGCGCGCAGCCCCCTCGGCGCCGCTGCAATGGATGCCGGGGTAAAGGTTGCGCTTGGCGCATTCCTTGATGATCTTCTCGTAGATCGCGAGGATCTCCGGCTCGCTGCGGTCGAGCTTCGGCTCGAGGCCGTAGGAGAAGCCGAGATCGGACGGACCGATATAAACGCCGCTGAGTCCTTCGACGTCGAGGATCGCTTCCATGTTCTCGACAGCGGTCTTGGTTTCCATCATCGGCAGCAGCGCGATGTCGTCATTCGCGGTCTTCTGATACGAGCCCGCGGTGCCGTACATGCCGGCGCGGATCGGACCGTTGGAGCGGACGCCCTGCGGCGGATACTTCGAATAGGAAACGAGGTTCTTGGCTTCCTGCGCGGTGTTGACCATCGGGCAGATCACGCCATAGGCGCCGCCGTCGAGCACCTTGCCGATGATGCCGGGCTCGTTCCAGGGCACGCGCACCATCGGGGTCACCGGATGCTTGTCCATGGCCTGGAAGCACTGCACCATCGACAGGTAATCCTGCACGCCGTGCTGCATGTCGACCGTGACGCTGTCGAAGCCGCATTGCGCCACCATCTCGGCCGAAAAGCCCGAGGGGATCGCAAGCCACGCGTTCACCACGGCCTTGCCCGACTTCCAGATTTCCTTGACCTTGTTCGCCACGTTCTCTTCCATCTTGGTTGTCACCGTTTGCCGCCATTGCGAGCGAAGCGAAGCAATCCAGAATCTCTCTGCCGAAACACTCTGGATTGCTTCGGAGCTCACGAGCTCCTCGCAATGACGAAATCAATCTAGCTGGTCGCCCTTTGAATGCTGACCTCGCTGACGCCGACCTCGCGGGCTGTATTCACTATCGCCGCCCAGGTGTCATCCGGCAAGGGGACGCCATTCCTGGTGCGATCGGCCCGGGTTTTCCGCTCGGTATCGCCGGGAATCAGCACCTGGTCGACGCCCGCCATCGGCTTTGTATCCCGGATGAAATCGACATAGCGCGACACTTCGTCATCGAACAGTTTTGACGTGTCGACCACCTTGGGGTCGATATAGATCGCCAGCATGCCGTTGGCAAAACGCCGCCCGCCCGAGGTCGCACCGGTTCCCGTCAACGCACCGCCAAGCAGCTCGCAAATGAAGGCGAGCCCCGAACCCTTGTGCTCGCCGAAGGCGCGGATCGCGCCGGTGCCCTTGGTGTGGTCGCGCGGGCCATCCGGCGTGAACGGCCCATACAGCACGGACGGCTCTTCGCTCCGTCGGCATCGACCAGCGCGCCTTTGGGCAGCTTCTTGCCGCCGCGGCTTGCGACCAGCACCTTGCCTTCGGCGACAATGGAGGTCGCGAAATCCAGCACGATCGGATCCTGGCCCGGCCGCGGGATACCGACGCAGTACGGCGCGGTCGACAGGCGCTTCTCGACGCCACCGAACGGCGCCACCAGCAGCGAGCCTGCGGCATTCACGAAGTGCACCGACACCAGCCCTTCGGCCGCGGCCATTTCGGCCCAATCGCCGACACGGCCGATATGGCCCGCATTGCGCAGCGCAACCGCGGCAAGCCCGGCCTTCCTGCATTTCTCGATGCCGATCTTCACCGCCTGCGGCGTCACGGTCTGGCCGTAGCCGAACTTGCCGTCGACCACGGCGAGCGAAGGCGTGTCGAGCACGATTTCGGCGGTCTGGTTCGGCACCACATTCCCGGTCTTCTTCCACCTGACGTAGACGGGGACGCGGATCACGCCGTGGCTGTCATGGCCGGTGAGATTCGCGGTGGTCAGATAGGTCGCGATGCGCCGCGCCTCGTCCGGCGACGACTCGGCATGGGCAAAGACGTCCGCGACGAAGTCGATCAGATTCTGGACCTGAATGGTGACCATGACGGCCTGTCTGCCTCTCCCTGTTCCCTGTCGAATGGGCCAGCAGAGCTGCGGCATCATCCGTCCCGGCGCCGATTTTGGGGTGACCGGCTTGGGCGGCACTTGAGCGAAAAAACGGCGGGATGTCCATGGTTCTGGCCGCCCCGCGCGCGCATATCAGCTTTCACTCCTCGGCAAGTGTCTCCTCAGTGCCACCGAGGCCGGCGAGACTTTGCTCGAGGTCGGCTAGCATGTCCTGCAGCTCCGCGAGCTTGCGGGCGCCAAAACGCTGTGTGATCTCGGCGTAGATATACTCCGAGGTCGGCGCGACCGCGGCCATCAGCTTCACGCCCTTCTCGGAGATCGAGACCACGCTGCGGCGCTGATCCTCTTTCGCGGTCTTGCGCTCGATCAAATGCCGCGCTTCGAGATCGCGCAGGATGCGCGACAGGCTTGGCCCCAGCAGAAAGGCGGTGCGCGCCAGCTCCGTGACCTCGACCGCATCGATCGCCGCGAGCGCGCGCAGGATGCGCCATTGCTGTTCGGTGAGGCCGTGCTGGCGGAGTGACGGGCGAAATTGTCGCATCACCGCTTCGCGCGCCCTGAGCAGCGACATCGGCAGCGAGCGCGAGAAGTCGCGCATCGGCACCTGCCGGGCGGCGGGCCCGTTGCCGTTCGGCTCCGTCGGTTTCTTCTTCGTCATGAGGAAATGCCCTGTCCTCGCTCGCCGAAACGTTTGCAGTGCAGCACGGGAGAATTCGATTTGACGAATTCACTTAACATGTTAATTATCTCCCCGCACCCTCATTCTGTGTGATCCAGATGGCGCTTTCCAACGACGACATCACGAGCTGCGCGAACCGGCTGCACCAGGCCGAGAAGAGCCGCACGCAGATACGCCAGCTCTCGCAGGAATACCCTGCGATCACCATCACCGATGCTTACGCGATTCAGAAGGCGTGGGTCGACCTCAAGATCGCCGAGGGGCGCGTCGTCAAGGGCCACAAGATCGGCCTGACCTCGAAGGCGATGCAGAGCGCGCTGAACATCGACGAGCCGGATTCCGGCGTGCTGCTCGACGACATGTTCTTTGCCGACGGCGGCCTCGTCCCGACCGATCGCTTCATCGCCACACGCGTCGAGGCCGAGCTCGCTTTCGTCATGAGCAAGCGGCTGTCCGGCCCCGACTGCACGATGTTCGACGTGCTCAACGCCACCGACTTCGTGGTGCCGGCGCTGGAGATTCTGGACACGCGGGTCGAGCGCGTCGATCCCAAGACCAAGGCGACGCGCAAGATCTACGACACCATCGCCGACAATGCCGCGAACGCCGGCATCGTGCTCGGGGGACGGCCGATCCGTCCGCTGGATGCGGATTTGCGCTGGATCGGCGCGCTGTGCTTCAGGAACGGCCAGCTCGAGGAAACGGGTCTCGCCGCCGGCGTGCTCAACCATCCCGCCACCTCCGTTGCCTGGCTCGCCAACAAGATCGCGCCGCTTGGCCTTGCGCTCGAGCCGGGGCAGATCGTGCTCGCCGGCTCCTTCATCCGCCCGATCGAGACCCGCAAGGGCGACACAATTCAGGCCGACTATGGCGCCTATGGCTCGGTGAGCTGCTACTTCGCCTGAGCGACAAGAAAAATCACAGGGAGCGGAACGACGATGCCGCATTTCACCATCGAATATTCGGCCAATCTCGACGGCCAGCTCGACATGGGCAAGGTGTGCGAGGTCGTGCGCAAGGCGGCGGTCGAGACCGGCATCTTCCCGCTCGGCGGCATCCGCGTCCGCGCCGTCAGGTGCGAGCACTACGCGATCGCCGACGGCCGCAAGGATTTTTCCTTCCTCGACATGGTGCTGCGTCTCGGCGAAGGCCGCGACCTCGCCACCCGCAAGAAAGCCGGCGAGCATGTGTTCGAGGCGCTGTCGAAACATCTCGATTCCGTCTTCGCCGCCGGCAAGTTCGCTTTGTCGTTCGACATGCAGATCAACGACAAGGAAACGAGCTGGAAGCGCAATAACATCCACGAAGCCCTGAAGGTGGAGACCGCCCATGGATAAGCCCTCACCCAAAGGCGATATCTTCCAGGCCAACCGCGACCGCGCGGCGCCGCTGCTGAAGAAGCTGCGGGCCGACGGCATCGGCCATCTGATCGACGGCAAGACCGTCCCTGCGATCTCCGGCGAGACCTTTGAGACGAAATCGCCGATCGATGGCGCGACGCTCGCCAGCGTTGCCCGCGGCAACGCCGAGGATATCGATGCAGCCGCGACGTCGGCCGCCCTCGCCTTCAAGACCTGGCGCGACATGGGACCGGCGATGCGGCGCAAGCTGCTGCATCGCGTGGCAGATGCCATCGAGGACAATGCCGACGACATCGCCGTGCTCGAATGCATCGACACCGGCCAGGCCTACCGCTTCATGGCCAAGGCCGCGATCCGCGCGGCCGAGAACTTCCGCTTCTTTGCTGACAAATGCGCAGAAGCCCGCGACGGCCTCAACACCCCCAGCGACGAGCACTGGAACGTCTCGACCCGCGTGCCGATCGGTCCCGTCGGCGTGATCACGCCGTGGAACACGCCGTTCATGCTCTCGACCTGGAAGATCGCCCCTGCCCTGGCTGCCGGTTGCACCGTCGTGCACAAGCCCGCCGAATGGTCGCCGGTCACGGCCTCCATTCTGTCACGGCTCGTGAAGGAAGCCGGCGTGCCCGACGGCGTGCTCAACACCGTGCACGGCCTCGGTGAAGAAGCCGGCAAGGCCCTGACCGAGCATCCCGCGATCAAGGCGATCGGCTTCGTCGGCGAGAGCGCGACGGGGTCCGCCATCATGGTCCAGGGCGCACCGACGCTGAAGCGCGTGCATTTCGAGCTCGGCGGCAAGAACCCCGTGATCGTGTTCGACGATGCCGATCTCGACCGTGCGCTCGATGCCGTCGTGTTCATGATCTACTCGCTCAACGGCGAGCGCTGCACATCGTCGAGCCGCCTGCTGATCCAGCAAAACATCGCGGAAAAATTCATCGAGAAGCTGACCGCGCGCGTGAAGGCACTGAAAGTCGGTCATCCCCTCGATCCCGCCACCGAGATCGGGCCGCTGATCCACGAACGGCACCTGGCAAAAGTCTGCTCCTATTTCGACGTCGCCCGCAGCGACGGCGCGACCATCGCCGTGGGCGGCAAGGCTTTTGACGGACCGGGCGGTGGCCATTATGTCGAGCCGACGCTGGTGACCGGGGCGACCGGCAAGATGCGCGTGGCGCAGGAGGAGGTGTTCGGCCCCTTCCTCACCGTGCTGCCGTTCAAGGATGAGGCCGACGCCATCGCGATCGCCAACGACATCCGCTATGGCCTGACCGGCTATGTCTGGACCAACGACATGGGCCGTGCACTCCGTGTGGCTGATGCGCTGGAGGCCGGCATGATCTGGCTGAACTCGGAAAACGTCCGCCATCTGCCGACGCCGTTCGGCGGCATGAAGGCCTCCGGAATCGGCCGCGACGGCGGCGACTACTCGTTCGACTTCTACATGGAAACCAAGCACGTCTCGCTGGCGCGGGGCACGCACAAGATCCAGAAACTGGGAATTTAGGAAACGGTCATTCCGGGGCGTGCGAAGCGCGAACCCGGAATCCATTCCTCCACCAATTCAGCTGCACGATGGATTCCGGGTTCGGCTCTCACGAGCCGCCCCGGAATGACAGGGGAAACGCAATGCCCGTACCGCAACATATCTTCGAGCCGCCGTTCAACATCATCCGCTCCAGCCACGTCGTGCTCGACGTGACCGATCTGAAGCTGAGCCGCGA
>JAEWBW010000642.1 GCA_023390955.1 Pseudomonadota bacterium
CTCGTCCTCGCCCGCATGCGCCGGCGACAGCTCGCGCATCCAGCAATCGCCCCAGAGCGGGCATGGCAGGATCGCATGATAGCCGGGCGGCGCCTTGTCCGGCAGCGTCCCCGTCCCCATCATCGCCGGCCACAAGCTGCCCGCGGGAGGCGTATCGACGCCGAGCAGCGCGAGCACGATCTGCTCCATGTCCTGCTCGAGCCGTGGCAATGGGCGGTTTGGCCGCGCCATCGCGGTTGCTTGCGCGAGCTTCGCATAGTCTTCGGCAAGACCGGGAAATTGCGTGAGCACCCAGACCGCCGTCTCGGCGGCGCGACGCAGGACCAGCAGATCGCGCCGGAGCGGATCGGCCTCTGCGATGGTCTCGAGGGGAGCGGCCGCGAACCACGCCGCGAGCCAGCGATAGAGACTCGCGTTGAGCTCGCGGTCCGCGAAGATCGCGATGCGGTCGGGCAGGAAGATGGTGGCTGCGTCGCGGCCCGGCTGCTCGAGACGCTCGTCGCCGAGGCCGATGCGTTGCCGCCAGCCGAGCCGGTGTCCCGACTTTCGCGCACCCGCGCTCGCGATCTGCACGCCGGTCTCGCCACCGAGCGCGCGGAACATCACCGCGATCCGCCCCCTCAGCTCGGACAGCGTGACCGCGTAGTCGTCATGAACCGGATAGCTTGCGGTGCCTCCGACCATCCGGTGCCAGGCGCGACCGACCGTCTCCTCCAGTTCGAGGAAGTCGAGCATTTCTCACCCCTCACGCGATCACGGCACGCGCGACGTCGAGCAGCGCGGCCTTGACGTCGGCATCGTCGGTGAGCGGTTCGATCATGCCGGCCAGCACGGCGTCGGCGATCGAAGCACCGGCCGCAATCAGCGTGGCGCAATAGACGACGAGGCGAGTCGAGACGCCCTCCTCCAGATCATGGCCCTTGAGCGCGCGCAGCCGGCCGGCCAGCACGACCAGCGGGCGCACGTAGTCGGGCGCGAGCCCGCTTTCAGCGGCGACCACCGCGATCTCCTGCTCCGGCGGCAGAAAACCGAACTCGATCGCAACAAAGCGCTGCCGCGTCGACGGCTTCAGCGCCTTGAGCAGCGTCTGGTAGCCGGGGTTATAGGAGACCACGAGCATGAAGCTGTCGGGCGCGGCGAGCTCCTCGCCGGTCCGCTCCAGCGGCAGGATGCGGCGATCGTCGGTGAGCGGATGCAGGACGACGGTGACGTCCTTGCGCGCCTCCACTACTTCGTCGAGATAGCAGATGCCGCCTTCGCGCACCGCGCGCGTCAGCGGCCCATCGGTCCACACGGTGTCGCCGCCCTTCAGGAGGTAGCGGCCGGTGAGATCGGCGGCGGTGAGATCGTCGTGACAGGCCACCGTGTGCAGCGGCAATTTCAGCCGCGCCGCCATGTGCGCGACGAAGCGGGTCTTGCCGCAGCCGGTCGGCCCCTTCAGCAGGACCGGCAGGCGATTGCGCCAGGCGTGTTCGAACAGCACGCATTCGTTGCCGCTAGGAACATAGGCCGGCAGTGCCGGCGCGGGCGCCGTCACGGCATGCAGGGCAGTCTTCATGATCTCTCTCCGAATTCCATTGGGGCGGCGGCCGCGACGTCCGCGGCCGCCGGTCTCGCCTACTCGGCGGGTTGCAGCGCGGCGGGGATGGTCGCCTGCTTCTCGCGGCCCGGCACCAGCACCGCCCAGACGAACATCAGCGCGGAGATCGCGACGAACACACCGGAGCCGAGCCGGACCCAGTAGAACATCGCGAGCTGGTCCTGCACGTCCATGTAGCTCTGGCCGAGCACGCGCTGCAGGTGGACCTGGACAATGCCGGCAAACGTCAACGCGAAGGTCATCACCATCATCGCCGTGCACATGATCCAGAAGCTCGTCATCGACAGCCACTGGTTATAGGGCGCGCGTCCCTTGATCTGCGGGATCGCGTAGGCCATGACGGAAAGATTGAGCATCACATACGCGCCGAAGAAGGCGAGATGGCCGTGCGCGGCGGTGACCTGCGTGCCGTGCGTGTAGTAGTTCACCGATGACAGCGTGTGCAGGAAGCCCCACACGCCGGCGCCGAGGAACGCCATCACCGAGCAGCCGACCGACCACAACAGCGCAGCGCGGTTCGGATGCTTGCGGCCGGCCTTCCAAGTCATCTGCACCGTGAAGATCACCATCGTGAAGAACGGCGCCACCTCGAGCGTGGAGAACAGCGAGCCGATCCACTGCCAGTAGCCGGGCGCGCCGATCCAGTAGAAGTGATGGCCGGTGCCGAGGATGCCGGAGAACAGCGCAAGGCCGATGATCACGTAGAGCCACTTCTCGACGACTTCGCGATCGATGCCGTTGAGCTTGATCATGAGATAGGCGAGCACGGAGGCCATGATCAGCTCCAAGACGCCCTCGACCCAGAGATGGACGACGTACCACCAATACATCTTGTCGACCGCGAGATTGACCGGGTTGTAGAAGGCGAACAGGAAGAAGATCGCAACGCCCCACAGCCCGAACAGCAGGATGTTGGTCACCGTGGTCTTGCGTCCCTTCAGCGCCGTCATGGTGACGTTGAACAGGAACATCAGGCAGACGACGACGATGCCGACCTTGATGATGAAGGGCTGCTCGAGGAACTCGCGGCCCTCGTGGTAGTGGAAGAGATAGCCGACCACGGCGACGCCGGCAGCGCCAAAGAACATCCAGAACTGTATTTTCGCGAGCAGCGGGCTGAACAGCTCGTTCTCGGTTTCCTCCGGCAGGAGATAATAGGTCGCGCCCATGAAGCCGATCAGCGACCACACGATCAGCGCGTTGGTGTGGATCATCCTGACGACGTTGAACGGCAACAGCACCGACAGCGTATTGGGCAGGACGTAGATGGTTCCGGCCAGCAGGCCGAAGATCACCTGCGCCAGGAACAGGGTCAGCGCGCCGTAGAAGTACAGCATCGCGACTTTCTGGGTCTGATATTTCATCTCGGGGTTCTCTCTCTTGAAATCGAAAAGCGCGTCAGCCGGCCTTGTTCGGCGGCCATTCCTGGCGCTTGATCTTGCTGGTCCATTCCAGGAAGTCGGCGAGGTCGTTCAGCTCCTGGTCGGTGAGGTTGAACTGCGGCATCTGCCGCCGTCCCTCCGCGCCCGAAGGCTGCGACTGCATCCAGCCCTTCAGCGTCTCGCGTGCAGCGGCCGGATCCTCATTGCCGCCCCAGCGATCCCAGACATTGCCGACCTCGGGCGCGAAATAGGCGCCCTCGCCCAGCAGCGTGTGGCAGTTGATGCAGGAATGCTTTTCCCAGACATGCTTGCCGCGCGCGACCGACGAGGTCAGCGTCTTCGCGTCCGTCGAGGTCGTCGCCATGTAGTAATGGCTGTGCGCCGTCAGCCCGATGAAGATGGCGAAGAAAAAGGCCGAGCCGCCGTAGAAGACGTTTCGCGCGGCCGACTTGGTCAGGCGTTCAGCCATTGCCAATCCTTTTCGTTTGGAGTCGTGAGGTGAAACACTTGTGATGCTGTATCTTGCCGATCGGCGCCGGCGGGTCTTTGTCGCGGCGCAATGAGCGCGGGCTTCGGCGTCAGATCAGCGCGACGATGGCGGAGGCGAGCCAGGCGAACAGCAGCACGGTGACGATCCATGCGCTGACGATGCCGCGCCAGAGCGGCGGCGCGGCGCGCAGATCGAGGAAATCGAGCACGATGCGGCGGCCCTTGATCGCGGCGAAGGCAAGCAGCGCGGCATTGCCGAGCAGCGGCCGCGGCATCAACGGCGGCACCAGAATGGTCGCGAGCGCGACGCCGATCAGCAATATCCAGGTGAGGTCGAGGCGATCGGGCATCATCGCACCAGATAGAGAATCGGGAACATGACGATCCAGACCAGGTCGACCATGTGCCAGAACGCGGCTCCGGTCTCGACGCCGGTTATCTCGGCGCGGCGGCAGACCACCGCAAGGATGATGATACCGAGACCGACATGCAGGAGATGGAAGCCGGTCAGGAGGAAGTAGAGCGTGAAGAACGGGCTCGACTCGAGACCAGCGCCACGGCCGATCTCCCCGGCATATTCAAACAGTTTGATTGCGATGAAGAGAGCCCCGAGCGCCATGGCGCCGAGAAGCCAGCCTCGCGCCACTGGCCGCCGTTCGGCGCGCGCCGCCTTCGTCGCCCGGGCTGCCGCCCAGCCGCTGGTCACCAGCACGAGCGTGTTGAGGCCCGCGAGCGTCGAATCGAGCTCGGCCTGCCCGGCAGAAAAGACCGTTGGATTGATTGCGCGGGCGACCGCGAAGGCACCGAGAAACAGGCCGAAGGCGGCGAGCTCGCTGAAGATCAGCACCCAGATCATGGGATCGCCGGGGAGATCGTCCAAAATCCCCCAGCCGGTCCCCTGTTGTTCGCACGCGCTTGCCGACATCTGCCTTCCGGATCAGGACACCGGCCAGCCTTAGCTCACGCCTCCAGTTGGGAATTTGTTGCAGGACAAACCGCGGGATCACCGTGAAAAATGTTTGCGCCGACGCAACATCCGCTCGGCGACACCGCGCTACGACACGCTACCCCAAGGTTCCACGGAACGGAGCGATGACCGACGCACAGATAGGATTGATGACCGCAACCCCCATCATCATCGCGTTCGCCATCGCGCTCCAGCGCATGGGCGTGCTGTCGACGGTGGCGACGGTCTCCGCGACCGGCCTGTCGATCGCGATCGCGGTGGTGCTGTTCACGACGCAGTAGACGCTGAAGGGTCTACCTTCGCTGATTATAGACGTCGATGCACACCGCCCCGAGCAGGACCAACCCTTTGATCACCTGCTGGTAGTCGATGCCGATGCCGAGGATGGACATGCCGTTGTTCATCACGCCCATGATCATGGCGCCGACCACCGCGCCGCCGACGCGCCCCACCCCGCCATAGGCCGAGGCGCCGCCGATGAAGCAGGCGGCGATGACGTCGAGCTCGAAGCCGAGACCGGCTTTCGGGGTTGCCGTGTTGAGACGCGCTGCGAAGACGAGCCCGGCGAGCGCTGCCAGCACGCCCATGTTGACGAAGGTGAGGAAGGTCAGCCGCTCGGTCTTGATGCCCGAGAGCTTGGCCGCCTTGGCGTTGCCGCCGACCGCGTAGATCTGCCGGCCGACCACGGTGCGGCGGGTGACGAAGCCATAAAGCGCAATCAACGCACCCATGATGACAAGCACGTTGGGCAGGCCGCGATAGGTCGCGATCAGATAGGTGAAATAGAGCACCGCCAAGGCCAGCACGACGCTCTTGCCCAGGAAGAACGCATAAGGCTCGACCTCGATGCCGTGCGACAGCTCGCGCGAGCGACCCTTTGCGCTGAGATAGACCAGCGCCAGCGCCAGCAGCGCGCCGATCAGCATCGAGGTCGGATGCAGCGTGCCGACATCAGGCAGGAATTCCGGAATGAAGCCCGAGGACAATTTCTGGAAGGTCGGCGGGAACGGCCCCAGCGACTGGCCCTGCAGTACCGCCAGCGCAAGTCCCTTGAACACGAGCATGCCGGCCAGGGTCACGATGAAGGACGGAATGCCAAAATAGGCCACCCAATAGCCCTGCGCCGCGCCGATGGCTGCACCGAGCAGCAGGCAGGCGATGAAGGCGATGGTGTAGTCGATCTTCCAGCTCACCATCAGCACCGCGGCGACCGCGCCGATGAAGCCCGCGACTGAACCGACCGAAAGGTCGATATGGCCGGTGACGATCACCAGCAGCATGCCGAGCGCCATGATCACGATGTAGCTGTTCTGCAGCACCAGATTGGTGAGGTTGAGCGGCTGCAGCAGCGTGCCGCCGGTCATGACCTGGAAGAACAGCATGATCGCGATCAGCGACATCAGCATGCCGTAATTGCGCAAATTGTTCTTGATGAAGCTGCCGCTGCGGCGCTCCTCGGGCAGCGACACCGTCTTGTCGGTCATGGCTGCAATCCTCCCACTTCCGCGGCCGCAGCCACGCCGTTCCCGTTACCAATTCGCTCATTGCGCATGATGGCGCGCATGATCTTTTCCTGCGTGGCCTCTGAGCCCCTGAACTCGCCGACGAAGGCGCCGTCGTTCATGACGCAGATGCGGTCGCAGATGCCGAGCAGCTCGGGCATCTCCGAGGAGATCACCACGACACCCCGCCCGGCCTCGGCCAGCTCGTTGATGATACAGTAAATCTCGTATTTGGCACCGACGTCGATGCCGCGCGTCGGCTCGTCCAGGATCAGGACCTTCGGGTCCGTCATCAGCCATTTCGACAGCACCACCTTCTGCTGGTTGCCGCCGGAGAGCTGGCCGGCCTCCTGGTAGACGTCGGAACAGCGGATCCTCATGCGGTTGCGGTAATCGCTGGCGACCTTCAGCTCGGCGATATCGTCGATCACCTTGCCGGGCGCGACCTGGTCGAGGCTTGCCAGCGTAATGTTCTTGCGCACGTCGTCGGCCAGGATCAGCCCGAGCTGCTTGCGGTCCTCGGTGACATAGGCAAGGCCGGCGTCGATCGCCGCACCAACGTTCGGCAGCACGATCTCCTGACCGTCGAGCCGGATGCGGCCGGTAATGCTGGTGCCCCAGGAGCGGCCGAACAGGCTCATCGCGAACTCGGTGCGCCCTGCCCCCATCAGCCCGGCGATGCCCACGACCTCGCCGCGCTTCACGCTGAAGTTGACGTTCTTGATCACCTGCCGCTCGGGATGGATCGGGTGATAGACCGACCAGTTCTCGACATCGAGCGCATGCTCGCCGATGGCGGCGCTGCGCTCGGGAAAGCGGTGGGCGAGATCGCGGTTGACCATGCTGCGGATGATGCGGTCTTCCTCGACCTGCTCGGTGCGGCAGTCGATGCCGTCGACGGTGCGACCGTCGCGCAGCACCGTGATGTGATCGGCGACCTTCGCGACCTCGTTGAGCTTGTGCGAGATCAGGATCGAGGCGATGCCCTGCGCGCGAAAGGCTTTCAGCCGGTCGAGCAACGCGGCGCTGTCGGCCTCGTTGAGGCTGGCGGTCGGCTCGTCCAGGATCAGCATCCGCACGCGCTTGGACAGCGCCTTGGCGATCTCGACCAGCTGCTGCTTGCCGACGCCGAGATCGGTAATCAGGGTATCCGGCGATTCCTTCAGGCCGACCTGCGCCAACAGATCCCGCGTGCGCCGGTAGACCTCGTCGCGATCGATCACGCCAAGCTTCGACGGGGGATGCGACAGGAAGATGTTCTCCGCGATCGACATCAGCGGGATCAGCGCCAGCTCCTGGTGGATGATGATGATGCCGAGTGCTTCGGAATCGTTGATGTCGCGGAAGCGCCGCTCCTCGCCCTCGAAGACGATCGTGCCTTCGTAGCTGCCATGCGGATAGACGCCGCTCAGCACCTTCATCAGCGTGGATTTGCCGGCGCCGTTCTCGCCGACCAGCGCGTGGATCTGCCCGGCCTCGACCGAGAAGTTCACATCACGCAGCGCCTGCACGCCCGCAAAGCTCTTGCTGACGCCGCGCATCTCCAGCATTGCCGTCATGGTCTTATTCTCTTCCGTTTAGACCGTCGTTCCGGGGCGCCCGAAGGGCGAACCCGGAACCTCGAGATTCCGGGTCGATGCTTACGCATCGCCCGGAATGACAGAGCAAGACGTTCTTACTGGAACTGCGCCTTCTTGTAATAGCCGCTGTCGACCAGCACCTTCTCCCAATTGTCCTTGTAAACCACGACCGGCTTGAGCAGATAGGACGGGACCGTCTTGACGCCGTTCTCATAGGTCTTGGTGTCGTTGACGGTGACCTGCTTGCCCGCGAGCGCGGCGTCGACCATGTCAGCGGTCACCTTGGCGAGGTCGCGGGTGTCCTTGAAGATGGTCGAGTACTGGTCGCCGCGGATCATCGCCTTGATCGAGGGCACTTCGGCGTCCTGGCCGCTGATGATGGGCATCGGCTGATCGGCGGTGCCGTAGCCGACACCCTTCAGCGACGAGATGATGCCGATCGACAGGCCGTCATAGGGCGACAGCACGGCGTTGACCTTCTTGTTGCCGTAGTAGGCGCTGAGCAAATTGTCCATGCGGGCCTGCGCAGTGGCGCCGTCCCAGCGCAAGGTCGCGACCTTGTCCATGCCCATCTGGCCGGACGCGACGACGAGCTTCTTGCTGTCGATGTAGGGCTTCAGCACCGACATCGCGCCGTTGTAGAAGAAGTAGGCGTTGTTGTCGTCGGGCGAGCCGCCGAACAGCTCGATGTTGAAGGGACCCTTGCCCTCCTTGAGGCCGAGGCCCTTCTCGATCGTCTCCGCCTGCAGCACGCCGACCTGGAAATTGTCGAAGGTGGCGTAATAGTCGACATTCGCCGTGCCGCGGATCAGGCGGTCATAGGCGATCACGGTGATGGCCTTTGCTTTCGCCTGCTTCAGCACGTCCGACAGCGTGGTGCCGTCGATCGCGGCGATCACCAGCGCCTTGGCGCCCTTGGTCACCATGTTCTCGACCTGCGAGAGCTGGTTCGGAATGTCGTCCTCCGCGTATTGCAGGTCGGTGTTGTAGCCGCGCTCCTTCAGCACCTTGACCATGTTGTTGCCGTCGTCGATCCAGCGCGCCGACGATTTGGTCGGCATGGCGATGCCCACCGTCGCCTTGTCCTGAGCCAGCGAGGGCGCGGATGTAGCCATCGCGGCCACGCCCGCGACGGCGAGCGCGAGAACAGTCGTCTTGAGTTTTTGCATGCTTCACTCCCTTGGATAACAGTCGTTGTCGTTACGGTAGAGATTTCTATGCGAGCTTGACGTCAGGCTCGGCGCGGCCACGCGCGCCGACTTCGAGGATGAACGTGCGCCCGGCCTCGGGATCGGCGGCGCGGGCCGCCTCGTCCATGTCCTGCCAGGCCGAGGTGACGAGCAGGCGCGAGAAGTCGCGGCCGACGAAGGCCGGACAGCTCCCCTGCTTCGCCGGCACAGGATACGAACGCAGATGCTCGCCGTGCGGCGTGTAGACGTCGACGGAGCCGGCGCCCCAGCGCGCGTTCCAGATGTTGCCGTCGGCATCGACCACCGAGCCGTCGAGGCCGCCCTTGCCGGTGTGGCGCAGCACCACGTCCGGCTCACCGCGCGGCAGGCCGGTCGCGGGATCGAGCGGCACACTGTGCAGCACACCGCGCGCAGTGTCGGTGAAATAGCCGGTGGCGCCGTCGGGCGAGAAGCAGATCGAGTTCGGTATGCTTATGCCCGGATACAGCGTCGCGATCTGTCCGCGATGGAATGCGTAGATCGCGCCGGCGCCGCGCTCCGCCTTGCGGCCCATGGTGCCGATCCAGAAGGTGCCGGACTGGTGCACGCGGCAATCGTTCGACCGCGTCGTAGGATTGTCGGCTTCGAGCGGAAGATGCAGCGTCATCGCACCGTCAGCGACGGTGCGGCTGTAGAGCCCGTCCTCGGCCACGATCAGCTGGCGCTCGGCATCGACGCGGCCAAGCGCGCTCGCCATCCGGCCGAGCGCATGAATGCGGATGCTGCCGCTGCCAAGCTGCGCCTCGTACAGCTTGCCTTCACGGATATCGAACCACCAGGCGGTGTCGGTGGTCGCATCATAGGTCGGGCCTTCGCCAAGATGACACTGCTCGGCGCACAGCACGGAGGTCCGCACCTGCTCGCTCATGACGACACTCCGAAGCGATACACCGTGTGGTGCCGGTAGGTCCCTCCGGGCGCGAGACGCGGGCTCGGAAAATCCGGCCGGTTCGGCGAGTTCGGCCACATGTGCGGCTCCAGGCACATGGCGTCGGACTGCCGGTACAGCTTGCCGCCCTTGCCGGAGATCGTGCCGTCGAGGAAGTTGCCGGAATAGACCTGCAGCCCCGGCTGGTTGGTCGAGAGTTCGAGCACGCGGCCGGACACCGGCGCCTCCAGCCGCGCCGCGGGCTTAAGCTTGCCGTCGGCTGCGAAGCAATAGGTGTGGTCGTAGCCGCGGCCGTTGCGCAGTTGCTCGTCGCTCTGCCGGATGCGAGCGCCGACCGGCATCGCTCTGCGGAAGTCGAACGGCGTGCCGTCGACGCTGCGCGGCGCTCCGGGAAGCGGAATCGCGGTGGGGTCGATCGCGAGGAAATGATCGGCGGCGACCGTGAGCTTGTTGTCGAGAATGGGCGTTCCTGACGTCGCGCCTTCGAGATTGAAGAAGCTGTGATTGGTCAGATTGACGATGGTCGGACGATCGCAGGTCGCTTCCATCACGAGCGAGAGCTCGGACGGTCCGGTGATGCTGTAGGTCAGCCGCACATCCAGCCGGCCGGGATAGCCCTCCTCGCCGTCAGCGCTGCTATAGGTCATGGTGACCCCCGGCTCGGCGCCGTCATCGACACTGACGATGTCCCACAGTTTCCGGTCAAAGCCGTCCAGACCGCCATGCAGCGCATTGGGTCCGTTGTTGACGGCGAGCTCGATGGTCTTGCCGTCGAGCGCGAAGCGCCCGGCGGCAATGCGGTTGGCATAACGGCCGACGGTCGCGCCCAAAAACTTGCGCTCGGCGAGATAGCCGGCGAAGGCATCATGGCCGAGCACGACATCGTCGTAATTGCCCTTGGCGTCGGCCGCGACCAGCGCCTGCAGCACCGCGCCGTGGTTGATGATGCGCGCTTCAAAGCCGCCCTGCCCGCGCAGGACGATGCGCTCGACATCGCGGCCATCCGGCAGCTTTCCAAAAATATCTCTCGAGATGCGTGAGGCAGCCATGTTCATTCCACGAAAGGTTCGACGAGGTTGCGCTTGCCGAGCATGAAGGCGTCGGCGACGAGGCGGAACGGTGTCAGGTCGACGTCGGATGCGCCCGTTGCAGTCAGCTCAACGAAGCGCTGATAGAGCTCGCGATATTCATGGTCCGGCGCTTCGGAGAGGGTTTTTCCGTCGACCGCAAGACGCCGGCCGCCGCGCGACAGCGTCATCCGTCCCTGGTCTGTCTCGGCGACGATGTCCCAGGTCTGCGGCCCGGTCTGGCGGAAATCAAACTCGGCGGTGATGGAGAGGCCCGTGCTGTCGGCAAGGCGCAGGTTCGCCGCGATCGGCGCGTCGCGATTGGCGGGGAAGGACAGATCGGCCGCCGTCATGAACACCGGATGCGGCAGGATGCGGGTCAGGATCGAGAGCGCGTTGATGCCGGGATCGAACACGCCGAGCCCGCCCGCCTCGAAGATCCAGGCCTGGCCGGGATGCCAGACGCGGACATCCTCTTTCCAGGCGATGTGAACCGACGAGATGCGGCGCGAGGCCAGCCATTCGCGCGCCGGCTCGACCGCTGGCGCATGGCGCGAATGCCAGGTCGCAAACAGCGTGCGCTTGCTGTCGCGCGCGGTAGCGATCAGCGGATCGAGTTCGGTGACACTGGTACCGGGCGGCTTCTCCAGCATCACATGCTTGCCGGCGGCGAGTGCCGCGGCCGCCTGCGCGCGCCGCACCTGAGGCGGCGTGCACAGCGACACCGCGTCGATCTCCGGGCCGTTCGCCAGCAATTCCTCGATGGTGGCGAAATGCGGCAGGTCCGGAATAGATGCATTGCGGCTGGCGATCGCGGTCAGTTTCGCGCCTGGCGTTGCCGCGATGGCGGCGACGTGCTGATCGCGCGCGATCTTGCCGAAGCCGACGATGGCGATGCGAAGGTCAGTCAAGACGGGTCTCCTGAGTCCGCAGCCATGGCGGTTTCGATCATCGCGCCTTCATGGCGGCTCATGCCGTTGTGAATGACGAACACCATGGCGTCCGATGCGGTGTCGGGGTCGCCGGCCACGATGGAGTCGACGATTTTCTCGTGCCAGAGCAGCACGGTCTCACGATCATCGATCTCGACGGGGGCGCTGAGCAGGAAGGAGGCGCGCAGCGCCGCCTCGATGACATGGCCGATGGAGCGCATGAACAGATTGCCGGAGGCGCGCGCCACCGCGACATGCAGGGCGAGGTCGGCATCGGCGAATTCGGCGGAGTCGGAGGCTTCGTGCCGCATCTGCTGCATGCTGCGGCGAAGCACGACGATGTCCTCCTCCGAGCGCTGCATGGCGGCGAGCGCCGCCGCGCGCGGTTCGACGGCCAGACGGATCTCGGCGAGGTCATTGAGGAAGCGCTTGTCGATGCCGGCGTCGAGATGCCAGGCCAGCACATCGGCGTCGAACATGTTCCAGGCATCGCGCTCGCGCACGACCGTCCCGACCCGCGCCTTGGTGGTGAGCAGCCCCTTGGCGACCAGCGTCTTCACGCTCTCCCGCAACACCGGGCGCGACACGCCGAACATCGACGTCAGCTCGGCATCGCCGGGCAAACGGGTCTCCTCCGCATAACGGCCGGCGATGATGTCGATGCCGATCGAGCGGGCCACTTCGGCGTGGTTGGAATGAGCCCGCCGGGTCGGAATGACCACGATCCGCGAGGTCATGAGGACGCTTCTCCCAAGTGCTGTCTCGGGCGCGCTTCGGTAACATGGCACCCGGAACCGTCTCTCTGGGGACGGCGGGCGGGACTATTTCACGGAGAATGCGCCCTGACTAGTCATATTATTTGACTATTTTGCGAAATGAGGCGGACGCTGAGGTGCGAGCGGAGATGACACGCCACGCGCGATTTTGTTCCCCTCATACAACGCGGAGATGAAGGGGTTAGCCAGGCAGGACGGCGAGCCTACGAGCCCCTTAGATGGCCAAGTGAGTGGCGCGCCGACGTGTGACTCGCGAGTCACACTCACACACAAAGCCCACCATTCCGTACCCCAGAGAAAAACCGATACGACCCCTAACA
>JAEWBW010000688.1 GCA_023390955.1 Pseudomonadota bacterium
GAGCGCTGGCTTCTGGTCACGTCGGCATTTCACATGCCGCGCTCGGTCGGAATCTTTCGCAAGGCCGGGTTCGACGTCGAGGCCTATCCCGTCGACTGGCGCGCGGTTGGGCCAAGCTCCCTCTACACTTTCTCCAAGATGGGTGTGGAAGGCTTGAGCCGAACCGACGTCGCGGTGCGCGAATGGATCGGCCTCGTGGTCTATCGCCTCAGGGACCGGACCACCGAGTTGCTTCCGGGCCCGGCCAAGGACTAAAACGGGAGCGAGAACAAGCGCCACGGTGCGTGATCGCCGGGCCGGGAGGAACGTCATGCAGCAACAGGCCGCTGAACCCATCGATCTCGCAGGCATTGTCGCAGACCTCAACAATCTGTTGCGGCTGAAGACGACGGTGATCGGCATGAAGCTGTTCGCGCGCACTGAGGACATGGAGGCGATCCCGAAAATCCGGCGGCCGAATGCGGTCCATACCACCGACCAGATTGTCAGCATGGCCGCGCGCCTGGGATGGACCGTCGGCATCACCGGCGACGATCTCGTCGGTGCGCAGTGCCGCGCCGTGATCGGCCTCGCGCCGCAGGACGAGAAATGGCTTGAGGGCGCGAACTATGTCGGCGTCTGGCACGGCACCGCGGAAGATGCACGCAAGCGCCAGGAAGCGCTCGACGTGGTTCCGTTCGGCCAGTATCAGGCACTCGCGGTGAGCCCCTTGTCGAGCGGCCGGCTCGATCCGCCCGACATTTGCCTCGTCTATGCGACGCCGGGCCAGATGATCATCCTGATCAACGGCCTGCAATATACCGGCTACAAGAAGTTCGACTGGGGCGTGGTCGGCGAAACCGCCTGCGCGGATTCCTGGGGGCGGGCGCTCAAGACCGGCGAGCCCAGTCTGTCCTTGCCATGCTATGCCGAGCGGCGCTATGGCGGCGTGCCGGACGAGGAGATGCTGATGGCGCTGAAGCCCGCGCATCTCGCCAAGGCGATCGTGGGCATGAAGGCGCTGGCGAAGAACGGCCTGCGTTATCCGATCCCGCCCTACGGCATTCAAAGCGACGTCCGCGCCGGCATGGGCGTGAGTTACGCAAAGAAATAGGCCGTCATTGCGAGGAGCGATGCGACTAAGCAATCCAGGGTGTGACCCACGGCAAAAGTCTGGATTGCTTCGCTCCGCTCGCAATGACGGCGCAGATTGAGGATAGGTTATGAGCTCCAAGAAATTCGATATCGTCGTCTACGGCGCGACCGGTTTTACCGGTCAGCTCGTCGCTGAATATCTCGCCGCCCACTACAAGGACGACAAGCAGCTCACATGGGCGATGGCGGGGCGCAGCCTCGACAAGCTGAAGTCGGTACGGGACGCGATCGGCGCGCCCGCCGACACGCCGCTGATCGTGGCCGATGCGTCCGACCCGGCATCGCTGAAGGCGATGATCGACCAGACCAAATCGGTGATCACGACCGTCGGCCCCTATCTGCTCTACGGCAATGAGCTGATCGCGGCTTGCGCGGCTGCGGGCGTCGACTATTTCGACCTCTGCGGCGAAGTGCCGTGGATGCGCCGCATGATCGATGCGCATCTGGCCACCGCGCAGAAGTCCGGCGCGCGCATCATGTTCTCCTGCGGCTACGACTCGATCCCGTTCGAGCTCGGAACGTTCTTCGCGCAGGAGGAGGCGAAGCGCGTGTTCGGCGCGACGGCAGCGCGCGTCAAGGGACGCGTGCGCGAGATGCGCGGCACTTTCTCCGGCGGCACGGCTGCAAGCAGCAAGGCGATCTTCGAAGCTGCGTCGAAGGATCAGGGTTTGCTGGCGCTGCTGCGCGATCCCTTCGCGCTGACGCCCGACTTTACGGGACCGAAGCAGCCGCCGGGCAACAAGCCGATTCACGACGACGATCTGCAGACCTGGCTGACGCCGTTCTTCATGGCCAACATCAACACCCGCAACGTGCACCGCTCCAACATGCTGCTCGGCTTTCCCTACAGCCGCGACTTCGTCTACGACGAGATGCAGATCGCGGGTCCTGGCGCAGAGGGCGAGGCGACGGCGAAGCAGATCGTCGCCGCCAACAACCGTCTGGCCACGCAGGCTCAGCCCAAGCCGGGCGAGGGCCCCTCGAAGGAGGAGCGCGAGAACGGCATGTACGACCTGCTGTTCGTCGCGATCGCGCCCGACGGCCGCCAGGTCCGCGCTTCCGTGAAGGGCGATCGCGATCCCGGCTACGGCTCGACCTCGAAGATGATGGCCGAATGCGCCGTCTGCCTACTGCGCGACGCCACGGATGTCCCCGGTGGCATCTGGACGCCGGGCGCAGCGATGCAGCACAAGCTGATCAAGCGGCTGCAGGACCACGCCGGGTTGACGTTCGCGGTGGAGAAGTAGCCGCGCGACCAGGGCGGCGTGACCTCAGAGCGTCCCACAATCACGGTGTCATCGGCCGCGAAGGCGGGCGATCCAGTATTCCAGAGGCAGCTGTAACTGAACCGAGAAGCCGCGGCGTACTGGATGCCCCGCCTTCGCGGGGCATGACAGCGAGTGCGTGGTGACGGTCTATCGCGTATTGACGGCCAGTTGCGCGGCAAACGCCCGCTGATACGCCGGCCGCGCTTCGGCGCGCGCGAGATACGCTGTCAGGTTCGGATACTCATTCAAAAGCCCCGACGGCTTCGCCCTCAGCAGCACCGATGCCATCATCAGATCGCCGGCGCTGAAGGCGCCATCGAGCCAGTCGGCATCACCGAGGCGCGCGGACAATTGTTTCAGCGTATTGCGAATGCGATCCGCGACCAGCGGCATGCGTTCGTCGCGCCAGGGCTTGTCGGCCTCCACGATCTTGGCGATGACGAGTGGATCGGCGGCTCCACCGTGTTGACGGCGGCGAACATCCAGGTGATCGCGCGCGCCCTTGCATTGGCGTCGTCAGGGAGCAGGCCGGCGTGTTGCTGGGCGATGTGGAGGACGATCGATCCTGTCTCGAACAGAGCGAGGTCGCCGTCCTCATAGGTCGGAATCTGGCCGAACGGATGAAGCGCCAGATGCGCCGGCTCTTTCATCGCGGCAAACGAGACGAGGCGGACGTCGTAGGGC
>JAEWBW010000699.1 GCA_023390955.1 Pseudomonadota bacterium
GGACGGGCTTGTGCACCGAGCTGCTGCGGTCGGGACGCACGCTTGTCGTCGACGATATGCATCGCGGTAATCCCGAGGCCGGCGTCGCAGGCGTGCTGCGGCGCCAGGGCGGGGAGGTCTATTTCGCCGAGAACACTTTGTGGCACGCGCTGTTCGGGCTGCTGTTCTGGGAGGAGTTGTTCGAGACAGGCCAACTTCACAGCGGTTTCGACTGGGTCCCGCATTGCCTTAGCGACCGGACTTTCCATCGGCGGTTCGCCTCGGAGATCGACAGCAAGCTCGCGGCGCTCAAATCCGGCCATGCGCTTCCGATGATCTTGCACACCGTTGCCGGCAAATGGGGCCAGCCCAACGGCATCTTTGCCTGGGACCATTTGCAGATGGACGCATTGCGGGCCTTGCTCGAAGGCGCGAGCGTGAACGGCCTGGCGGAGATCGTTCGGGCGATGTGCGAAGACTTCCGCGGCATGCGGGACGGATTCCCCGACCTGATGCACGTGCGCGACGGCAAGCTGTCCTTCATCGAGGTCAAGGCGGAAGGCGACGCCATTCGCCGCAACCAGCTGACTCGTCTTCGCCAACTGGAAAGCGCCGGCATCCCGGCCGAGATCGGCCGGGTGGACTACCGGTTCGATCCTGAGCAGGATTACGTGGTGGTTGACATCGAGACCACGGGAGCCTGGTCGTCCGGTGATCGCATCACCGAAATCGGGGCGGTGAAGGTCCGCAACCATCAAATTATCGATGAGTGGCATTCGCTGATTAATCCGCAGCGGCCAATCCCCGCGAAGATCGTCGAACTCACCGGCATCACCAACTCGATGGTTCGGGACGCGCCTGTGTTTCACGAGATCGCGGACAGCTTTGAGGCGTTCATGAGCGACGGCATCTTTGTCGCCCACAACGTGAACTTCGACTACGGCTTTCTGTCATATGAGTATGAACGGCTCGAACGGCGCTTCCGCTATCCGAAGCTCTGCACCTGCGTCGGAATGCGTCGCGGATATCCCGGGCACAAATCGTACGGCCTTGGCAAGTTGTGCGCGATCTACGACATCGCGCTCGAAGACCACCATCGCGCGCTATGCGACGCCCGAGCCGCGGCCAAGCTACTGAATCTCATTAACAAGAAGCGCGATGCCGAACTCCCGGCGCACGCGGAGCAGGCCGCGTAGTCGCATTTTCGATATCGGCCAATCGTGGGGCGGTCACTCCTGAACCTTCGGGCCGCTGTCGGGCAGATCAGCGTTCTACGCTCACGAACGTCTAAGGCTCAGCTTCGCAAATGATTGCCTCAAAATCACAAGACGCAGCACGCACCCTCTGGGAATAGAGCGGCTTGTTCAGCTGGGCGAGGGACGCCATGAAAGACATGGTTGCGCATCTGGAGAAGCTTCGGGCTGACGCGGCCGAGTGCGTCATGATCAGGGACTTGGCCGTTGATCAAAGCAAGCGCGAACTGTTCGCGCGGCTCGCAGAACATTTGCAGGTGTTGGCAAACGAGGTCGAGCGGGCAATCAAGGCAGTGCCGTCTCGGTCTGCATTAGCCGGACGCCCATAAGATAAGGCGTCACCTATTTGACGGCGTTGCGGGACGATTTGCGAGCCACGTGCCGAAGGCCCCCTTCTTCCGAGCAAGCTTGTCCAGGCTTTGTTTTAACAGCGCGGTCTTGGCCCGATCCGTTGCCCAATTCGGAGGTATCCTGATAGGAACTCTTATCTGCCGGGCGCGTTTAGCACCGTTACCCACCGAGCTTATCCACCATGAAAAAATCGCCCGCCGCTGACCTGCGCAGCCCCGATCTGCTGATCAACTCGATCGTCGACTACGCGATTTTCATGCTCGATACGGACGGCACCGTCAGAAGCTGGAATACAGGTGCAGAACGTCTCAAAGGGTATTCAGCCGATGAGATCCTCGGGAAGCCCTTTTCGATCTTTTATACGCCCGAGGATCGCGAGAAGGATCTGCCAAAATCGGCCTTGGCGACAGCGAGCGAAACAGGGCGCTTTGCGTCCGAAGGATGGCGCGTCCGAAAAGACGGCACCCGGTTCTGGGCCCTTGTCGTACTCGATGCGATCCGCGATGAGGCGAGACGCTTGATTGGCTTTGCCAAGGTCACCCGCGACATCACTGAACGACAGCAGGCTCATCACGATCTCCTGGAGAGCGAGCGGCGGTATCGTCGCCTTGTCGACGCTGTGGTCGATTACGCCATTTTCCAGCTCGACCCTTCCGGACACGTCGCGACGTGGAATCCCGGCGCTCAACGCATCAAGGGGTATGCTCCGGATGAGATCATCGGCCGGCACTTCAGCGCCTTCTACACCCCGGAAGACCTCGAGGCCGATGTGCCAACAAATGCACTCAAGCAGGCGGCCGAACAGGGGCGATTTGAAGCCGAGGGCTGGCGCATGCGCAAGGATGGTACCCGCTTTTGGGCGTCCGTTATCATCGATCGAATCATGGACGAGAGCGGAGCCATCATCGGCTTTGCAAAGGTGACCCGCGACCTCACCGAGCGCAAGCTCGCGCAGGACGAGCTGAAACGGGTGCAAGAGCAACTGGTCGCCTCCCAGAAGCTCGAGGCCGTTGGCCAGCTCAGCGGCGGCATCGCACACGACTTCAACAACTTGCTGATGATTGTCCTTGGCAACCTCGAGAATGCCGAACGCAACAGCCGTGAGGTGGGAGGACCCAATCTCCAGCGAGCTTTGGCAAACGCGAAGCGCGGTGCCCAGCGCGCCGCAGCGCTAACCAGCCGATTGCTTGCCTTTTCGCGGCGGCAAGCGCTTGATCCAAAACCAATTGACCTCAACCGTTTTCTGGGCGGCCTCCAGGAGTTCCTGCAGCGCACATTGGGCGAACGTATCGAAGTCCAAACCGTGGGCGGAGCCGGTCTCTGGCAGATCGAGGCCGACGTGAGCCATCTTGAATCGGCGGTCGTCAATCTTGCGATCAATGCCCGTGATGCGATGCCGGAAGGTGGGAAACTGACGGTCGAGGCGAACAACGTCTCAGCCGACGAGGTGTACTCACGCGCCAACCCGGAAGTGGCCGCCGGGCAATATGTCGTGATCTGCGTTAGCGACACGGGCGCCGGCATGAGCACCGAAGTCCTGCAGCGCGCCTTTGAGCCGTTCTTTACGACGAAGGAGCCAGGTCAAGGGACCGGCCTCGGCCTCAGTCAGGTCTACGGTTTCGTGAAGCAATCGGGCGGCAACGTGAAGATCTACAGTGAAGTCGGTGAGGGTACGAGCATCAAGATGTACTTCCCTCGCTACCGTGGCAACGAACAGCCGGCTACGGAGAACACCGATGAATTTGTCGCAGAGGGTGAAGCGATCGAGACGATCCTTGTCGTCGAGGACGATCCTGATCTGCGGACGTATGTCTCGGATGTCTTGCGCGACCTGAACTATCGAGTGGTGTCAGCAGCGACTGCGCAGGCTGCTCTGACGATCCTGCTGCAGCAGGAGCAGCAAGTGGACTTGCTTCTCACCGATGTGGTGATGCCCGGCATCAACGGCCGCGAACTCGGCCGCCGAGCTCAACAGATGCGCCCTCGACTGAAGATCCTGTATATGACCGGATACTCGCGCAACGCCGTCGTTCACCAGGGCAGGCTCGATGAGGGTGTTGATTTGCTCGAGAAACCTGTCAGTCAGGCCAAGTTGGCGCTTAAGATCCGGGAGATGTTGGACAGGCCTGATCCGCGGTCCTGACGCGGACAGCAAGTTCAAGGCTTGAGGACGAGACGAGCCGTCGATGCGACCCCTTCCTGTGCATGTGGAACTGCCACGTTTTCCCGATGTTAAGAAGCGAGCGGGAAGCGGCTTGAACCTATGCAGAATTTCGCGAACGCGTCGTTTTCACCAGAGTTGATCGCGGCGATGACCTCAGCTCTAGAAGGCGCGGTCGCGACATTGCCCGACCCCGTCCACGTTGCTCATGTCAATCAGCTTGCGGAATCGATTCTGCGGACGGCGGGGGCCGGGGAACGTGATGCTGTGACTTTGCAAAGGATCGCCCTCATGGAACTGCAACTGGCCCGTCGTGACTGAAGTGCTGCGGGGAGGTGGTCTTGAGGTCCAACGCCACGCCGTCCGCCCGACAACATCGACCGGACCTTTACATATGTATAGGACGGAACCGTGTTATCGGGAGAACGTCGCGCGTCCGGGGAGGGCCGGCATCTTACTTTGATATTTTTGAAACCCGGACAGGGCCGCTTCTGAAGTCGCGGCCCTGATTCTGTTCTGGAGGCGCGGTGCAAACGCGATATCCTCTACTGGCGCGTTGGACCCCCGAGGATCACGAGCGGCTCAAGGAGATGGCGGCTGCGGGAAATCGCCCGGACGAGATCGCAGAGGCCTTGAACCGCAGCGAAGCCGCCGTCAGGACACGCGCGTGGCAGCATGGCATTGCTCTTCGCCTCATCACGCAGAAGAGGCCGAGATAGCGAGAGGCGATCAGCTCTTGCTTGAGCAACAAATGTTGGTCCAGGCGCGAGGGAATAGGAGTTCTTTAACCGGGAACTCTAAGCAAGTTTTGCTTCACGGCCGCGACGTGCTGAAATTCAAATCCTTTTAAAAGTTCATCCTGCTTTCTCTCCTGCGGGCATGAGGAAGAAGATGATGGGGTTCCGAAACGACCAGCGAGGCAACGTCGCTCTGCTCTTCGCGGTGTGCCTTGTGCCGATCCTCTCAGCAGTGGGCATGGCCATCGACTACACGCGGGCGGTCAACGCGAGGACCGCCATGCAGACGGCGGCTGACAATGCGGCTCTGATGGCGATGAAGGACTCGGTCGGACTTTCCCCAGCGGAGGTGACCGCGCGAGCCAAATCCTATTTTGCGGGGCTTCTTCAACGAAAAGACATCGCCGGACTAACTCTGACGGTTTCTTATACGCCCGACACCGGAAACGGTGCTTCCGTACAGCTGAGGGCCAGCGGCAGCCTCACGACCGACTTCATGAAGCTGGCGGGTTATCCCACCATGAATCTCGGAGTGAGTTCCACCGCGTCATGGGGCAACACGCACCTGCGCGTCGCGCTTGCACTGGACGCGACCGGCTCGATGGGCCAGCACGGTAAGCTGCCTGCAATGCAGCAGGCGGCAAAGAAGCTGATCGATCAACTCAAGGCGAACGCCAAAGGCCATGATGATCTCTACATCTCGCTCATACCGTTCTCGACCCACATCAATACCGCGTCGAACCACCAGAAAAGCTGGCTCGACTGGACCGAATGGGAGGAGGAAAACGGGAGCTGCAGCAAGGGTGGAAATACGCGCACCAAATGCCTGAACAAGGGTGGCACCTGGACGCCGGACGATCACGCGACGTGGAATGGCTGCATCACGGATCGCGATGAACCTTACGACGTACAGAAAACGCCGCCGACGCTGTTGAAGCCCACGATGTTCCAGCCGGAGCAATTCAAGGATTGCCCTGCGGAACTGGTCCCGATGACCACTGACTGGACGGGTCTGAAGGCGCGCATCGATACCATCAAGGCAGGCGGCCCCACCAATCAGCCTGTGGGCATGGCTTGGGCCTGGCTGTCGATGATGCAGACCGATCCATTGAATGCGCCGCCGGAGATTGCCGGGTATAGCTATCGGAAAATCTTGATCGTGCTGAGCGACGGCTTGAACACGAAGAACAAGAAGTCCGGTAACGGATCAGACCACGACGCCTATGTCGACACGCGCCAGCGTCTGCTCTGCGACAACATTCGCCAGGACAAGGTCATCGTCTACGCCATCCAGGTCAATACCGACAAGGACCCGGAATCGGACGTCTTGAAATATTGCGCGACCTCGAAGGAAAACTTCTTCATGTTGACCTCGGCCAGCCAGATATTGTCAGCCTTCGATCAGATCGCGGCATCCTTATCCAAGCTCAGGATTGCGAAGTAGGCTATGGAAGATCGAGTTCAGGTGCGCTGCACGCGCTGCAAGAGCGTCTTTCGCGAGGCAGCTTCGCGTCTGCAGGATGGCTATTCCCGCCAATGTCCAAGCTGCGAAGCCGTTCTGTTCTTCAATGAAAGCTCGGCGGACCTGAACATCAAACGGGCAATAAGGGACGCGAGAGATCTCCGGCGCCGCATCAGGGAGCGAGAGCAGGAGAAAATTTTGGCGACCCACCTCAACGGTCTGCCGAGAAACTTCAGCGGACGAGACCATAACGAGCAGGACCAGATGGATTGAGCGCTGCGGGTTCAACAGGAAATGCCCGCAGCGTCATGAATGGCCTATCGGATATTGGCCACCATCTGTTTAGTTGGACGTGCAGACCTTGACGGTGTTCATGCCGGTCTCGGCTTCAGCACGGGTCTTGTAGACCGTATCGCCGCTGACAACCGTCGTTTCCGTCGTCGTCGGCTTTGATTCGGTGATTGTGCATTTCTTGGTCTTCACGTCCTGGACGACGTAGAAAGATTGCGCGACTGCGGGAGCCGCAATCGAAGTCAGCGCGGCGACAATCAGTACGGTTTTCAACTTCATGGTGTCCTCCTCCATCTGGCCGGTGATGCTCAGCTCTTACGCAACGC
>JAEWBW010000350.1 GCA_023390955.1 Pseudomonadota bacterium
ATGTGACTTATTCGCCACCCCCGAGCAGGGATCCGTGCCGTTTGGCGCTGCGCAAAAGAGCAAGAAAGATCAAAAATGATGCAACGAACAACACGGCATTAATGGCGAGCGAATCGAGCATCAGGTCGGCCCGGAAGGTGTGGTCGATCAAGAGCGCCCGCATCCCCTCGAACACGTAGGTCGGCGGCAACGCCCAGGCGACATATTGCAGCCAGTGGGGCAGCACGCTGACGGGATAATAGATGCAGGCGAGCGGCATCACGCCGAACATCAGCGTCCAGACGATGCTCTCGGCGCCAAGCCCGTTGCGCAGCACGAGCCCCGACACGAAGATTCCGATCGACCAGCTGAAGAAGATCAGGTTGCAGAAGAACGCGATCAGCGGCAGGCCGATCGAATAGAAATTGAAGCCGAAGAAGAAGTAGGCAAGCAGCGTCATCGGAATCACGCCGATGGCGAGGCGAATGAGGCTCATCACCATCAGCGCGATCAGGAACTCGATCGGCTTCAGCGGGCTCATCATGAGGTTGCCGAGGTTGCGCGACCACATTTCCTCGAGGAAGGAGATGGAGAAACCGAGCTGGCCCCGGAACAGGATGTCCCACAGGATGACGGCACCGATCAGCGTGCCGCCGGCGCGGGCGAAGAAGTTGGCATTCTCCGCGATATAGAGCTGGATGAAGCCCCAGGTGATGACCTGCAGCGCCGGCCAGTACAACAGCTCCAGCAGCCGCGGCCAGGACGAG
Organism: Pseudomonadota bacterium; assembly: GCA_023390955.1. Taxonomy (GTDB): domain Bacteria; phylum Pseudomonadota; class Alphaproteobacteria; order Rhizobiales; family Xanthobacteraceae; genus Bradyrhizobium. The sequence continues at coordinate 747 of JAEWBW010000350.1, forward strand.
ATCAGCAAATACCAATAGCGCAGGATCATCGCGCCGATGCGGTGCACGGCAATGCCGCGATGGAGGGCGAGCTCGCTCATCGCGCGGCTTCCTCCCTCACGCCGTTCACGCGGCCGCGGGCGACGTCGAGAAACACCTCTTCCAGCGTATCGCGGTTGTAGCGGGCCATGATGGCGTCCGGCGTGTCGTCGTCCTCGATGCGGCCGCGCTTCATGATGATGACGCGGTCGCAGAGCCGCTCGACCTCGAGCATGTTGTGCGAGGCGAGCAGGATGGTGGCGCCGTGCGCCTTGCGATAGGTTTCCAGATGCCCGCGCACCCAGTCGGCCGTATCAGGGTCGAGCGAGGCCGTCGGCTCGTCCAGCAGCAACAGCTCGGGCTCGTTGATCAGCGCCTTCGCCAGCGCCACGCGGGTTTTCTGCCCGGCCGAGAGCTTTCCGTTGGCGCGGTCGAGGAAATCGTTGAGATCGAGATCGTCGGCGAGCTTTGCGATGCGCGCCTTCAGGTCAGTCACCGCATACAGCTTGCCGAAGATGGTGAGGTTCTGGCGCACCGTGAGCCGCATCGGCATGTCGACATAGGGGCTTTCGAAATTCATCCGGCCGAGCACCTCGGCGCTCTCCTCCGGCATCCTATGGCCGAGCACGCGGACGCGGCCGGACGTGGGCAGCACCAGCCCCATGATCATGGCGATCGTCGTGGTCTTGCCCGCGCCGTTGCCGCCGAGCAGGCCGGTGATGCTGCCGCGCGGCAGCGAAAAGGTGATGCCGTCAACCGCGCGGGTCTGCTTGTAGACCTTGACCAGGCGATCGACCTCGATCGCCGCGGTGGATTGGCCCGCGACTTTCGGCGGACTTGAAGCCTCGTCATTCCCGGTCATGCTGGCGTTCTTCTGCTATTGCAGCAGCAAGCGCAAGCGCTGAAGAGACTTGACCTCGGGCGACGAGCACGCGCACGGACCATGTGCGCCCGGCGCGTTTGTGATCGGGCTCATGCAGCGTTAGATTGGCCGATATGACCGATATTGCCGCCTCCGAGTTTCGCCATTCAGGGCGACATATCCGCCTCGACACCATCCTGCGGCTGCGCTGGCTCGCGGTGCTGGGTCAGCTCGCCGCCATCTTCATCGTGGCGCAGGGGCTGGAATTCAACGTCGAGATCGTGCCCTGCGTCAGCATCATCGCGATCTCGGCGGCGCTCAATCTGGCGCTGCAGACCGCGGTCAATCCGATGCAGCGGCTGGAGCCGCTGCACGCTGCCGGCCTGCTCGCACTGAACATCGTGGAACTCGCCGGGCTGCTGTTCTTCACCGGGGGCCTGCAAAACCCGTTCTCGTTCCTCTTCCTGGCGCCGGTGCTGATCTCCGCCACCGTGCTGCCGGTGCGGCTCACCTTTGCGCTCGGCCTGCTCGCAGTCGCCTGCGCCTCGATCCTGTTCTTCTATCATTTGCCGCTGCCCTGGGATTCCGACGACCCCGTGGTGCTGCCGCCGATCTATCTGGTCGGCGTCTGGCTCTCGATCGTGCTCGCGATCGGCGTCACCAGCCTCTATTCGTTCCAGGTGACGGAGGAGGCCCGCAAGCTCACCGACGCGCTCGCCGCGACCGAGCTGGTGCTGACGCGCGAGCAGCATCTGACCCAGATCGACGGGCTGGCGGCCGCCGCCGCGCACGAGCTCGGCACGCCGCTCGCCACCATCTTCCTGATCTCGCGCGAGCTGGAGAAGACGGTGAAGGATCCGGCCTTTGCCGCCGACCTGAAGACGCTGCGCGAGCAGACACAGCGCTGCCGCGACATCCTGAGCAAGATCACGCAGCTCTCGTCGGAGGGCGCGCCGTTCGACCGCATGAAGCTTTCGCTCTTGATCGAAGAAGTGGTCGCGCCACACCGCAACTTCGGCATCGCCATCAATGTCACGCTG
>JAEWBW010000085.1 GCA_023390955.1 Pseudomonadota bacterium
GCCCTACATCCACCTCACCGCCAACCGCGTCACCGGCATCGTCTCGCGCGGCGGTTCGATCATGGCGAAGTGGTGTCTCGCGCATCACAAGGAGAGCTTCCTCTACACGCACTTCGAAGAAATCTGCGACCTGATGCGCAAGTACGACGTGTCATTCTCGCTGGGTGACGGCCTCCGGCCCGGCTCGATCGCCGACGCCAACGACCGCGCGCAGTTCGCGGAGCTTGAGACGCTGGGCGAACTGACACAGATCGCGTGGAAGAAAGGCTGTCAGGTGATGATCGAAGGCCCCGGCCACGTGCCGATGCACAAGATCAAGATCAACATGGACAAGCAGCTCAAGGAGTGCGGCGAGGCGCCTTTCTACACGCTCGGGCCGCTGACCACCGACATCGCGCCGGGCTACGATCACATCACCTCCGGCATCGGCGCTGCGATGATCGGCTGGTTCGGCTGCGCGATGCTGTGCTACGTGACGCCGAAGGAGCACCTCGGCCTGCCGAACCGCGACGACGTCAAAGTCGGCGTCATCACCTACAAGATCGCGGCGCACGCCGCCGATCTCGCCAAGGGCCATCCGGCGGCGCAACTGCGCGACGACGCGCTGTCGCGCGCGCGGTTCGAATTCCGCTGGACCGACCAGTTCAACCTCGGCCTCGATCCCGACACCGCAAAGAGCTTCCACGACGAGACGCTGCCGAAGGAAGCCCACAAGGTCGCGCATTTCTGCTCGATGTGCGGCCCAAAATTCTGCTCGATGAAGATCACCCAGGACGTCCGCGACTACGCCGCAACGCTGAACGACCCGAACTCGATCGGCATGTCCATCAGCGGCACCGCCGAGGACGGCATGAAGCAGATGAGCGCCAAGTTCAAGGAGATGGGCTCGAGCGTCTATCTGGATGCGGAGAAGGTGAAGGAGAGCAATCGGGTGTTGTGAGGGGGCTTCCGTAATTTCATTTTTGAAACGCCAATGGCCGGGAAGAGAACCCGGCCATTTTTTTAGCTACCAAGTCTAGTATGCCACTTGACATCCATCGTTTCTACACGCATAGGTAGTAGCATTTTAATCGAATGATTATCTATTTTATGTGGCCGTCGCGGCCTTGATTTTCTGGAGAATGCATATGCGGACCATTCTTAAATGGGCGGCGTTCCTCTCCTTACTTGTAGCCTCAGATGCCGCCGCAACAGTCTGTCGACTGCCCGGTCTTCAAGGATACGAGAGCGCAGCTCGAAGAGCGAAGCAGCACCTCCCCGCCACCACAAGAGACTTATCGAAGATTGCTATTTATGTCGAACGCGATAGCACAGGGGACTTTTACTTTCACTCCAATTTCGTTTCGGATGGCGCAGAAAACGCTACGAAAATCGGGCATGAGCCAACCTTGCGCGATCTTGAATGGGCGTTGCAAAATATTGTTTGGACTGAATCTCCGACGCCCACACAAAAACGGATCGTTCAAGACGCACTAAGAACCAAAGCAACAATTTTCTTGGATCGAAGCGTATTCAAGGAAGACGGCACTACAGATCTAGGCCTAAAGGGGGTCAACGTCGTAACCCTCGTCGATCAGAACAGCAGCGTCTCCACCGGCGGCCTTGTAATTAACCGAGATTTGCCGCCCCCGCTATTTGCGGAACGCATCCTAGGCTGCTGCCTCCACGGCCGGCCGATCGGCGGAAAAGCGCTCGTTATTCGAGAAGGTTTGGGCAAAGTAAGCTTGAAGGAAGAAAATCTCAAACTGATTTCCCTCGTTTCCGACACGGCAACCAAGTCATCGATCGCAAATTCGAGATTGAGCAAGTTAGACTCGGGTGTTCCGGTTAGCGAGATCGTCAACGTTCAAAGCCTCACGAAAGTTTTCGAGGCGCAAAAGGGGAAAGAAGTCGTAATACTGGGACATGTCGAGAATGGAAATTTCGTTATTCGAGATTCCAGCGGAACCAGCCAAGCTACTTTGCCCATCTCCGATCTAAGAGACTTAGCCAACAGGAACGATGTCCTTCTCGTTGAGATAGGCTGTAATACAGCTGGAGTAGGCCCAAGTTCGCAGGGGCCCGGAATTGGTATCGCCACGCGGTTCAACACGGTCGACGCAACAAAGCGCATGGCAGCAGCGCTTGAAACTTCAAAGACCCTTGCGGATTTTTTAAATGGCTTTGCGAGCGAAAGCGTTCAAGTTGTTGTCGATTCTCAAGTAGTAGAAAAGCAACTGCTCTATCGAGCTCAGTATTATTCCTCCCCAAGTGGCGGCAGCACTCAAAGACTGGTGGCTGAGATAAACGTTGTGTCTCGCAATTTCGGCTTATTCGGAAGTTGGACACCGAAGTGGATGCGATAGCTTGCGGATTTGACGCGAGGGAAACGCCGAATGGGTAATTTCAACAAATCTCCGGTTAACGAAGCCGTTTTTTTTCTCGATCAGTTCGCACCGGAATCGCTCCAAGCGCTCCGCTCCCAATACCCTGAACTTCAGGAAGAACTACAGCCGGGAATTATGGCGGGCGACGCTGAGGATCCGGATCAGGAGAAGAGCAAAAGGATACTGCTAGCTAAAGGGCGTGTAATGGTCGTCGCCTTAGAGAAGGCGATTTGCATGTGCGACGATGCACTTTCGGCCGCAGTTCGAAAAATGAAGAATGCCAGAAAGGCTCGACTTGGAGGCCAAATTGTTACTGTACTTGGGAGTTCGGGAGTTCTTGGCGCGTTAAGCGCTACGCAAACCACGTTAGCTTCAGTCTCAGGAGTGCTAGCTTTGCTTGGATCACTCGCCACCGTCGCCGCCGAATATTCAGAGCAAATTGCGAATCCGGAGGCGGGCAAACTGAACAGCACTTATCTAGAGATAGGCGAAGCGCGTTTGAGGGCAACAATTCTGAAACAGACCCTTGAGATCTATCTGGCTGAAAGTTTTGCGGATACGGCCTTAGAGAAAGCTGTCGCTGATGCAAATTCGCTTTGCGAACATGTGCACGGTAAGGTCTTCCAGATTATTGAGGGAGTAATCGGAACTCGCGCCGAACTGCGGTCTGCGCGCCCAGCTCTCCAGCAGGCCTAGACCCGATATACGACAAACTCAAATCCGTGCAGCAGATGGCAGATGCAACCTCCGGAAGACCTCGTTATCGTCGTCAATTAGGTTGGCTGTAAAGCCACCGTGCTCCATCGCCTCCCCGACCAACTCTGCGAAAACCTCCGCCTCGTCTTCGTCGGCACCGCCGCCTCTACGCGCTCGGCCAAGGTCGGGCACTACTACGCCCATCCCGGCAACCGCTTCTGGCGCGCGATCCATGAGGCCGGCATCACGCCGCGGCGCTATCAGCCGAGTGAGTTTGCGGCGCTGATCGAACTCGGGATCGGGTTTACCGATCTCTCCAAGTCAGGCGCGGGAATGGATCACCAGATCGCGGCGGAGACGATCGACGTGTCGGGATTTCGGGCCAAGCTCGAAAAGTATCGGCCGAAGGCGATTGCGTTCACGAGCAAGAAGGCGGCGAGCTTGTTTTACGGCAGGCCGTCGAGCGGGATCGCGCTGGGGCGGCAGGTGGCGGACGGAAATTGTCCGGAGATTTTCGTGCTGCCCTCGCCGTCGGGTGCCGCGTCCGGGCATTGGTCGATCGAGCCGTGGCGCGAACTGGCGAGGTGGATTGCTCGCATCCTCTAGCGGGTGAAGTCCTGGATACGACGTGCTCTCGTGTCCCGGGCAAGCGTAGCGCAGACCCGGGACCCAGAGGCTCAGCTACGCATTTGGCATGGGCCCCGGCTCTGCAGCGCACCACGCCGCGAAGTGCGGCGTGCTGCGCGGCGTCCGGGGCACGGCACACCCCCCTCACCCCGCATACGCCTTATCCAGATCCGCGATCACGATCTTCTTCATTCCCATCATCGCCTGGATGACGCGGTTCGCCCTCTCGCGGTCGGGATCGCCCATGTAGCGCTGGAGTGCTGTCGGGACCACCTGCCAGGAGAGACCAAACTTGTCCTTGAGCCAGCCGCAGCGGGATTCCTCGCCGCCGTCGGCGGTGAGCCGGTCCCAGAAATAGTCGACCTGCTCCTGCGTCTCCACGCTGATGAAGAACGACACCGCCTCGTTGAAGCGGTACTTCGGCCCGCCATTGAGCGCGTTGAAGCGCTGGCCCTCGAGTTCGAAGGCCGCCATGAAATCGTTGACGACGTCGACTTTCGCGTTGGGAAACACCGACTTGTAGAAGGCGACGGCTTGCGGGACGTTGTTGTCGAACCAGAGAAACGGCGTGATGGAGGTCATCTGCAAATACCCCTGCGTTGGCCGGACGCGCCCACGCGCGCCGTCTGTCCAAGGACGAAGCAGGCAGCCGCGATCCGACAGGTGAAAATGCGTCGTTTTGACCCATTCGGGGATCACGAGAACGATCGCAGCACCGGCTGGTAGGCCTTCAGCTCGGGATCGCAGGCGGCCTCCCAGGGAAAATGGCCGTCCTTGTCCGGCCACACGATCTGCAGGCAGGGAAACGGCCGCGGCAGCTTTGCGTAGAACCAGATCGCCGTGCCGAGATAGGCGCGGTACGCGCTGAGCGGCACCTCGACGAAGCAGACCTTGCAGTCGACCAGGAATTCATCGCTGACGTCGCCTGCGGCGAAGGTCTTCCCCGCGGCAGCGCGGTCGCGAACGCCGTTGATGATGTCGCAGGCGACGCCCGTATCGAGCCCGAACAGCACGAGCTCGGGATGCGCGTAGTTGAGATAGAGGCCGATCGAGAAACCATAATGCGTCGACTGCGCGTCACCGCCGATGCCCATGATGTGGCAGCCGTGCTCACGAACGTTGCGGAACAGCGTCTCGTCGGGAAGCCCGTCCGGGGTCGGCCACACAAAACTGTCGAGCATGGGTGCCCCGTGCGAGAGCCGTAGGGTGGGCAAAGCGAAGCGTGCCCACCACCTTGGCTTGAGAGAGTCCCGGTGGGCACGGCGCTCCGCGCCTTTGCCCACCCTACCACACCGCCGCTTGAGTTGCCCGTCGGGCAATACACGCTACATCTGGGTCAACGCAGCACCTCCCAAATATTCTGATTGACCGAAATTCGGATTTATGTCATTCAAGCATCACCTCGGCCCGTCGATCAGGGGGCGTTTCGCGATCGTCACGATACGCGGGGCCGGGCTGCGGTGGACGCGGCAGCGCCGGCGCGCGACGTAAGCGGCAGGG
>JAEWBW010000159.1 GCA_023390955.1 Pseudomonadota bacterium
GCCTCGGCCCGCATGTACGCGTCAAAGTCCTTGGCGGAGGAGCCGATCGGGGTGGCGCCGATCTTGTCGAGCGTTGTCTGCACGGCCGGGTCCTGCAGCGCCGCCTTCAGATCGGCCTCGAGCTTCGCAACGATCTCCGGCGGCATCTTTGCCGGTCCCAGAAAGCCCCACCAGACCGAGACGTCGTAGCCGGGCACGCCGGACTCCGCGACGGTCGGTACATCAGGCAGGGCCTTTGAGCGCTGTGCCGACGTCACGGCGAGCGCGCGCACCGGGCCGCCGGCCAACTGCCCGATGGCCTCCGCGAGCGGATTAAAGCTCAAGGGAATTTCTCCGGCGATGACGGCGGTCAGCGCCGGCGCGCCGCCCTTGTAGGGGATCGAGACGATCTTCACGCCGGCCATGTGGTTGAGCAGCTCGCCGGCGAGATGCGCCGAGGTGCCATTGCCCGACATGCCGTAGGACAGCTTGTCCGGCTCCTTCTTCGCCGCTGCAAGAAGGTCGCCCAGATTCTTGTAAGGGCTGTCCTTGCCCACGACGATTGCGAGCGGCGACGAGGCGACCTCGGTGATCGCGGTGAAATCCTTGAAGGTGTCGTAGGGCACGCTCGGATAGATGAACTGATTGAGCGGATGGCCGCTCGCGACCAGGATCAGGGTGTAGCCATCAGAGGCGGCCTGCGTCAGCGCTTGGGAAGCGATGATGCCGCCGGCGCCTGGACGGTTGTCGATCACGGGCTGCTGGCCCCAGCTCTTGGCCAATGCCTGGCCGACGGTGCGGGCCAGCACGTCGACCGCGCCGCCGGCGGCGTAGGGCACTAGGATGTGGACCGGTTTGCTCGGGAAATTCTGGGCGTGGGCGCCGGTGGTGGCCAGCAGCAGGCCGGCGCCCAGCAGGAGCCGACTGATCCGTTTGTTAAAACCCAGCATTTTCAGCACTCCTTGGGGCACGATGCGTCCTTGCGGCAGCCCGGGCCGCGGGCCCGCCACCCATGATCTTTGTTGACGAGACCTGATCTTTTGTACGATAGTACAAATCACATGACGCGCAAGCCCACCAGCAAGGAAACGGCCCGCAAGCCGAACATGCGCGAGGCAATCCTCGCCGCGGCGGAAGAGCTGTTCGCGACCAACGGCTTCAACGCCGTGTCGGTGCGCGACATCGCGCAGGCGGCCGGCGCCAATCCCGGCAGCGTGACCTATCATTTCAAGACCAAGGACGGCCTGCTGCTCGAGATCTATCGGCGCCATTGCGGACCGATGAATCTTCGCCGCTCCGAGTTGCTCGCCGCCGCAAAGCGCGTGCGCGATCTGCAGGACCGGCTCGAAGCGATCGTGCGGGCCTATATCGCGCCGGCCTTCACCTCGGGGAGTGATCTTGCCGGCGGCGGCGCGCGCTTCACGCGCCTGCGCGCGGTGATGTCGGCGGAGGGCAACGACGTCGCGCGGCGGATCATCGCGCAGACGTTCGATGACACCAGCCATGCCTTCATCGACGCCATCCATGAGAGCCTGCCGGACGTGCCGCGCACCGACATCGTCTGGCGCAGCCACTTCCTGCTCGGCGCGCTCTATTATTCGCTGGTGACGCCGGAGCGCGTCTCGCGCCTGTCGCGCGGAGAAGCCGACGGCGGCGACCCCGCAAGCGCGATCGAGCAACTGGTGCAGGCGACGGTAGCTTCCTTCCAGGCGCCTGCGCTCGATCAGGCTGCGCCTGCACGGCGGCGCGCGGCGGCAACCACAAAGACCTAGACAATGCGCGCGGCGCGGCTTTCGGCAAATTGCCGCCGGGCCTTCACCTGACATCACATGACCTACACCCCGACCATTCCGCCGCCCGATCCGAATACGCGCACGCCAAAATTCAAGCTGCCGAAGCTTGCCTGCGACGCGCATTGCCACATCTTCGGACCCGGCTCGAAATACCCCTACGCTCCGGATCGCTCCTACACGCCGCCCGATGCGCCGCTGGAGGATTTCCGCGCGCTGCATGCCAAGCTCGGCGTCGAGCGCGCCGTCATCGTCAATGCCAGCGTGCACGGCACCGACAATACGGTCGCGCTCGATGCGATCGCGCAGAGTGGCGGCGCCTACCGCGCCGTCGCCAACATCGACGACACCATCAGCGAGCGCGGGTTGCGCGACCTGCATGAGGGTGGGTTTCGCGGCTGCCGCTTCAATTTCGTGCGCCACCTCGGCGGTGTCCCGGACAAGCGCGTGTTCGATCGCGTCATCGCCATGGTCGCACCGCTCGGCTGGCATATCGATTTGCATTTCGATGCGATCGATCTGCCTGAATATGCCGGGATGCTGGCCGCACTCCCGCTCAGCTACACCATCGACCATATGGGCCGGGTGAAGGCCGCCGACGGGCTCGACCAGCTTCCGTTCCGCATCCTGATCGAGCTGATGCAGCGCGACGAGAAATGCTGGGTCAAGATCTGCGGCTCCGAACGCGTGTCGTCGGCAGGTCCGCCGTTCACCGACGCGGTGCCGTTTGCGCGAAAGATCGTGGAGACCGCGGTCGATCGTGTCATCTGGGGCACCGACTGGCCGCATCCGAATGTCAAGGTGATGCCGAACGACGGCGATCTCGTCGATCTGATCCCGCTGTTCGCGCCGGAGGCCGAGGTCCAGCAGAAGATTCTGGTGAGCAATCCAGCGCGCCTTTTCGAGTTCGAGATGTGACGCGCTGACGATCAATGGGCGCCGAGGAGCCGGGTAGTGTTGACGAAGATGAAAGGGGAGTACGTCCCATGAAAACAGGTCTTGTGATTACCGCGCATCCAGGCGATTTCGTCTGGCGCGCGGGTGGCGCCGTCGCGCTGCATGCGAAGAAGGGCTTTCGCATGAAGATCGTCTGCATGTCCTTCGGCGAGCGGGGCGAGAGCCAGTTCGCCTGGAAGGAACAAGGCGCGACGCTGGAATCGGTGAAGGCCGGCCGCAAGGACGAGGCCGAGCGTGCAGCAAAGCTGCTCGGCGCCGAGATCGAGTTCTTCGATTGCGGCGACTATCCCCTGAAGCTGAACGAAGCGCATTTCGACCGCATGGTCGACATCTACCGCGAGCTCGCGCCGAGCTTCGTGCTGACGCATGCGCTTGAAGATCCCTACAATTTCGACCACCCGAACGCGGCGCATTTTGCACAGGAGACGCGTGTGGTGGCGCAGGCCATGGGTCACAAGCCCGGCGCGCAGTACAAATACTCGGCGCCGCCGGTGTTCCTGTTCGAGCCGCACCAGCCGGAGATGTGCAATTACAAGCCGAACCTGATCCTGAAGATCGACGAGGTCTGGGAGCAGAAATACGAGGCGTTCAAGATCCTCGCCGCGCAGAAGCATCTCTGGGGCTATTACGAGCGCGTCGCGCTCAACCGCGGCATCCAGGGCAGCCGCAATACCGGCGTGCCCATGACTTATGGCGAGGCCTATCAGCGCCTGTTTCCGACCGTCGAAGAGGTGTTGGCATGAAGCCGGTCGTCGTTCGCAACATCAAGCGCGCCGATCCCGCCGGGATGGCCGAGTATGGCGTCTCGACCGTGCATGAGGCGATGGGCCGCGTCGGTCTGATGAAGCCGTATCTGCGGCCGGTTTGGGCGGGCGCGGCGATCGCCGGCCCCGCCGTCACCGTGCTGGCGCAGCCGGGCGACAACTGGATGATCCATGTCGCGGTCGAGCAGTGCAAGAAGGGCGACATCCTCGTCGTCGGCTGCACCACCGACAACACCGACGGCATGTTCGGTGAGCTGCTGGCGACCTCGCTGCAGGCGCGCGGCGTGCAGGGGCTGATCATCGATGCCGGCTGCCGTGACGTCAAAGCGCTGCACGAGATGAATTTTCCGGTGTGGTCGCGCGCGGTCTCGGCCAAGGGCACGGTCAAGGCGACGCTCGGCTCGGTCAACATTCCCGTGGTCTGTGCCGGCGTGAACGTCGAGCCCGGCGACATCGTCGTCGCCGATGACGACGGCGTGGTGGTGGTGCCTAAGAAAATTGCGGTCGAGGTCGCCGAGAAGGCGAAGAAGCGCAATGGCGACGAGGCTGGCAAGCGAAAGCGGCTCGGGTCCGGCGAGCTTGGTCTCGACATGTACAGCATGCGCGAGGCGCTGGCGAAGGCCGGTCTCGTCTATGTCGATAATCCCGAGGACGTCTAAGGCGAAAAGAAGCGGAGCGGATCGATGGATCGTCCAAAACTGCGGGCCGTGCTCGGCAGTCACCCCCATGTCCAGGCGGTGAAGAGCGGCGCGCTGCGCTCCGACCGCTTCGACCTCGACTTCATCGAGTACACGCCGACCAATACGGCCTTCAAGCCGATGGTGCGCGAGCAGGCTTTTGACGTCTG
>JAEWBW010000367.1 GCA_023390955.1 Pseudomonadota bacterium
CCATGCTGTTCGCCACCATGCTGCATGCCGTGACCAATCACCTGGTCGACGCCGTGCTGGCGCTGATCCTGATGGTCGGCGGCGTCACCGGCGCGCAGTTCGGCGACCGCGCCGGCCAGAAAATCCGCGGCGAGCAATTGCGCCTGCTGCTCGGCCTGCTCATCCTCTCGGTCGGCTTGCGCTTTGCGATCGAGCTGGTGATCCGGCCCGACGACCTCTTCACCATCCGCGAGATCGGGGTGACGGGATGATGCGGGCACTGGCGGCGATCATCCTCGTCCTGCTGCTTGGCGCCCCCGCGCAGGCCGAGCGGCTGATCGTGTCGGTCTCCAACCACCGCGTCACGGTGACGCCGAACTATTCCGGCGAGGAGCTGGTGCTGTTCGGCTCCGTCGAGAAGGATGGCGCCGCGGCCGGCGAGCGCACTGCCTACGATCTCGCCGTCACCATCAAAGGCCCGCGCGCGGACATGGTGACGCGGCGCAAGGAGCGCATCTTCGGCATCTGGATCAACAGCGATTACCGGCAGTTTTTGCAGGTGCCGAGCTATCTGGCGCTGTTCGCCAACCGTCCGTTCGACCAGATCACCTCGCCCGACATCGCGCGGCGGCAGCAGCTCGGGTTGAACAACGTGCTGCTGACGCAGCGGGTCGGAACTGATTTTGCCGACGTGGTGCCGCATGATGCGTTCCGCTCCGCCTTCGTGCGGCTGCGGACACAGCGCGGGCTGTATCGCGAGGATGCGAGCGCCGTCACCTTCCTGACGCCGACGCTGTTCCGCACCGGCATTCCGCTGCCGGCGGAGGTGCCGATCGGCACCTATGAGGTCGAGATCAAACTGTTTTCCGGCGGCGCGTTCATCGGCAAGACCGAGACCGCGTTCGAGATCGTCAAGGTCGGCTTCGAGCAGTTCGTCGCCACCAGCGCGCGGCAGAACGGCTTTCTCTACGGCCTCGCCACCGTCGCGATGGCGCTGCTGAGCGGCTGGGCGGCGTCGATCGTGTTCCGGAAGGATTGAGAAGCGAAGCCGGCGACAACATCTCCGATGTCGTCCTGGCGAAGGCCACGACCCATTACCACCAGTGATGACTGTCGGAGAACGCCTTGGCCACAGCTTACTGCAACAACGACCTCTTGGGGTAATGGGTCCTGGCTTTCGCCAGGACGACGTTGGTGGACTGCCCGCGCTACCTATCGGCAGCTACATCACGGCGCCTGCACCACCGTCGGCACGCCCGGCTCCAGCAATCGCAATCGCGTGCCGAAACCCAGCGCATCAAAGGTCTTGCGTAAATCCTCGCTGTTCTGGCGGAAGTGCGCCCAGCCTTCGGTATGCACCGGCACGATCATCGCGTCGGGAAAGGCGCGTGCGGTTTCGATGGTATCGTTGGTGTCCATGGTGAGGTGGAACGGCCCGCGCGTTTGCGCAGCGCCGGCGAACGGCAGCACCACGCCGCATTTGAAGCGGCGCGCGACTTCGGCGACGCCGTCGAACCAGGTGGTGTCGCCGCTGATATAGACCGCGGTCGTATCGGTGTTGCTGGATTCCACGACGAAGCCGATGACATCGCCCGACAAGGGCTCGATGCCGGCCGGGCCGTGGCGCGCGGGCGTTGCCGTGATCGTCAGCGTGTTGCCGTCGCGATCCCTGATGTGGGTCTTGCTCCAGGGCGCGAGACCCTCGGCATGGCCACCGAGGCGCTTTGCGCTGGCCTCGGGGGTGAGCACGCGCTTTACGTGCTTGAGAAACTCGCGGCCGGAATTATCGAGATTGTCCGAGTGCTGCTCGTGGCTGAGCAGGACGGCATCGACCGGGCCGATCTTGTCCGGCGTCATTGCGGGACCGATCGTCTTCTCCAGCGTCACATGCGGCAGCTTGTAGCTGCCGCCGGCCGCGTCGAAGGTCGGGTCGGTGAGCAGGCGAAAACCGTCGATCTCGATCAACGCGGTGGGGCCACCGATCAGGGTAATGGAAACGGGCATGGCAATTCCTCTCAGGCAGATTGCTTGTAGGCCGGTTTCTCGTGAGAAGATTTCTCGAAAGCAGGTTTGCTGGCGGGACGCGTCACGAGATAGATGCCGAGTGCGACGGGGATGATGCCGAGCAGGTCGCGCAGCTCGACGTGCTCGCCGAGCACCAGGAAGGCGAACAGCATGCCGAGCGGCGGCATCAGGAAATGATAGGCGCTCGCGGCGGTGGCGCCACACACTTTCAGGAGATGGAACCAGAGCAGATAGGCCAGGATCGAGCCGCCGAGCACGAGGAAGGCGAAGGCGCCGATCAGGCCCGGCGTAAAGTCGATCGCATGGACATCGGCAAAGGTCAGCGCGACCGGCGCGAGCACGATGCCGGCGGCGAGATTCTGGATGCCGTTGCCGATCCACAACGAGCCCTTCGGCGACAGCAGCTTGAACAAAATGGTTCCGGCGACGATGGAGGCGAGCGAGGCCAGCGTGAAGACGATGCCGTCGAGATGATCGGTGCCGACCGCAAGACGATGCCAGACGATGAAAGTGACGCCGATGATGCCGAGCAACAGGCCGCTCGCCTTGCGCCAGGTCATGGCCTCGCCGAGCAGCAGCGTCGCGAGCGCCGCGGTGAACACCGGGTTGGCCGAGACGATCAGGCCACCGAGGCCGGCCGAGACCGATTGCAGGCCGGTGTAGCCGAGGCCGAGATAGAGCGCGTTGTTGGCGATGCCGAGCACGGCGAAGACCGCGACATCGCGCCAGCTCATCGACCAGCCGTCGCCGCGGACCAGCGTGGCGCCAAGAATAAGCAGGCCCGCGAGCGAGAAGCGCGCGGCGAGCAGGATCAGCGGCGGACAATGGGTGACGCCGATCTTGCCGGCGACAAAGGCAAAGCTCCAGAGCAGGCAGAACAGGCCGATATAGAGCGGCAGCGGATTGAAACGGCTTTGCGGGACCGACAGCGTGGGCGCGAGCGACATGAGGCATTCTCCTGAGCCCTCGATCTAGGAGCCCTCCTTGTCATTTGGAAATTAAATGATTAACTGGTCTCCAGTGGATTTACGAATGGAGGCCGCTATGCTCGACCTCGAGCTCCTGCGCAGCTTCGTCTCGGTGGTCGATGCCGGCGGCTTCACCCGCGCCGGCGAGCGGGTGCACCGGACCCAGTCGACCGTCAGCCAGCAGATCAAGCGGCTGGAGGAGGATGTCGGCCAGATTCTGCTGCATCGTGACGGCAAGGATGGGCGCCCGACCGAGGCCGGCGAGCGGCTGTTGTCCTATGCGCGGCGGCTGCTGACGCTCGCGGAAGAGGCGCGCGACGTGATCCAGCAGCCGGGCAGCGAAGGCGCGATCCGGCTCGGCATTCCCGAGGATTTTGCCGCCTACCGGCTGGCGAAACTTTTGGGCGCATTCTCGCGCTCGCATCCCGGCTTGCGGCTCGACGTGCGCGCCGACCAGAGCACGTATCTCAAGCGCGACCTCGAGCGCGGCGAGCTTGATCTGGCGCTGTTCAAACGCGCGGCCGGCGAGAAGGGCGCGATCGCGGTGTGGCCGGAGAAGGTGCACTGGGTGACCAGCAAGAGCCATCCGATCGATGCTGACGTGACATCGGTGCCGCTGATCGGCTTTCCGCTCGGCTGCCTCTACCGCGCCGGCGCGATCCATGCGCTGGAAAGCGCCGGGCGGCCCTGGCACATGAGCTATACCTCGTCGAGCCTGTCAGGCATCCAGGCCGCGGTCGCCGCCGGCATGGGCCTGAGCATCCTGTCGGAAATGGCGATCCAGGCCGACCACCGCGTGCTGACCGCAAAGGACGGCTTTGCGCCGATCAACAAGACCGAGGTGGCGCTGATGGCCGCGCCCGGCGCCAGCCCCGCGACGCTGCGGCTTGCAGATCGGCTCGCAGAGTTTTGCGACAGCGTGCAGGCGAAGGCGGCGTGAGCTTGCAGTAACGGAGTCGATCTGCTGCCGCAGCCTCGATGCGTCCCCTCCCCCCTTGCGGGGGAGGGTTAGGGAGAGGGGTACCCCACGAGGACTCGCTCGATGCGCACAAGCACTTGCGCGCGTACCAACCAGACCTTTTGCTGAGCCACCCCTCTCCCCCGCCCTCCCCCGCAGGGGGGGAGGGAGCGCAGTGCTGCGCGGGGTTCGAGGTGAGCTCAGTACAATACCAAAGTCAGCAACACCGCGACGCGGCGATGGCGTGGACGCGGTTGTCGCCGAGGAGATGGGCGGTGAAGCTGAGGTCGCGGAAGATTTTTGCAAAAGCCACGTCGCGGATGCTGAGGCCGCCGGCATAGGCGCCGAAGGCCGGCATCACGGCGCGCATGCCGTCGCTGGCAAAACAACGCCGCTCCATCGAGCGGCCGCGCGCGGAGACGCGGGCCTTGGGATGCAGATGGCCGGCGATCTCGCCCTTCGCACCAGTGGGCTCGTGGCGGAAATTGATGGGGCCGATCGCGACCTCCTCCGCAACGGTGCCGCCGAGATCGCACGGCAATGCCGGATCGTGATTGCCTGATATCCAGACCCAGTCGCGGCCGGACTGCAGCGCGCTCATGGCGTCGCGGTCGTCCGCCGACAGCCGCTCATGCGCGCTGCGGTCATGAAAGCTGTCGCCCAGCGCGATCACGGTGCGCGGATCATGGCGGGAGATGACAGCAGCGAGCCGGCTCAGCGTCGCCAGCGTGTCGTAGGGCGGCAGCAGCACGCCGCGCATGGCGAAGCTGGAACCCTTTTCCAGATGCAGGTCGGAGACGACCAGCAGGCGCTGCTCTTCCCAGAACAGCGCACCTGAGAGATCGGCGTGCAGCGACACGCCCGCGACATCCACGTGGCGCGTCGTGCTGATCGTGGAGAGAGTTGCGCCCTGATAATCCATTCCCGCCGTCTACGACATCGCTTCTCTGACGAGTTCATTGGCGGCCTCCGCCAACAACTCGTCTGCAGCTTCGCCATAGACTGACTCGCGGCCGATTTCCAGCATCACGGGGACGGCGAGCGGGGAGACGCGGTCGAGTTCCCGATGGGTGATGCGGCCATGGATGCGGGCCAGCATGTCGCCGAGCCGGCGCAGATCGAGCAGGCCGGTGGCGGCATCGGCGCGCGCGGCGCGCAGCAGCACATGATCGGCCTGGTGCTTTCGCAGCACCTCGTAGACGAGATCGGTCGAGAAGAGCACCTGCCGGCGGCTCTTCTCCTCGCCGGTGTGGCGGCGCGCGATCAGGCCGGAGATGATCGCGCAATTGCGGAAGGTGCGCTTCATCAGCGCGGACTCGGCGAGCCACGCTTCGAGATCGTCGCCCAGCATGTCCGGGTCGAACAACGCGTCGAGATCGATCCGGCCATCACGGATCATGAAGGAGAGATCGCCGAGCGCCCAGATCGCCACCGCATATTCATTGGCGACGAAGCCGAGCGGGCGGGCGCGGGCGCGCTCCAGCCGGCGCGTAAGCAGCATGCCGAGCGTCTGGTGCGCGAGGCGGCCCTCGAACGGATAGCAGGCGAGATAATGCTTGTCGGCGCGGGGAAAGGTTTCGACCAGCATCTCGCGCACCGCAGGCACCTGCGAGACGTCCTTTTGCAGCGACAGCCAGTCGCGCACCTGCTCGGGCAGGCCCTTCCAGGCGCCGACGTCATCGAGCAGGCGGCGCACGCGCTCGGCGAGATAGGTCGAGAGCGGAAATTTTCCGCCCATATAGGACGGCACCTTCGGGTCCTTGTCGTGGGCGCGCGAGACATAGACCTGGTCCTCGACAAGCGCCTCGTAGCGCACGACCTCGCCGCCGAACACAAAGGTATCCGCGGGGCTGAGGCCCTCGATGAAGGCTTCCTCAATCTCGCCAAGCAGCCGGCCGCCGCGGGCGATCACGCCAGTCGAACCGGAGCCGGCGCCACGCGAGCGCACCAGGCGCACCTTCAGCATGTCGTCTTCGACGATGGTGCCGACATTCATCCGATAGCCCTGCCGCACCTTTGGATTGGCGACGCGCCAGCGACCCTCCTTGTCCTGCTTGATGCGCGCAAAGCGCTCATAGGTCTTCAGCGCGTAGCCGCCGGAGGCGACGAAATCGACGACGTCGTCGAAATCGCGCCGCGAAAGCTCGGCATAGGGTGCGGCGGTGCGCACCTCGCGGTAGAGGTCGTCGCTGAAGAAGGGCTCGCCACAGGCACAGCCGAGCACGTGCTGGGCCAGCACGTCGAGCGCGCCGGTGCGCAGCGGCGGCGTGTCCTGCGCATTCTCCGCGATGGCGTCGATGGCGACGCTGCATTCCAGCACCTCGAAACGGTTGGCAGGCACCAGCACCGCGCGCGAGGCCTCGTCGAGGCGGTGGTTGGCGCGGCCGATGCGCTGCATCAGCCGCGAGGATCCCTTCGGCGCGCCGATATTGACGACGAGGTCGACGTCGCCCCAGTCGACGCCGAGATCGAGCGAGGAGGTGCAGACAACGCCGCGCAGGCGTCCTGCCGACATAGCGTCCTCGACC
>JAEWBW010000262.1 GCA_023390955.1 Pseudomonadota bacterium
AACCAAGCCGATCCATCAGCTTCGCCCAGGTCGCGGCGATGCGGTCAACGCCCCAGCCGGTGGTCCTTGGTTTCGCCGAGAAGCCAAAGCCCGGCAGCGACGGACAGATGACGTGGAAGGCATCCGCGGCATCGCCGCCATGCGCGGCGGGATCGGTGAGCGGCGCGATCACCTTCTGGAATTCGACGATCGAGCCGGGCCAGCCATGGGTAATGATCAGCGGCAGCGCATTTGGCGCTTTCGAGCGCACATGCAGGAAATGGATGTCGAGCCCGTCGATCTCGGTCGTGAACTGTTCAAAGCGGTTGAGCTTTGCCTCACGCGCGCGCCAGTCGTAGCCATTTGCCCAATAGCCGCAAATCTCCTTGATCCATTTGAGCGGCGCGCCCTGGCTCCAGTCGTCCACCAGCTCCGCCTCCGGCCAGCGGGTGCGGGCGAGACGTTGCTTGAGGTCGGCGAGGATTTCGTCGCTGATGACGATGCGGAAAGGCTTGATGGCGGCGGTCATCGGTTGGCTCCCCGGTGGTCATTCCGGGGCGCGCGCAGCGCGAGCCCGGAATCCATTGATCGGCGGATTCAGCAGCGCGATGGATTCCGGGCTCGGCGCTTCGCGCCGCCCCGGAATGACAGCTAGCCCGTCAGCGCGGCCTTCACCAGGCCGCTGGCTTTGCCAAAATCCATCTGGCCGGCGTACTTCGCCTTCAGCGCCGCGATCACCTTGCCCATGTCCTTCATGCCGGCAGCGCCGGTCTCGGTGATCACGCCGGAGATCGCCGCCTTCACCTCGTCATCGGACATCTGCTTCGGCAGATAGGCCGAGATGATCGCGATCTCCTCGCGCTCCTGAGCTGCGAGCTCGGCGCGGCCGCCCTTGTCATAGAGCTCGACCGATTCCTGGCGCTGCTTGATCATCTTCTGGAACACGCCGAGCAGGTCGGCATCAGAGAGCGGGGGTTTGCCGGCGCCGCGCGCCTCGATGTCGGCGTTCTTGATGGTCGCGTTCACCATGCGCAGCGTGGCAAGCTTGCGCTCGTCCTTGGCCTTCATGGCCTCCTTGACGGCAGTGTTGATGTCGTCGCGCATCATGGTCGAAATCCCTTCAGTGTCTGGGGCCTGATCTAAGCCGTTCGCGCGCCTGAGACAACCTAACTCCGGAGCCATTCCGTCAGCGCGGCCACGGTCGCCGCGGGCTGCTCCGGCTGCGGCAGGTGCCCGCAACGGTCCAGGATCACCAGCTTGGCGCCGGCGATCCCGTCCGCCATCTCCTTCGAGAGCCAGTTCGGGATCAGCTTGTCCTCATCGCCGCTCAGGACCAGCGTCGGGCATGTGATGCCCGCCATGGTGGGCCGCGAATCCACCCGCGCGATCATCGCGTACTGCTGCGCGACATAGCGTTCGACACCGACGTCCTCGTCCTGGGCATGCATCAGCTTGCGCAGGCTCTCATCATCGCGGCGCGACGAATGCACGAGGTCGGGAAACGTCTCGTCGCGCAGTGCACGCAGCTCGCCGCGAAGGGCGCGCGCGATATGTCCGCGGCGACGCTCGATCGCCTCGGGTGTATCAGCCCGCGCCTGGGTGTTGATCAGCGCGAGCTTGGCCACCCGCTCCGGCGCCTGGCGCATGATCTCGAACGCGATGTAGCCGCCCATGGAATGACCGGCGAGCGCGAAGCGCGGCGGCGCTTCAGTCAGGATGCGACGGGCGATGCCTTCGATGCTGTCGTCGCGGATATGATTGGCAACCATCACCGTGCCGAGCCGCCACAGCGCCGGGATGATGGGCGCGTAGACCCGGGCCGAAGAGGCCAGTCCCGGAACCAGCAGCAGCGGGATGGTCTGGTTCATTATTGCCTCGCAAGCCCCATAATTTGGCGGAAATTGTCGATTCCAGCTTAGGGGGCCGGGGCGGCCTGTCAAACATGCAAAAACGCATGTGAATCCGCCCTCTCCTGCTTTGACGGCAGCCGCGCGCAGGACTATGAAACGCGCTCATGACACAACATGACAACGATACCGCCTGGCCGGACCATAAACCGACCGCGCTCCTCGTGCTTGCCGATGGCACGGTGCTCGAAGGCTTCGGTCTCGGCGCCGAGGGCCACGCCGTCGGCGAGGTCTGCTTCAACACCGCGATGACAGGCTATGAGGAGATCCTGACGGACCCCTCCTATGCCGGGCAGCTCATCACCTTCACCTTCCCGCATATCGGCAACGTCGGCACCAACGACGACGATATCGAGACGGTGAACATGGCCGCGACGCCGGGTGCGCGCGGCGTGATCCTGCGCACCGCCATCACCGATCCCTCGAACTACCGCGCCACCAAGCATCTCGACCAGTGGTTGCGGGCGCGCGGCATCATCGGCCTCTCCGGCATCGACACGCGCGCGCTGACCGCGCTGATCCGCGGCAAGGGCATGCCCAATGCCGTGATCGCGCACGCCAAGGACGGCAAGTTCGACCTGCATGCGCTGAAGGAAGAAGCGCGCGAATGGCCCGGCCTCGAAGGCATGGACCTCGTGCCGATGGTCACCTCCGGCCAGCGCTTCACCTGGGACGAGACTTCCTGGCTCTGGGACAAGGGCTATGGAAAGCAGGACAAGCCTGAATTCAACGTCGTCGCGATCGACTACGGCATCAAGCGCAACATTTTGCGCCTGCTTGCCGGCGTCGGCTGCAAGGTGACGGTGGTGCCGGCGACGACCTCCGCCGAAGACATCATGGCGCTGAAACCCGACGGCGTATTCCTGTCGAACGGCCCCGGCGATCCGGCCGAGACCGGCAAATATGCCGTGCCGGTGATCCAGCAGGTGATCAAGTCGGGCACGCCGACGTTCGGAATTTGCCTCGGTCACCAGATGCTCGGCCTCGCCGTCGGCGCGAAGACCAAGAAGATGCATCAGGGCCATCACGGCGCCAATCATCCCGTGAAGGACGAGACCACCGGCAAGGTCGAGATCACCTCGATGAACCACGGTTTTGCCGTGGACGAGACCACGTTGCCGAAGGGCGCGACGCAGACCCACATCTCGCTGTTCGACGGCTCCAATTGCGGCATCCAGCTCGACGGCAAGCCGGTGTTCTCGGTGCAATACCATCCCGAGGCCTCGCCCGGCCCGCGCGATTCGCACTATCTGTTCCAGCGTTTTGCCGATCTGATGCGGCAGAAGAAGAGCGCGTAACACCGCTCTCGAACGCATTCGATTAGGAAAAGCCCGGGCCCGTCCCGGGCTTTTTTTGCGCGGTCATTCCGGGGCGCGCGAAGCGCGCGCCCGGAAACCATTTGGCGCTGAACGCTGCAGCATGATGGATTCCGGGCTCGCGCTACGCGTCGCCCCGGAATGACGGAAGGAACGGTGGCTGACGCCACTCGTTGGTTCCTGATACTCTCAGGCCGGAGACCCGCCATGTCCGTCGTACGTGACAACGCCGAGCCGCTTGCGATCGTGTTCGAGGATGATGGCCTCGTGCCGAACAATATCTTGCCGTTCCTGGTCTATCAGGGCGCCGTGACGCTTGACGCCGAACATCCGGAAGAGACCATCGAAAAGCTGTTCGGCGCGAACGGCTGGGGCGGCACGTGGCGCAATGGCGTCTACGATTTCCTGCACTATCATTCGACCGTGCACGAGGTGCTCGGCGTCGCACGTGGCGAAGCCCGCGTGCGATTTGGCGGCGATCACGGTGAGGTGCTGAAGATCACGGCCGGCGACGTCGCGATCCTGCCCGCCGGCACCGGCCATCAACGCGTGTCAGCGAGCTCCGATTTCTGCGTGGTCGGCGCCTATCCGCCCGGCGCGCAGATGGAGGTGACGCGAGCGACGCCGGAGAACCACGCGAGAGCGCTGAAAACGATTCCGAAGGTTGCACTGCCGCCGGCTGATCCGGTGACGGGAAAGGGCGGCGCGTTGCTGCGGTTGTGGCGGACGTAGTCCGCGTCAAGACTCACTGTCGTCCCGGCGAAAGCCGGGACCCATACTCCTCAGAGTGAGTGTGGCGCGAGACGGTCATGACCAGTCTTCGCCAAATGACGTTCGGTGGTTATGGGTCCCGGCTTTCGCCGGGACGACACCGTTGAAGCCTACCCCGCGTTGCTGCCTTCCTGGCGGCTGGCTTCGAACAGGAACCAGGTGCGGCGCTCGGTCTCGTCGATGAAGTTTTCCAAAATGCTGGCGCTGGCGACGTCGCCGGCCTCATCGCAGACCTCATGGGCTTTGCGCATCGCGGCCGCGACGTGCTTGTTGTCCTGCATCAGCTCGCGCAGCATCTCGAGCGGCGGGACGTAGTCCTCGTCATTGTCCTTGATGGTCTGGAGCTTTGCGATCTGGCCGATCGACTTGACCGTGGCGCCGCCGATCTTGCGCACGCGTTCGGCGAGCTGGTCGGTGGTGGCGAAGATCTGGTCCGACTGCTCGTCGAGCAGCAGATGATAGTCGCGGAAGTGCCGGCCGCTGACGTGCCAGTGGAAATTCTTGGTCTTCAGGTAGAGCGCGAAGGCATCGGCGAGCAGCACGTTGAGCGCCTCCGTGACTTTCTTGACGGCCGCCGCCGACAGATCGGTCGGGGTATCGAGGTCGGGCGAAATCTTCTGGTTTTCGGGCTTTTTGCTCACGGGAGACCTTCCTGTTAGGACCGGACATTGACGGCGCGTCGTTGCACCCCTAACGCAGGCGGGAGCGCGCCGGTTCCAGGGCCGGAACCGCTTGGGGAACCACGGAATAACATGGAAGATTGGATCGATTATTACGATTCCACGCATACGATCTATGTCAGCAAGCTGCATCGCGACTTGCACTTCCAGATCATCGCGCGGGACATCATCGGCTACATCCCCTCGCCCGACGCGGTCGTGCTCGACTACGCCTGCGGCGAAGCGCTGTCGGCGAGCCAGGTCGCGGCGGCTTGCGGCAAGCTGATTTTGGCCGAGCCCGCGCCGGGCGTGCGCGGCCGGCTGATCGCGCGCTTTGCACCGAACACGAAAATCCGCGTGCGCTCGCTCGACGACGTCAGGAACATGACGGAGCAGTCGATCGATCTCGTCATGATGAATTCGGTCGCGCAGTACATGACGCCCACCGAGCTCGACGCCGCATTTACGACGATCCGCCGGATCCTGAAGCCGTCCGGCAAGCTCGTGCTCGGCGACATCCTCCAGCCCGAGGTCGGTATGGGCCGGGACGTGATGGCGCTGCTCTCCTTCGGCTGGCGCCACGGCTTTCTCAAGGACGCACTGATCGGGCTGGTCAGCACCGCGCTGTCCGATTACCGGCAATTGCGCTCGAAGATCGGGCTGCAGCGCTACAGCGAGGCCGAGATCATGGCGAAGCTCACCGCCGCGGGCTTCGCCAGCCAGCGG
>JAEWBW010000396.1 GCA_023390955.1 Pseudomonadota bacterium
GACAGCTTCATGATCCGCTCGCGCACCCGCGGCTGATCAAGAGCATACGTCGCAAGACGACAGAGCCCGGCCTCCTTAGGAGGCCGGGCTTTTTGTTTGTGATGACGCGTGACCGCTGGAGACTTTCGCGCCGAATGACGCTGCCCCCGGCAAATGCGCGGGGGCGGCCCGGCGATGTGCGAACCAGACCCGCTGCAAGACTGGGTGCCAGGAGGCCGTAAGGTCGGAAGGTCTGCTGTCGTATACCAGGAAGCGTCCGGCAGCCCCTGGCTCGTTCTTGATCTGCGTCAATGTCGTCCGATCCTTCGGCGCTCACGCTCTGCCCGCTAGGCGGACTTTTCTCACCCTTCAAGCAAGCACAATGAGGAGGAGCATCATGAAGTCGAAGACGCGCTATTCCATCAAGTCCCTGTCGATTGCCGGCATCGCCGCCAGCGCATTTCTGGGACTTGCAGGCATCACGCTCAGCCCGGCGCCTGCCGGAGCGGTCGTCTATTGCCAGTACGTGGACTACCCGGTCGGTTGCGTTGCAAGGGCCGGTGTTGTCCTCAGGCCGCGCCCCGTCGCGCGCGCGGCTGTCCGTCACAATGCCGGCGGCAACGCCAATGGCGGCGTCAACCGCGTTGGTGCCGGGCGGTAATGCCCTGTTGCGGGTCACGAGCGGAGCAGTTTCCGGCGAGGGACTTTTGTGACCTGCTAAGCCTCGATCAATCGATGAGGCACACCTGGTACGTGACTTTCGAGGTGCAACAGCGTCGAGGGGAGCCGGCAACGCCGAGGCCCCCTCGGCTGACCGAGACATTCGCGTCGGAGACGGAAGCCAAGCTGTTTGCGAGAGAGAAACCAGATCAGGGATTCGTCGTGATGGCGGGCACCCTCGATCCACACGCGCCCAGGCAAATCATCGCATCGGGCAGCATGTCGATCTGGCTTGGGAACATGCTGGACCAAGCCGTGCAGGGGTAAAGCCACCAGCGAGATTGAAGAGGTGGATTCGCTGGATCTCCTTCTCCCGCATCCGCCTTCGCCAAGGCTTCGGCGGACATGAGGGGAGAAGGAGGAAAGCGATCGCTACTTCGTCGGCGGTCCGAGATCCAGCGGCGGCAGCTCGATCTGCGGCACCTCGATCTTCACCTTGTCGAGGTCGACATTGATCGGCTTGTCCAGCAGGCCCGTCACGACGGACGGGAATACGATGACGAGCAGCACCATGATCATCTGCAGGCCGATCCACGGCACGGCGCCCCAGTAGATGTCGGAGCTCTTCACCGAGCGCGGTGCGACGCCGCGCAGGTAGAACAGCGCGAAGCCGAACGGCGGATGCAGGAACGAGGTCTGCATGTTGACGCACAACATCACGCCGAACCAGATCAACGCCGCGTCGGGACCGACCACCGGCGCCAGCACCTTCTGCGCGATCGGGGCGACCATCGGCAGGATGATGAACGCGATCTCGAAGAAGTCGAGGAAGAACGCGACGAAGAAGATGAAGAGGTTGATGAAGATCAGGAAGCCCCAGACACCGCCCGGGATCGAGGTCAGCAAGTGCTCGAGCCAGACGCCGCCGTTGCAGCCGAGGAACACGATCGAGAAGCAGGTCGAGCCGATCAGGATGAAGGTGACCATGCAGGTGATGCGCATGGTCGATTCGTAGCCCTGCTTGATCAGTTCGCGCAGGTCCGGAATGCGGGCCGCCTCGATGCAGATCCAGACGATCGCGAGATAAGTGATCGCGAATGCGAGCTTGAAGACCAGATTCTCGCTGTAGAGGATCGCGACGATGACGCCGATACCGGCGGCAATGATGCCGACGATCAGGATCTTGTGGCCGGTCGAGCTGAAATCCTTGTGATGGATTGCCGCGAGCACGATGGCGCCGACCGCACCCATGGCGCCGGCTTCCGTCGGGGTCGCAAGGCCCATCATCATGGTGCCGAGCACACGAAGATCAGGACGGCGGAGGGGATGATGCCCATCAGGCACTTCTTCCAAAGCGCCCATCCGGTCAGCGTGCGGGCTTCCTTCGGCACCGGCGGCACGTGGCCCGGCTTGATCAGGCCGAGCACGAAGGTGTAGCCGGCGAACAGGACGATCTGGAAGATCGAGGGGCCCCAGGCGCCGAGATACATGTCACCGACCGACTTGCCGAGCTGGTCGGCGAGCACGATCAGAACGAGGGACGGCGGCACCAGCTGCGTGATGGTGCCGGACGCGGCCAGCACGCCGGTGATGTAGCGGATGTTGTAGCCGTAGCGGATCATCACCGGCATCGAGATCAGCGCCATGGCGATGACCTGTGCCGCCACCGTGCCGGTGATGGCGCCGAGGATGAAGCCGACGATGATGACGGAATAACCGAGGCCGCCGCGGACCGGGCCGAACAGCTGGCCCATGGAATCCAGCATGTCCTCCGCGAGCCCGCATCTCTCCAGTACGGATCCCATGAAGGTAAAGAAGGGGATCGCGAGCAGGAGCTCATTGGCGAGCACGCTGCCGAACACACGGCCCGGGATCGCCTGCAGGAAGTTCAGGTCGAAGAAACCGAGATGGATGGCGAGGAAGCCGAAGGAAAGGCCAAGCGCCGCCAGCGTGAAGGCGACGGGGTAGCCGATCAGCATCGCGATTACGAGGCCGCCGAACATCAGCGGCGGCATCATCTCGATCGTAATCATTGCGTCGGCCTCTCATACTTGGCGTCGATAGTCACGTCGCCCCGGAGAGCCGCGATACGCTTGATCACTTCGGAAACACCTTGCAGCGCCAGCAACACGAAGCCGGCTGGGATCACGAACTTGATGGGCCAGCGGATCAGGCCGCCGGCGTTACCGGACATCTCATTGAAATGGTACGCCTGCATGAAGAACGGCCACGACAGATAGGCGAGCAGCAGGCAGGAGGGGATCAGGAAGAACAGCGTGCCGATCATGTCGAGCCAGAGCTGGCCGCGCTCGGACAGCTGCAGGTACAGGATCTCGACGCGGACATGCTCGTTGCGCTTGAAGGTGTAGGACGATCCGAACATCACCAGGATGGCAAACATATACCATTGCAGCTCCAGCCAGCCGTTCGACGAGTAGCTGAAGGCGTATCGGATCATGGCGTTGCCGGCGCTGACCAGGCACGCAAGGAGAACGAGCAGATTGCAGACGTAACCGATCTTCTCATTGAGGAGGTCGATGGCGTTGCTCACCGCCAACAATGGACGCATCTTACTTTTCTCCGCCGCGGCCTTGATTCATGGGGGACGTCATCGCACGCAACACGCGACCACCGTGCTGATGCACGTGGCCTCGCGGCTCGTTGTCCGGAGCGATTGCAGCGATAATCCTCCCCCTCATGCCCAGCTGTCTTGCTCGCGTCCACGAGGGAACGCGCCGGCTTATTGCTGCCGGGCATGCAAAGGCGGATGCACCATTTCAGCGGCGTGTCGCGCCGTCAATCGGAAAATGGACAAATTGACGCGCGCTCAGCGGCTTAGGTTAGCGCTGGGAAGCCGTGATTCCGTCAGCCGCCGGTGACGCTCATATGCCGGCTTACGCTGGGGCGGTTGTGGCGGCGATCGATGATGAAATCGTGCCCTTTCGGCTTCAGGCCGATGGCGCGATCGATCGCAGCCGAAAGTAGAGCGTCGTCATCAGATGCGCGCAAGGGTTTGCGCAAATCGGAGGCATCCTCGTGGCCGAGGCAGGTGTGCAACGTTCCTGTGCAGGTGATGCGCACGCGGTTGCAGGACTCGCAGAAATTATGGGTCATCGGCGTGATGAAGCCGAGCTTGCCGCCGGTCTCAGCGACGCTGACATAGCGCGCCGGTCCGCCGGTGGTTTCGCTTAAGTCCGTCAACGTGAATTGCTGGGCGAGGCGCGCGCGCACCAGCGACAGCGGCAAATATTGATCGATGCGGCCCGATCCGATCTCGCCCATCGGCATCACTTCGATCAGCGTCAGGCCCATGCCCTTGCCGTGCGCCCAGCGCATCAGCTCGGGAAGTTCGTCCTCGTTGAGGTTCTTCAGCGCCACCGCGTTGATCTTGATGGCAAGGCCGGCGGCCCGCGCCGCTTCAATGCCCTCAAGCACCTTGTCGATCTCGCCCCAGCGCGTGATGGCGCGGAACTTCTGCGGATCGAGCGTGTCGAGCGAGACGTTGATACGGCGGACGCCGCAATCGGCGAGCTCGCGCGCATGCTTTGCCAGCTGCGTGCCGTTGGTGGTGAGCGTCAGCTCATGCAGGGCGCCGCTGGACAGGTGCCGCGACAGCGAGCGGACCAGCGACATCACGTTGCGGCGGACCAGCGGCTCGCCGCCCGTCAGCCGCAGCTTCCTGACGCCCCTGGCGATGAAGGTGGAGCAAAGCCGGTCGAGTTCCTCGAGCGTCAGTAGGTCGGCCTTCGGCAGGAACGTCATGTCCTCGGACATGCAGTAGAAGC
>JAEWBW010000510.1 GCA_023390955.1 Pseudomonadota bacterium
CTCTCCATCCCCTCCCCCCTTGCGGGGGAGGGTCAGGGAGGGGGGTGCCGCGGGCGAGATTCTTTGGGCTCCAACCCCGCTGGGGCAGCGATCTCATCGAGCCCATTCGCGACACCTTCCCCGGGGCTACCCCTCTCCCATAGCCGAAGCTTCGCTTCGGCGTTTGATTGGAGGACGGCCGCCGAAGGCGGCCTATGCC
The DNA here is from genome assembly GCA_023390955.1 of Pseudomonadota bacterium. GTDB lineage: Bacteria > Pseudomonadota > Alphaproteobacteria > Rhizobiales > Xanthobacteraceae > Bradyrhizobium. The sequence continues at coordinate 200 of JAEWBW010000510.1, forward strand.
TCCCCCGCAAGGGGGGAGGGAGCGCAGTGTGCCCCGAACTGGCAGCGAACGCCGACGCTCGGTTGGGAGACCGCGCCCGATGACCGCCCTCTCCGCCCTGATTCGCCGGGATATCCGGATCGCGCTTCGCGTCGGCGGCGGGGCGTTGATCGGCGTGCTGTTTTTCCTGACCGTGGTCGTGCTGATGCCGTTCGCGGTCGGGCCGGACCTGGCGCTGCTGTCGCGGCTGGGGCCGGCGATCCTGTGGCTGGGGGCGCTGCTGGCGAGCCTGCTGACGCTCGATCGCCTGTTCATGGCCGACCACGAGGACGGCTCGCTCGACCTGATCACGATGAGCCGCACGCCGCTGGAACTCGCCTGCGCGGCCAAGGCACTGGCGCACTGGCTGGCGGCCGGCCTGCCGCTGATTGTCGCAACCCCCGTGCTCGGCCTGCTGCTCAATCTCGACATGGTCGCAACCGGCGCCGTGGCGCTGACGCTGCTCGCGGGCACGCCGGCGCTGACCTTCACCGGCATGATCGGCGCCGCGCTCGCCGTGACGCTGCATCGGGGCGGCCTGTTGATGGCCGTGCTGGTGCTGCCGCTGTCGATCCCGGTGCTGATCTTCGGCGTCGCGGCCTCGCAGGCCGTGATCGTCGGCCCCATGACGTTCGGCGCGCCGTTCTCGATCCTCTGCGCGCTGTCGCTGGTCAGCCTCGTGGTCGGACCATTCGCCGCGGCCGCGAGCCTGCGCCACGGATTGGACTGATCTTGACCCGGATCAACTTTCACCTAGCGCTTTCGTGCTGATTGCCTGCGGCCCCCGCCATGATTATCAGATGACCATGACGCTGATCAACCTTGCCAATCCCACGCGGTTCCTCGCGCTGAGCGCACGGCTGTTGCCGTGGCTCACGGCCGCGACCATCATCCTGCTTGCGATCGGCCTCTATCAGTCCGCGCTCGCGCCCGACGACTATCAGCAGGGCGCGACCGTGAAGATCATGTTCATCCACGTGCCTAATGCCTGGCTGTCGATGTTCGTCTGGGGCGTGATGAGCATCGCTTCTCTCGGCACGCTGGTGTGGCGACATCCGCTCGCCGACGTCGCCGCGAAGGCGGCAGCCCCGATCGGCGCCAGCTTCACCTTCCTCGCGCTGCTGACGGGCTCGCTGTGGGGCCGGCCGATGTGGGGCACCTATTGGGAATGGGATGCGCGGCTCACCTCGGTGCTGATTTTGTTTTTGATGTATCTGGGCCTGATGGCGCTGTGGCGCGCGGTCGAGGATCCCTCGCGCGCGGCGCGTGCCGCCGCGGTGCTGACGCTGGTCGGCGCGATCAATCTTCCCATCATCAAGTTCTCGGTCGACTGGTGGAACACGCTGCATCAACCAGCTTCGGTGATGCGCATGGGCGGCTCGAGCCTCGACAAATCGTTCCTGATTCCGCTGCTGATCATGGCTGTTGCCTTCACGCTGCTGTTCGTGACGCTGCATCTGGCGGCGATGCGCAACGAGATTTTGCGCCGCCGCGTCCGCTCCCTGCAGATGCTGCAGGCGAACCAACGGGCTGCATGATGTCACTCGGTCCCTACGCGTCCTTCATCGTGACGTCCTACGCTGCCGCAGCGCTCGTCATCGTGCTGCTGATCGGCTGGGTCATCATCGACTATCGCAGCCAGACGCGGCGCCTGAGTGAGCTCGAGAAGAGCGGCGTGACGCGGCGCTCGGGCCGCAGCGCGACGGAGACGCGATGACGTCGCAATCAAACGTACCGACGACCGCACCGCGCCGCACCTTCCTGATGGTGCTGCCGCTCGTCATCTTTATCGGGCTTGCGGTTCTATTCTGGTTCCGGCTCGGCAGCGGCGATCCCTCGCGGATCCCGTCCGCGCTGATCGGACGGCCGGCGCCGCAGACCACGCTGCCGGCGCTCGACGGCCTGCAGGCCAATGGGGCGCAGGTGCCGGGGCTCGATCCCACAGCGTTCAAGGGCAAGGTCAGCCTCGTCAATGTGTGGGCGTCCTGGTGCGTGCCGTGCCATGACGAGGCGCCGCTGCTGACTGAGTTCGCCAAGGACAAGCGCTTCGAGCTCGTCGGCATCAACTACAAGGACGCCGCCGACAACGCGCGGCGCTTCCTCGGCCGCTACGGCAACCCGTTCGGCCGCGTCGGCGTCGACGCCAACGGCCGCGCCTCGATCGAATGGGGCGTCTACGGCGTGCCCGAGACCTTCATCGTCGGCCGCGAAGGCACCATCGTCTACAAGCTGGTCGGCCCGATCACGCCGGATAATCTCAAGACGAAGTTGTTGCCGGAGATGGAGAAGGCGCTGAAGGCGGGGAGCTCTTAGCCAAGACCGTCATTGCGAGGAGCGAAGCGACGAAGCAATCCAGACTTTCTCCGCGGTGACAGTCTGGATTGCTTCGCTTCGCTCGCAATGACGAGCTGAGAGAGCGAAATCAACCCTTCCGCACATCCCCCGCTTCGGCCTCGCTGGTCTCCAGCGATGCAGGCTCGATGCCGTAGCGCTTGGTCAGCGGCATCTGGGCGATTGCAAAAATCATCGTGATCGTGGTGACGCCGAACACCTTGAAGTTGACCCAGAAATCCGTGCTCTGGGTGCGCCAGATGATCTCGTTCAGCACCGCCATGGCGGCGAAGAACAGCGCCCAGCGCCGCGTCAGGATGCGCCAGCCCTGCGGTGTCAGGTTGAAGACCTGGTCGAACATCACGGCGATGAAGGAGCGGCCGAACAGCAGGCCGCCACCGAGCACGGCGGCGAACAGACCGTAGATGATGGTCGGCTTGACCTTGATGAAGGTCTCGTCGTGCAGCACCAGCGTCAGCGTGCCGAACACCAGCACCACCACGCCGGTCACGATCGCCATGATCGGGACGTGGCGCGTCACCATGTAGGAAGCGACCATCGCGGCGACGATCGCGACCATGAAGGCGCCGGTCGCGGCAAACAGATTGAACTTCGCGTTGACGATGAAGAACACCATCAGCGGGCCGAGCTCGGTCGCCAGCTTGAACAGCGGATGCGGCTGGGTCTTGTCCATTCTCAGCTTTCGATTCCGGCAATGGCGCGGGCGAAATCGCGCGCGGTGAAGGGCGCGAGATCGTCGACGCCTTCGCCGACGCCGATGAAATGCACCGGCAGTTTGAATTTCTCCGCGAGCGCCACCAAAATGCTGCCGCGCGCGGTGCCGTCGAGTTTCGTCATCACGAGACCTGTCACGCCAGCGGTGCGATGGAACGCTTCCACCTGCGACAGCGCGTTCTGGCCGACGGTAGCATCGAGCACAAGCAGCACGGCATGCGGCGCAGTGTCATCCACCTTGCGGATGACGCGCACGACCTTTTCGAGCTCGTTCATCAGTTCGGCCTTGTTCTGCAAGCGCCCGGCGGTGTCGATCAGGAGCACGTCGACGTTCTGCTCCTTCGCCGCCGTCAGCGCGCTGAAGGCAAGGCTTGCCGAAT
>JAEWBW010000398.1 GCA_023390955.1 Pseudomonadota bacterium
CGTCAAGCTGCACGCGGCCTGCGACAAGGACGCGATCGACGACGTCTTCATGTTCGTATCCGATGAGATGAAGCTGACGCTGTCGCCGCTGGCGCAGATCGAAGCGCCCGCGCCGTTGCCGCTGTTCCAGCTGCTCGACGAAGAGCCGGCTCCGGTGGTGGAAGCCGCTGCGCCCGTCGCGACCGCGCCCGCAGCGCCTGTCGCCCAGGCACCTGCGCCTGAGCCCAAGCCTGAGTCAAAGCGTGAAGCTCCGGCCGCCAAGCGTGAAGAAGCCAAGCGCGACGACCGTGGCATCGCCACTGTCCGTGTCCAGGCCGAGCGTCTCGACGAGTTGATGGACCGCGTCGGCGAGCTCGTGATCGCGCAGGCGCGTCTGACGCAGCTTGCCGCCAACGGCTCCGACCTCTCGATCAAGGTCATCGCCGAAGAAATCGAACGCCTCGCCGCCAGCCTGCGCGACACCACGATGGGCGCGCGCATGGTGCCGATCGGCTCGCTGTTCGGCCGCTTCCGCCGCCTGATCCACGACCTGTCGCGCGATCTCTCCAAGCCCGTCGACTTCGTCACCTCGGGCGAAGACACCGAGCTCGACAAGACCATGATCGAGTGCCTGGCCGATCCGCTGGTGCATTTGATCCGCAATGCCATCGATCACGGCATCGAGGACACCGCGACGCGCTCCGCCTCCGGCAAGACCGAGCAGGGCCGCATCGAGCTCGCCGCCGTGCATTCCGGCGCCCAGGTGCTCGTCACCGTGAAGGACAATGGCGGCGGTCTCAACACCGCGCGCATCCGCGCCAAGGCCGAAGAGCAGGGCCTGATCGCGGCCGGCGCGACGCTGTCCGACCACGAGATCCATCAGTTCCTGTTCCACCCGGGCTTCTCGACCGCACAGACCGTCTCGGCGCTGTCCGGCCGCGGCGTCGGCATGGACGTGGTGAAGCGCACCATCGAGAACATGCGCGGCTCGATCGACCTCACGACCAAGCCGGGCCAGGGCACGACAGTCACGCTGCGCCTGCCGCTGACGCTGGCGATCATCGAGGGCCTGCTGATCCGCGTTGGTCAGGGCCGCTACATCATCCCGCTGTCGGCGGTGGAGGAATGCATCGAGCTGACCGCCGAGGACGAGCGTTCCCGCGGTCGCAACTTCCTCAACGTCCGCGGCAATCTGGTGCCGTTCCTGCGGCTGCGCGAGATCCTCACCGTGCCCGGCACGCCGGACCAGCACCAGAAGACGATCATCATCTCGACCGGCGAGACCCATGTCGGCCTCGTCGCCGACCAGATCATCGGCAACCACCAGACCGTCATCAAGTCGCTCTCCAAGCTGCACTCTGACGTGACGATCTTCTCCGGCGCGACCATCCTGGGCGACGGTACGGCGGCTTTGATCCTCGACGTCGCACAGCTCGTCGCGCTGGCGCAGTCGAAGGTCGAGAAGCAGCACATCAGCGAGGCGGCGTGATGAACGAGGGGCTCAACCAGGCCGGCGAACACCGCGCGGACGCGATGCAGGTCGTGATGATCGGGCTCGGCGAGGAGAAATTCGCGCTCGATGCCGGTCTCGTGCGCGAGATCATCGATCCCGTGCCGGTGACCTACGTTGCCGGTGCAAGGTCGTTCGTGCCGAGCGTGATCAATGTGCGCGGCAACGTCATTCCGCTCGCCGATCTGCGCATCCGCTTCGGCATGCCGCAGACCGAAGATTCCGCCGAGACGCGCATCGTCGTCATCGAGATCGAGATCGACGGTGAGCCGGTGCTGGTCGGCGTGACCGCAGACAAGGTCTACGAGGTCACCGAGATCTCGCAGACCGACGTGCAGCAGACGCCGCGCGTCGGCATGCATTGGAAGCCGGAGTTCATTCGTTTCATCACCAAGTGGCGTGAAGAGTTCGTCATTGTTCCGAACATGGAACGCATTCTGAATTGAAATGATCCCGCGGGCGGGATTTGGGGTAGGGGCTGAAGATGAGATTTACCGTCAAGGCAAAGCTGGCCTGCGCATTTGGCCTGGTCATTATTCTGTCGATGGTCGCGGGCGGCGTGGCGTACACGAAGCTCAGCGATATGATGGCGACCGCCGACAGCATGGTCATGCGTGCCAAGCGCATGGAGCGTGCAACCGAGATCGAGAAGATCATTCTGCTGCAGCTCCGTGCCGAGAAGAACGCCATCCTCGGGACCGAAGCCGACGCGGAGCTGTTCGCTGCCGATGCCGCCAAGCGGCGCGAAGAAGCGATGAAAATCCGTGACGAAGTCTACGCGTTGGCAAGCGAGGCCGGCAAGAAGCTGCTGGACGGCTTCTCGACCGCCTACGCAAAGATGAACACCTATCAGGAAGAAACCATCCGGATCGCGAAGACCGACAAGGCGAAGGCGACCGAGCGTTCGATGAACGACGGCCGCAAGGTCGTTGCGGATGCGCTCGAGTCGATGGGCGCCTACGTCAACAACACCAAGAAGCAGATGGCCGACCAGGCCGTCCAGTCGAAGGAAGAGGGGCATCAGGCCCAGTTCATGCTGATGACCCTGATCGGCATTTCGCTTCTGGTGGCTGTTCTGGCCGCGCTCTGGATCTCGATCTCGATCAGCCGCGCGCTCGGTCGAGCCGTTGGTCTGGCCGGTGCGGTTGCCAATGGCGATCTCAGCCAGATGATCAAGGTCTCCAGCAATGATGAAATCGGCGACTTGATCCGATCGCTGAACGGCATGGTCGAAAAGCTACGCCAGATCGTCGAGGAAGCGCTAACCGCGGCGCAGAACGTCTCGGCCGGCAGCCAGGAGCTTTCGGCCAGCGCCGAGCAGCTGTCGCAGGGCGCGACCGAGCAGGCATCATCCGCCGAAGAAGCCTCCTCCTCGATGGAGGAGATGGCTTCGAACGTGAAGCAGAATGCTGACAATGCCAACCAGACCGAGCGGATCGCGGCGCAGTCAGCCAAGGACGCCGAAGCCAGCGGCGCGGCCGTCGGCCGTGCGGTCGAGGCGATGCAGACCATCGCCGAGAAGATCACCATCGTGCAGGAGATCGCACGCCAGACCGACCTGCTCGCGCTCAACGCGGCGGTGGAAGCTGCACGCGCCGGCGAGCACGGCAAGGGCTTTGCGGTGGTCGCCTCCGAAGTGCGCAAGCTCGCCGAGCGCAGCCAGGCGGCAGCCGCCGAGATCGGCACGCTGTCGACGGAAACCGTGAAGGTCGCCCAGGAAGCCGGCTCGATGCTGTCCAAGCTCGTGCCCGACATCAAGAAGACCGCCGAGCTGGTCCAGGAGATCACCTCGGCCTGCCGCGAGCAGGACGTCGGATCGTCCCAGATCAACCAGGCGATCCAGCAGCTCGACAAGGTCGGCCAGCAGAACGCCAGCGCATCCGAGCAGGTCTCCTCGACCTCCGAGGAACTCGCCTCGCAGGCCGAGCAGCTGCAGTCGACCATCTCGTTCTTCCGGATCGATCATGCCGCGCGGCAGGAAAAGGCTGCGCCGGCGCAGATCGACCGCGCCGTCAGCCAGCTCCGCGCCAAGGCGCAGACCATGGCGGCGGCAGAGCGTCCCGCGGCGAAGAAGCCGCAGGCCAAGCCGGCCCGCGCGCTCAAGGCAGCCGGCGGCGGTGGCTT
>JAEWBW010000617.1 GCA_023390955.1 Pseudomonadota bacterium
ATCCCGAAGCGGAAGACGATTCCGACATCTCCGCGCTGATCAACCGGCTGACCGCCGAGGTCAACCAGATCGCCGTCGACAAGACCAAGTCGATCCAGCAGATCACCAACCAGATGAAGATGCTGGCGCTGAATGCGCTGAGCGAAAGCTCGCGCGCCGGCGCGCAAGGCGCAGGCTTTGCCGTGGTGGCGCAGGAGGTCCGCGGCGTCGGCCAGCAGGTCGAGACCATCGCCCGCGAGCTCGAGACGCAGCTGACCAAGCGCACCGGCGACCTCGTCTCCTCGATCGAGCGCATGAGCCAGCGTTCGCGCGGCGAGCGCATGGTCGACCTGTCGCTCAACGCCATCGAGCTGATCGACCGCAACCTCTATGAGCGCACCTGCGACGTGCGCTGGTGGGCGACCGACTCCGCGATGGTCGACTGCGCCGCCTCGCCCGCGCCTGCGGCCGTCAGCCACGCCTCAGAGCGCCTCGCCGTCATCCTCGGCGCCTACACCGTCTATCTCGATCTGTGGCTGTGCGACCTCGACGGTAACGTCATCGCCAACGGCCGCGCCGACCGCTTTCGCGTGGTCGGACAGAACGTCGCCAACACGAAGTGGTTTCGCGAGGCGCGCTCCCTGCGCTCCGGCGACGACTATGTCGCCGGCGACGTCGAGAACCAGCCGTTGCTCGGCAATGCGCAGGTCGCGACCTATTGCGCCAGCGTGCGCGCGGGCGGCCAGGCCAATGGCGCGCCGATCGGCGTGCTCGCGATCCATTTCGACTGGGAGCCGCAGGCCCGCGCCATCGTCCAGGGCGTGCGCGTCGGCGACAACGACAAGGCGCGCGTGCTGCTGGTCGATTCCAATCTGCGCGTGATCGCGTCCTCCGACGGCCAGGGCATTTTGAGCGAGCGCATCTCGCTGTCGCTTAACGGCCAGCGCTCGGGCTTCTACCATGACCGCTCGGGCATGCTGGTCGCGTTCCACGCCACGCCCGGCTACGAGACCTATCGCGGTCTCGGCTGGTACGGCGTGATCGTCTGCGGCGCGTGAACCGGCTGCTTCGACTCAATTTTCGAAAACAACCCCATGCACAGTAGGCGTCAAGCGCGGGCTGAATTATTCCGCGCTGTAGGATAAGCGCCAAAAGCAAATACGGCGCAGCGCCTTAAGCGACGTCGCCGACGACATCGCATGAATCCGTGACAACGCGCCGCATCGATCGCCGATCGCGATCGCCGGACACGTCACGTGCGTCTCCCGACCAATACCACTTGCTAGCTTGCGCGAAGCGGAGCAGCATCCCACTACCGCCCTTGGGTCAACAACCGAGGCGGGTCGCGTCGCGCGAAGCATCGCGCGAGCTTAGAAAATGGTGGAGGAAGCGCATGACACTCAATGTCTCACGTCGATCCCTGCTCGCACTTGGTGCCGGCCTTGGTGCCAGCACGATGCTCGGCACCAGCGCCTTGGCGAAGGCTCCCAAGCTCGGCACCCAGACACCCTACTGGCATCGCTTCATCCTGGGTGATGCCGAAGTGACCGTCGTGTCCGACGGTCCGCTGCCGCTCGGCGATCCTTCCGGCACCTTCACCGGCGTGCCGAAGGAAGAGGTCAAGAAGATGCTCTCCGACAATTTCATGTCGCCGGACAATGTCGTGCTCGAGCAGAATTCGCCGATCGTGAACACCGGCGACAAGCTCATCCTGTTCGACACCGGCATGGGCAGCTCCAAGGCGTTCGGCCCCACCACCGGCCGCCAGCAGAAGAGCATGGCCGAGGCCGGCATCAAGCCGGGTGACATCGACGCGGTCGTCTGCTCGCACGCCCATATCGACCACATCGGCGGCATCGTCGATGCCAACGACAAGCCGCTGTTTCCGAACGCGCAGATCTACATCTCCCAGGTCGATTTCGACTTCTGGACCGATGAAGGCAAGCTCGGCAGCCCGCTCAAGGACTTCGTCGTTCACGCCCGCAAGAACCTGCTGCCGGTCCGTGACCGGATCGTGTTCTTCAAGGACGGCCAGGAATTCCTGCCGGGCGTGCAGGCGATCTCGGCGCCCGGTCACACCGTCGGCCACAGCATCTTCACGGTCGCATCGGCCGGCAAGTCGTTCGCCTTCCTCGGCGACCTCTCGCACCATTCGGTGCTGCTGCTGGAGCGGCCGCGGATGGAATTCTCCTACGACAGTGACCCGAAGCAGGCGGCAGAATCGCGCGTCAAACTGCTGACGATGCTGGCGGCCAACAAGATCCCCGTGATGTCCTACCACTTCGCGTGGCCGGGCTATGGCCACGTCGCCAAGGCCGGCGACGGCTTCCGCTACTATCCCGAACCGATGCAGATGACGCTCTAGGTCACAAGACCTGGTCCGGACGGTGCACGCGCCGTCCGGATCTCTATCCGTCGAATGAATGAATCAAAACGCCGTGCTGTTCGGCTATCCCGGCAATCACCTGCATCGACGGTCCCTGCCCGCGCATTCCCAGCGCGTCGAACGCAGTGAACATGTGATCGAGATTGTCGCCGGGAATCGCGATCACCAGGAGATGGGCGATATCGCTGCCGACATTGCGATATCCGTGACGCCGATGGCGCGGCGCAAAAAGGAAGGCGCCGGCGGCTAGTCGCAACGGATCGGCTTCACCCTCGACGTCCACCAGCACTTCGCCAGTCAGCACATAGAACGCTTCGTCTTCACGGGTATGGGTGTGCGCCGGGACACCGTGGCCTGGAGGTACGATCGTTTCCCATATCGAGAACTGCCCGGCCGTATCGCTTGCCATGACCTTGTAGCGATGGGTCATGCTGATCACATCGAGTGTCGGGCCGGCCCGCGGCGGAACGAAGAGCGGGTTCAATCGCGAGGCGGCGCTGTTTGCATCATGGGTCATGCCTGGTTCCATCCGCCGTTCGGGTTGCAATGCGAATGTCGTGCAGCGAGGGAAAACCCGTACGCATTCCAACGTTCCCTGCAACACGCCGCGGAACTCACCTCCTCGCGTCGTCGGGCCACTTGTGACACCGAAATGTCTTCCCAAATGAACGGCATAGAGAAGCCTACCCCCGGGCCTTCCGCAGGTCTTTCTTGGGACTTCTTTTGGGTTCTCCAGCGCGGAGGCCAACATGCCATTACGGGCACCCGCAAACGAAACTGAACGGCTGGCCGCCCTGCGCGCGCTGGCCATCATCGATAGCGCGCCAGAGATCGCTTACGACGAAATCGCCGAACTAGCGGCGCAGATATGCTGCTGCCCGGTCTCCTATATCAGCTTCATCGATGATGAGCGGCGCTGGTTGAAGGCAAGATACGGCCTCCCGGAAGAAGTCACCGACGCGCCACGGGCGACTGCCATCTGCACGACGACAATCTGCGGAACTGAGCTGCTGATCGTCCCTGATCTTGCGCAGGATCCGCGCTTCGCGAACAGCTCGATGACCGCGCTGAAACCGCCTTGCCGCTTCTACTGCGGCATGCCGCTGATCACCGACGAGGGCTACGCCCTTGGCACGCTTTGCGTCCTGGATTTCGAGCCGCGGCAGCTGTCCTTCTCACAAACCGAGGCACTCCGGATGTTGTCACATCAGGTGCTGGCGCAACTGGAATTGCGCCGGAAACTGATCGAATACGACCAGACCATCAGAACCATGGAGCAGGCCCGACTCGAAGCGACGGTCGAGCGCGAACGCGCCGAAGCGCTGCTGAATAATGTACTGCCGGCACCGGTCGCCGACGAGCTGAGGCACAATGGCAAGGTCCGCCCTCGGTACACGCGGTCGGCGACCATTCTGTTCGCCGACATACAAGGCTTCACCCTGCTGGCCGAGCGCACCGAACCTGCCAGGCTGATCAACCTCCTCGACCGTTACTTCTCCGCGCTCGACGACATCTGCGCCCGCCATGGCCTTGAGAAGGTCAAGACCATGGGCGACGCCTATCTAGCCGTCGCCGGCGTGCTCTCGCCGGATCGGCGGCACGCGCTCGATGCCTGTCTGGCCGCGCTTGAAATGCAGGACTTGCTCGATCATTTGACGAAGCAGCAGGCGGAAACCGGCGAGAATGCGCTACAGCTACGCATCGGAATCCACACCGGTCCAGTCATCTCCGGTGTTATTGGCAACAGCAGGATGACGTTCGATATCTGGGGCGATGCCGTCAACACGGCATGCTTCATGGAGTCCTTCGGGGTGCCGGGACGGATCAACGTCTCGGAAACTGTGGCCGGTCACGTCCACGACATCTTTGAACTCGAGCCACGCGGCGCCATCGAAGCCAAGCATCAACGCACCCACGAGATGTTCTTTCTCGAGGGCTTGAAGCAGGAATATTCCCGACATGGAAACAGCCGCCTGCCCAATGACCGGCTTCTCTCGGAGGATTGGCGCGGCAGCGGGCCGCAGCGAGCTCCGCATTGGTGACGTCACACTGGCTCGTCACCCCGCAGGCGTCGCTGGCTCCCTCGCCTCAGCCCGAACCACGCCGCCG
>JAEWBW010000411.1 GCA_023390955.1 Pseudomonadota bacterium
GCGCACATCAGGCCGAGCAGCGCCAGCCAGAAATATTCGAAGGTCGAGAACGACAGCGCGATCTCGGCGAGCGGCGGCGCCAAAATCATCAGCGACAGCACGCCGGCGATGCCGCCGACGGCCGAGAACCAGACGCCCGCTCCGAGCGCGAGCTCGGCCTGGCCCTTGCGGGTCATGGCATAGGCCTCGTCCGCATAGGCCGCGGACGCAGGCGTGCCGGGGATGCGCAGCAGCGCGCCGGGAATATCGCCGGAGAAGATCGCCATCGAGGACGCCGCCACGATGGTGGCGATCGCGGCGATTGGCGACAGGTAGAAGGTGACGGGGACGAGGAGGGCGGTCGCCATGGTGGCAGAGAGGCCCGGCAGCGAGCCGATCACCAGCCCGTACACGGACGCCGCGAACATCGAGATGATGACCTCCCAGGTGGAGATCAGCGCGAACGCATCAATCAGTGTCTTCAGCATGGGATTACCAGGGCGCGGGAAGGAGGCCGACGGGTAGCGGCACGCGCAGCAGCTTGCCGAAGATCAGATGGATACCGAACGGAGCGAGTGCTGCGAGCGGGAGCGCGAGCTTCCACTTGGCGCCGAGCGCGGTCGAGGTGACATAGACCATCAGCGCGGCCGTGATGATGAAACCGAGCCGGTCGGCGGCGGCGACGTAGAACAGCAGCAGCGCCGGCGGCAGCAGCGCGCGCAGGCCGTAGAGCTTGCCCGTAGGCGGTGGTGCGGCGGCCTGCCCGTTCTCGAGCGGGACCAACTCCTCTTCCTCCTCGAAGGAACGGCCGATGCCAAAGGCGATGGCGAGGCCGCAGAGTGCGAGGCCCGTACCGATCACCAGCGGAAACACGTTGGGGCCGACCGGTTGGCCCGGCACGGGTGGAAGGATATAGCCGCCATAGGCGGCGGCCGCACCCAGCACGACGAGAAACGATCCCGTGACGGAGTCGGGAAGACGCATGGGAGAAGTCCTGTGAGAATTGGTCGCCTCTCCCCGCAAGCGGGGAGAGGATTAGATAGTCAGCGCCTCCCTGCGAGCAGGGAGAGATGAGGCTCAGGTCTTGGTCAGGCCGGCCGCCTTCATCGCTTCGCCCATCTGGGCGTCGCCCTTGTCCATGAAGCCGGCGAAGTGGGTGCTGTCGCCCCACACCGTGCCGAAGCCACGATTGCTCATGAAGTCCTTGAACTCGGCGGAGTCGTAGACCTTCTTCAGCGAAGCCGTGAGCTTGGTCGCGATCTCCGGCGGCAGGCCCTTCGGCGCGCCGATGCCACGCCATGCGCCGGTCGCGTAGTCGATGCCCATCGCCTCCTTCAGCGTCGGCACGTCCTTGAAGATCGGATTGCGGGCCGGCGCCATGATGGCGAGGCTCTTGGCCTTGCCGGCCTCGATGATGGCGCGCGCTTCCGGCACCGAGCAGGTGGTGAGATCGAGTCCGCCCGCGGCGAGATCCTGCATCGCAGGCGCGGCACCATTCGACGGCACCCAGGCGACCTGGTTGGCGGGCAGGCCCATCGCCTGCATCCAGCCGACCAGCGCAAGATGCCAGATGCCGCCCTGGCCGGTGCCCGAGGCCTTGAACTTGCCGGGAGGCGCCGCCTTGATGGCGTCGGCGAGCTCCTTCACCGTCTTGTAGGGCGAGGAGGAGGAGACCTGGATGCCCGGGGGATCCTCGTTCATCAGCGCCAGCGGCGTGTAGCTCTTCGGCGTCAGCTCGGTGAGGCCCTGCCAGTGCATCATCGAGATTTCCACCGTCAGCATGCCGATGGTGTAGCCATCGGGTGCAGCGGTCGCGATCGCACTGTGGCCGACCACGCCGGAGCCGCCGGTGCGGTTGACGACGTTGAAGGGCTGGCCGAGATCCTTCTCCAGCAGGGCTGCGACAATGCGCGCAGTCGCATCGGTGCCGCCGCCCGCACCCCAGGGCACGATCACGGTCACCGGACGTGCCGGATAGGCCTGCGCAAGCGCGGGTTTGAAGCCGAAAGCGGCGGTGGCCGCGGCTGCGGCGGTTGAAGCCGCAAAAGTGCGGCGCGTAATCTTGGTCATGAAATAGCCTCCCAGCGGCAGCCCTGACATCGGGCGCTCTTGTCGAAGGCCGCATTCTAGGCGGCTTTGCACCACCCCCGCAAGGTAGCGCTACCAAAGGCCGAGAAGAACTGTGAGTAAAACGCCCATCCGTCTCAATTCCTGCGTGTGCAGAGATCCTTGGCCGCGAGTTTCGGGGAGATCGACGACGACGTGTCCTGGCAGGCGGCGACCGCCATTTGCCGAGCCTCGTCCACGCGTCCTTCATCGAAGAGAACCAGCGCGAGCGTCCCTTGCAGGATCGACGTGAGAGACGGCTCGAGATTTTGCAAGCCAGGCTTCTGATCCAGTGCGATCCGCAACTCGCGTTCGGCGCCGGCCAGGTCGGGCTTCCGCGTCAGGAAAAGCGCCTTGTAATAGTGTGAGCGCGGATCGGTCGGATATTTGTCGACATACCACCAGGCCGAAGCTTCATGGATGTCCGAAGCTTTTTTCGGCAGATACTCGGGCGGGATCAAGACGAGCTTTGGTGGACCGGGAAAGCGAGCCATAGCGACCTGGGCTCCGCCGGTCGCCGTGCCCAGCACGCCGAATACGATGACGGCGAACGCTGCCCAGCGGAAGCCGGGCACGAGATCTTTCTCGCCCCAGATGGTCAAAAGCACCAGGCCGGCAATGGCGCCGCCTGCGGCCCCGACGAAGTGGGCGGCGTAATCGACCTTGCCATGCGTGATTGTCGTCAGCGGCAGAAGCGACGGGATCAGAACCCCGAATGCGCGGCCCTGAAGATTGGCGCGGGTTTTACCGTGCGTGTAATGGAAGCTCAGGACAATAACGGCAGCGAACAGTCCCATGATTCCGCCGGACGCGCCGACCGAGACAAGCGAATGCGGGTTGAAAAGCAGCGACCCCCAGGCGC
>JAEWBW010000704.1 GCA_023390955.1 Pseudomonadota bacterium
CAATATCGGCGCCATCGTGCTCACCGCGATCGGGGGAGTTATCGCCGTGTTCGGATTGTTGCTGCTGGAAAACCCGCTGATGTGGCACACCGATGTCGGCGGGCCGATCTTCAACCTGGTCCTGCTCGGCTACGCGGTGCCGGCCGTGCTGATGCTGGTGTTATCCTACACGGCCGCGGGCCATCGCCCGATCGCCTACGCCAACACGATCGCAGGCGGTGCGCTGGTGTTCGCGCTCGCCTATGTCACGCTGGAGATCCGCCGCTTCTACCACGGCCCGATTCTGTCGGGCGGCGTGACCACGAGTGCCGAGCAATACACCTACTCGATCGGCTGGCTTGCCTTCGGCGTGGCACTGCTCGGCGTCGGCATCCTCGCCAACTCCGAGCGGGCGCGGCTCGCTTCCGCCGTCGTGATCGCGCTGACGATCCTGAAGGCGTTCGTCATCGACATGTCGACGCTGACCGGAGCCTACCGCGCGCTGTCCTTCATGGGGCTCGGCATCGTGCTGGTCGCGATCGGCTGGCTCTACCAGCGGATATTGTTCCGCCGGCAGACGCCGCCGCCCGTGACGCAGACCGGGAGTGGCTAGGCCGCGCGCACCGAATCCAGGAACTGCGCGACCTCGACGCGAAGACGCGTGCTGTCCGTGGCCAGCGACTTGGCCGCCGACAGCACCTGGGTCGAGGCCGAGCCGGTATCGACCGCACCGCGCTGCACGTCGGTGATGTTCGCCGAGACCTCCTGGGTGCCGAGCGAGGCCTGCTGGACGTTGCGGGAAATCTCCTGCGTTGCCGCGCCCTGCTCCTCGACCGCTGCGGCGATCGCCGACGACACTTCGGAGAGACGCTCGATGGTGCCGCCGATCTCCTGGATCGCACTCACGGACTCGCCGGTAGCGGCCTGGATGCTGGAGACCTGCTGACCGATCTCCTCGGTCGCCTTCGCGGTCTGCTCGGCCAGCGCCTTGACCTCGGAGGCGACGACGGCGAAGCCGCGGCCGGCTTCACCCGCGCGCGCCGCCTCGATCGTGGCATTGAGCGCGAGCAGATTGGTCTGGCTCGCGATGGTGTTGATCAGCTCGACGACGTCGCCGATGCGGCCCGCCGCCTGCGACAACGCATTGACGCGATCGTTGGTCCGCGCGGCCTGCTCGACGGCTTCCGCCGCCATCCGCGCCGAATCCTGTACGCGGCGGCTGATCTCGGTGATGGACGAGGACAGCTCTTCCGACGCCGATGCCACCGACTGCACGTTGGTCGATGCCTCCTCGGACGCCGCCGCAACCACGGTGGCAAGCTCCTGCCCGCGCTGCGCCGTGCCGGTCAGCGTGCTCGCGGATGCTTCCAGCTCGGTCGAGGCCGACGACACGGTCTCGACGACCTCGCCGATCATGGCTTCGAACTTGCGGGTGATGGCATCGACGCGGCGGCCGCGCTCGATCTTGGCCTCGGCATCGCGCGCCGCGGCTTCGTCCGCCGCCCGCTTGGCGATCAAGGCTTCCTTGAAGATCTGCAGCGCATCGGCCATCGAACCGATCTCGGTCTTCTCGCCGCGATGCGGCACCTCCGCCGTGAGATCCCCCTCCCCGAGCGACTGCATCGGGCGGATGATCGAGGCGATGCCGCGCGAGACGTCACGCACCAGATAGAATGCAGCGCCGATCGCCATGATCACAGCGCCCACGATGATTGAGACCAGCACGCGGAAGATGAAGGCGTAGCTGTCAGCGGCTTCCTTGGTCTCGGTCTCGGCGCCGCGATTGTTGAGCTCGATGCCCTTCAGAAGCAGGGGATCGGCGGCCTGCGCCATCTTCGCGACCTTGGTCTGCAACAATTCGTTGGCATCGGTCGGGAACTTGCCGACGCCCTTGCGCGACATCGCCAGAACCTCCTGAACGCCGCTCAGGTAGTCGGCCCACGCCTTGGTCCACTGCTCATAGACTGAGCGCTCTTCCTGCGACGTGATCAGCTTCTCGTAGCTCTTGCGGGTCGTCTCGATGCGATCGCGCAGCGAAGCCAGCCGCTTCTCGGCGGCATCCTTGCCTTCGATGCCCTCCTGCATCAGGTGCAGGCGGAGCGCGACGCGCAATTCGTTGATGTCGGCGCGCATCGAACCGAGCGCACGCACGCTCGGCAGCCAGCTTTCGGCGATCTCGACGGTATGAGCATTGATGTTCTGCATGGTCGTGATCGCCATCACGCCGACGCCGGCGAGCGACAGCACGAGGACCGACAGCACGGTCAGAATCTTGAAGACGATCGACAATTTCGACATCGCTTAAATTCCCGAGATAGTAGCTACGCGCAAAAATGACCTGCGTCGCAATCGCCACGATTGGGCGACAGGACGGCGGTCAGTTCAACAATGCTGGCTGGTTGTTATCGATAAGATTGCATCCATCATTGCAAACGCCCGTTAACAAGAACCTACAGCTCGCGCGGACGTGATCGACAGGAGTGCAATCAAGCCATGCTGAAAATCGGCAGCACTCGACTACCGCGCGCGCTATGCACGGGGCAGTGTTTAAAACTGAACGTAAGCCGGATTACGCGGCGCGAACGGACTCGAGGAAGCGCGAGACTTCGCTCTTCAGCCGGGTGCTGTCTCGCGACAACGATTGCGCCGATGCGTGGACCTGCGACGAAGCAGCACCGGTCTCGCCCGCACCGCGCTGAACGTCGCTGATGTTGGCCGAGACATCGGAGGTACCCTGTGCCGCATGCTGGATGTTGCGCGAAATCTCCTGCGTGGCCGCGCCCTGCTCCTCGATGGCAGCTGCGATCGTCGAGGATATCTCGGACATCCGCGCGATGGTGTCGCCGATCTCCTTGATCGCGCCGGCGGAGTCTTGCGTAGCGGCCTGGATCGCGCCGATGTGCTGGCTGATCTCACCGGTCGCTTTGGCGGTCTGTTCGGCGAGCGCCTTGACCTCGGCCGCCACCCCGGCGAAGCCGCGGCCGGCCTCGCCCGCCCGCGCGGCCTCGATGGTGGCGTTGAGCGCCAGCAGGTTGGTCTGGCCGGCAATCGTATTGATCAGTTCGACCACGTCGCCGATGCGACCGGCAGCTTTGGTCAGCTCCTCGACGCGCGCGTTGGTGCGTTGCGCCTGCTCGACCGCAGCGTCGGCAACGCGGGCCGATTCCTGCACCTGGCGGCTGATCTCCGTGATGGACGAGGTCATCTCCTCGCTGGCCGAGGAGACCGAATTGACGTTGGCGGACGCTTCCTCCGACGCTGCCGCAACCGCCGTGGCAAGACCGTTGGAACGTTCCGCCGCCTGCGTCAGCGTATTGGCGGAGGCTTCAAGCTCCGTTGCTGCCGACGACACGGTCTCGACGATCTCACCGACCGCGCCCTCGAAATTGTCGGCGAGGCGATGCATGTCCGCCTTGCGTTGGGCGCGCTGACGCGCTTCCACTTCGGACTGCTCGGCACGAAGTCGCTCGGCTTCCACCATGTTGGCACGGAACACTTCGACCGCGCCGGCCATCTCGCCGATCTCGTCCTTGCGCGTAAGGCCGGGGATGGAGATGGAGAGGTCGCCGCGCGCCAGCCCGGTCATTGCGCCGACCATCCCCGACAGCGCGCTAGAGATCGCACGTCCGAGCAGGAAGCCAACCAACGCGAGCAGGACAAGCGTGATGGCAAAAGCAGCGATCATCCAGAAGCGGACGGCATCCCGTGTCGCAGCTTCCGCAGCATCAGCCTCCTTGTACGCGCGCTCAACAGCGTCGCGGACCTCGACCATCAACGGCTCGAAGCCGCGGAAGGTCTTCATCATGCTGGCATCCTGGGCCGCGATCTGCTGCGCGGTGTCCGACCACGCGGTGAACTCAGCCTGATACTTGCCGAGCTTGGCGGTGATGTCGGCGACGACAGGCGCCGGCGCAGCCGAAGCTTCCAGCGCCTTGGAAAATTCGGCAGCGGCCTTCTTGAGCTCGGCGACATATTTCGGATCGCGCCGCAGCATGAAGTCCTTTTCATGCCGCCGCATCGTCAACATCCAGCTCGTCAGGCGCGGATTGTCCATCTCCTTGAGCTTGGTCTCGATGTCGTGGACGGCTGCACGCAGCGAGCCGGTCAGGCCGAGCGTCTCGTTCAGGCCGAGCTTGATCTCGGCAGCCACCAGCGCGGAGAAATCCGAGGCGTAACGCTTGAACCCGCCATGTGCCTGCCGGATCTTGTCGGACAGCGCGCCCATGCCGCCCGCGGATGTCAGGCGTTCCAGCTCGTCGAAATCCCGATTGATCGGCCCGACCAGCTCGGCATGCGCCTTTGCGTAGCTCTCGTTGCGGCGCTGCTGAAAATTCTTCTCGTTGCGGCGCGCCTCCAGCATCTCGATGGAGATCTTCTTGTTGAGGTCGGCGATCGTGCGCGCGCTGTTGGCGGCGGAGCGGGAGACATCCTGGGACAGGCTGCCGATCTGGTAGATGGCGCCAAAGGCAACGAGACCGACGAGTCCGAAGAAGCCGATCGCCATCACCTTATGGGTGAGACGGATGGAAAAGCCGCTCATGAACCTGCTCCAATGCCTTGTGGCGACGTCGCCGGAATATTACGGAAATATGACAGTGGCGCTTTTCCGAAACCTTAACCGGGTGCACGTTGCAGGGCATCGATGACGCAAAAACATGCAGAATTGCAGCGTTTTTGCGCGCGAGGGTTGCGAGAGCAACGAGGGAATCGGAATGAGATGCTATGGCGCGAAGCCGAGGCGAATCATGATTCGCCTCAGCATTTCTTGAGCGCGACGCGGGACTACGCCGCGCGAACGGTATTCAGGAACTTACCGACCTCGAGCTTGAGGCGGTTGCTGTCGCCGGACAGCGACTGCGCCGCAGAGAGCACCTGAGAGGAGGCCGAGCCGGTCTCGCTCGCGCCGCGCTGCACGTCAGTGATGTTCGACGACACCTGCTGGGTGCCTTGCGCGGCCTGCGCCACGTTGCGGGAGATTTCCTGCGTCGCCGCGCCCTGCTCTTCCACAGCGGCCGCGATGGTCGAGGAGATTTCCGACAGCTTTTCGATGGTGTCGCTGATGTCTTTGATCGCACCGACGGAGTCGTTGGTCGCAGCCTGGATGCTCGAGATCTGCTGACCGATCTCGCCGGTCGCCTTCGCCGTCTGCTCGGCCAGAGCCTTCACTTCGGAGGCGACCACCGCGAAGCCACGGCCGGCCTCACCGGCGCGCGCCGCTTCGATCGTGGCGTTGAGCGCGAGGAGATTGGTCTGGCCGGCAATGGTGTTGATCAACTCGACCACGTCGCCGATGCGGGTTGCGGCCTTGGAGAGTTCGCTGACGCGGTCGGTCGTGGTGCGCGCCTGGCTCACGGCTTCACTGGCGACACGCGCCGATTCCTGAACCTGGCGGCTAATCTCGGTGATCGACGATGAGAGTTCTTCGGTCGCCGACGCCACCGACTGCACGTTGGTCGAAGCTTCCTCCGAAGCCGAGGCGACGACGGTCGCGAGTTGCTGTGCATGCTCGGCGGTCGAGGTCAGCGTCGTGGCGGAGGCCTCGAGCTCGGTCGAGGCGGAGCTGACGGTCTGGATCACCTCGCCGACGGCGCCTTCGAACTGGTCTGCAAGCTGCAGCATGTCCTGACGACGCTGCGCCGCGCTGCGCTGCTCCTGTTCCTTCTGCTCGGCTTCCATGCGGATCTTGGCCAGGCCGTTGTCGCGGAACACTTCCGCGGTCTTGGCAACCTCGCCGACCTCGTCCTTTCGGTCGAGACCGATGATATCGACCTGATAGCGGCCGGCGGCGAGATCCTGGAGCACGTTCACGATCAGGCTGATCGGGCGAGCGATGCCGTACTGACCAATGATGAAGCCCACCACGCCGCCGATGACGACGCCGAGGCCGGCGAGAATGATGAGCAGGCGCGAGGTCGATTCATATTGCTCGCGCGCCTCCTTGCTCTTCTCATCGACGCGCGCGTTGAGGCGGTCGGCCAACTCGCGCATCTTGCCCTGGAGGTTTTCCGCAGCCGCGCGGCTTTTCATGGCGGTGTCGCGCAGCTTGTCGGCGCTCTCGCTCAGTTTGGCTGATTTCTCGGCATCGATCGTCGCCAGCGTGAGATCCATCTGGCTCTTGTAGGCCGTGAACGCATCGCGCACAGCGGGCAGCAGCGTCTTGGCCTTGTCGTCCACGGTCTGGCTGACCACGTCGAAGCGTTCCTGATACTGCTTGAGCTGGGCGTTGATCACCTCACGTCCGGCCAGGCGGTTCTCGTCACGTGGATCGAGCGCGCTGCGGAATTCGGCGCGGTTCAAGGCGATGACGTTCTGGCTGGCCCGCGCGGCCGTGAGAGCGCGGCTTGACGCGGATGACATCGCCTCGGCCTTCTCACTGAGATCGGCCAGCGCGGAAACGCCAATCCAGGCGATCGCGGCACCAATGCCGCAAAGCAGCACGACGATCCCCAGGATCTTGCTGAGGATCCGGAAGCGGCCGAGGAAATTCATCTTTGAAAACCTTCACGTGGGCTTGCGCGCGGCTTTGCGCGATATGCGGCAAGTTGACGCCAAAGGTTTCCGGTTCCCTTAACTATGATGGCCGTAGAAACACGGAGCCTCACATGAGTTGAGACGCCGTCTCAGTTCGCGGTTTCGCCAGCCAGGCGGATGCGAAACACCAGCTTCTTGTTCTCGTCGAGAAGATCCATGTGCCATTCCGCGTTCGGCTTCAGCCTGCGGGCGATGCTGCCGATCAGATTGGCGCAGACCGCGGTCATCTCGGTCCAAGCTGCGGTGCGATCCTCGAACTCGTACGGCACGTCGGCCGCACCGGAGTAATGTCCGGTGCTGATCCGGAAGAAGTACAACGACATCGTTCAACCTGTTTTCTTGTTGGCCGCCTCCCGGCCTTGCAAGAAAACTCGCGCGATTGTCGCTACCAACACATGAAGGCCGCCGCCCGTACGACTACGGCGCGGCAGCGCTAAAGATTTCGATCTGGTTTACGAGCGCGCAGAGCAAGCGCGAAGTTTACTGCGTCGAGCGACGCAGCTCGAGCGGGCCTTCGTTCTTCGGCGCCTCGACTTTTGCTTCCGTCTTCACCGGCGCGAGGCGGCCAGTCTCGACGCGCGGCGTCTCGACACGGGCCGTGACTTCAGCGTGCTGCGTGCCGACAGAACCAGTCGTCTGCTCCGGTGCGCGGAGCGAGCGCGGCCGCGCCGAGGCGCGGGCCATCAGCATCTGGTTGCCGCCCTGGTGGTGGAAATCGCAATAGGCGAAGCCCATGCCCGAGACCGAGCCGCGGAAGCTGCGGTCGTCCTTCTTCTCGAGATTGAAGCACGGCTCGAACGGAATGCCCTTGATGGAAGCGCAGACGTTCTGGCCGCGGATCTGGAGCGTGTTGCCGGGCAGACGGATGTGGCGGGTGGGACCGGCGCCGGAGAACTGCACCGCTCCGGAGGCGCCGAGATCATCGAGGATGCGGCCTGCGCCACGGGTGCCATCGAAACAGGTGAATGCGAACACCTTGCCTGCGACGAAGCGGCGGGCCTCATCGGCGTTCATGCCACCCGCAAAGGCCGGCGCCAACATCGCTGCCGCCGTGACAGCCCCCAACACAATACGCGCAAGCATGCTCAACTCCGAACCCAACCCCCGCAGCGGGCGATGCCTTATCCCTTTACCCGCTGCTTACCATACTAACCGTGGCAACATTGGAGCAGCTTGGTTGGTAAAGTCTGAACGTCGTTAGCGAATTTTTACCACGATTCGACCGCGGACCTCGCCGGCGAGGATTTTCGGGCCGAAGGCGATGACATCGTCGAGCGGGATTTCCTTAGTGATTTCAGCGAGTTTTGTCCGATCCAAATCGGAGGCCAGGCGCTGCCAGGCGGCTTTCCGGGGCTCGATCGGGCACATCACGGAATCGATGCCGAGAAGGCACACTCCACGCAAAATGAAAGGCGCGACCGAGGTCGGCAGATCCATGCCGGCCGCGAGGCCGCAAGCGGCGATAGCGCCGCCGTATTTCGTCATCGAGAGCAGATTGGCCAGCGTGGTCGAGCCGACGCTGTCCACACCACCCGCCCAGCGCTCTTTGGCGAGGGGCTTGGCCGGCGCGGAGAGCTCGTTGCGATCGATCACCTCGGCCGCGCCGAGGTCCTTCAGATAGCCCGCCTCGGCCGCGCGGCCGGTGGAGGCGATGACGTGATAGCCGAGCTTCGACAGCACGGCGGTCGCAACCGAGCCGACGCCGCCGGCTGCGCCCGTTACGACCACAGGGCCGCTCTGCGGCGACACGCCCTGCTTCTCCAGCGCCAGCACCGACAGCATCGCCGTGAAGCCGGCAGTGCCGATCGCCATGGCGTCGCGTGTGGTCAGGCCCTGGGGCAACGCGACCAGCCAGTCGCCCTTCACCCTCGCCTTCTCGGCATAGGCGCCGAGATGCGTTTCACCCATGCCCCCGCCGGTGCAGACGACCTTATCCCCGGCCTTCCACTGCGGATGCGAGGACGCTTCGACGGTGCCAGCGAAATCGATGCCGGCGATCATCGGGAAACGGCGCACCACCGGTGCCTTGCCCGTCAGCGCCAGACCGTCCTTGTAGTTCAGCGTCGACCATTCCACGCGCACGGTGACGTCGCCGTCCATCAGTTCGGCGTCGTCGAACTGCGCCAGTGCGGCGGTGGTGCCCTTGTCGGCCTTCTCGATCCGGATCGCCTTGAATGTGGCCACGGCTGAACTCCCTGACTTTGTTTCGGGGATTGTTTAGCCGATCAGGCAGGCTGCGCAACCGCCCGCTGGACGGGTTTCTCCACGATCGGCAGATTGATCAGCGCCGAGAGCACGCCGAACAGGATCGAGAGCCACCAGATCGGCGTGTAGGACCCGAAACGCTCGAACACGATGCCGCCGAGCCAGACACCGAGGAAGCCGCCAACCTGATGGCTGACAAAGGCGAAGCCGTAGAGGGTCGCGAGCCAGCGCGTGCCGAACATCAGCGCCACCAGCGCCGAGGTCGGCGGCACCGTCGACAGCCAGGTCAGGCCGGAGATGGCGCCGAACGCAATCGCCGAGAACGGCGTGATCGGGAACGAGATGAAGGCCAGCGTGGCCAGCGC
>JAEWBW010000067.1 GCA_023390955.1 Pseudomonadota bacterium
TCTAGGCGAACATCGGTTCGTCACCCCAAACCGTGGTGCGTGGCACTTTGGCCACGCTCTACCGAAAATTGTGTGGGTCGCGGCCGTGCGACCTTCCGCCACGCCCGCCGTTTTGGCAGAGATGGAACCCAGCTTTTGCGTGGTGTGGGGACTGCCGAAATGACGCGTTGCATTGCTTTTTGTGCCGGATTGCTTCTGGCGGCCGGCCTCTCCAGCACCGCGTCGGCGGCCGATATGGCGGTGAAGGCGCGTCCGCCCGTCCCCGTCCCGTTCACCTGGACCGGCTGCTTTGTCGGCGGCCATCTCGGCGGCGTCGTGAGCCAGGACCGCACCACCAACGTCATCGGCAACTCGATCGGCTTCAGCTCGACCGGCGCGGTCGCCGGCGGACAGATCGGCTGCGACTACCAGTTCGCGAGCAGCTGGGTGGTCGGCGCCGAAGGCCGCGCCGCCTGGAGCAGCCTGCGCAACTCGCATGCGGGCGTGGTGAGAAACCTCGTCACCGGCGTCGTCGTACCCAGCCAGTTCACGATGAGCAACGACTTCCTCGCCTCCGCGACAGTGCGGCTCGGTTACGCCTTTGCCGACCGCTGGCTCGTGTTCGTGCGCGGCGGCGGTGCCTGGACCCGCGAGCACATCGACGAGGCCTTCGTGATTCCCGCCGGCCCCGCGGTCAATCCCGCCGGAAGCAGCACCCGCACCGGCTGGACTGCGGGCACCGGCGTCGAGTGGGCCTTCGCTCCGCACTGGTCGGCCGTCTTCCAATACGACTATTACGACTTCGGCAATCACGGCGCGTTCCTGACCAACGGCACCGGCACCACCGTGAACATATTCAGCCTGAAGGACAGAATTCACGCCGCAACGGTGGGCGTGAATTATCGTTTCTGAGAACGACCCCGATGATCAAGCGACTGACATTGGTGGCACTTTTGATCCTTGCTGACGGCCAGCCGATGGTCGCGCACGCGACATCGACGGTCGGGGCGAAAGAAAAAATCGTCTGCGACAGCAAGGGCTGCAGACCCGTCAAGAACGGATGTCGGCTGGAATATCGGACCGGAATTGCGGGAGGTCCCGTTCCCACCGGCGGGAATGTTGAAATCTGCACCGGGGCGCGATCACCGAGATAGCTTCGCGAGGCCGAAGCCGACCTCGCCCCGCTTGCGGGGCGAGGTTTTGGCCACTCAGGTGCCCTCGAATTTGAACGACACGCTCAGCTTTGCGCGGAACGCTTCCACCCTGCCCTTGGCATCGAGCTGCATGTCCAGCTTGACGACCTCGGCAACGCGAAGATCACGAAGAGTCTTTCCGGCCTGTTCGACCGCGTTGGCGGCGGCCTTCTCCCAGGAATCGCTGCTGGTGCCGACCAGCTCGATGACCTTGTAGACGCTCTCGGACATGTTCGGTCCTCCTGTTCGTGATGAAGCAGGAAGCAGGGCTCCCTGCTGGCGCCGAGCCTAGCATCACGACAGGGGCGCCGAAAGGATCGGGAGTGCATCGGCTCCATCGCACTACCATTCCTTGCGTTGCCCGTCGGGCAAAACACACAAGTGCCGGGTCAATCGCCCCACATCGAAATAATTCGCTTTACGCGAATTTCTGATTATCGTATATCCCCGCCATCCCATTCCGTCCAAGGGGCGGTCGTACGTCGTCACGAACGTGGAGTGGGCTGCGGTGGACGCGACAGCGTCGGGCACGCGATGGCGCGGGGTGGGCGGGTAGTCCCTGTGAACCCGAGGCTGCGAGTGGACGACCAGCGCTGAAGCGTACGGCAAAACCGTGTGGTCCTGGCCGTCATTGCTACGGTCAAGCTTTTGCGAAGATGCGCCGAGCCCAACCGGGTCAAGCGCATCGTCAATTCGCAAAGCGAGGGAGGCCAGAAGGAATTTGGCTCCCGGGAGAGCACGGCATAAGCCGTCAACCCACTGCGCAGGGAAGGCCGGGCGTTCGGCCGCACCTGTATGCCGCTGTGCAGTTCTTCCTTCGCGTGTGCTGCGCACGGCGGACCGCGGGTGCCAAGCCGGCACCCGGCCTTCCCTGCGCCCTCGATTTTAGAGGGTGTGAAGGAGAGCAAAGCTCGGGCGAAACGCGCCGCGAGAATGCGACGGTGTGTCTGCTGTTTGACGTGCGTCTGCTGTTTGAAATGTGAACTGAGCGCACCGGCGGCGCCCCTTGCTCCGTCATTGCGCGCGTAGCGCAGCAATCCAGAGTCTTTCCGCCAAAACAGTCTGGATTTGCTTCGCTGCGCTCGCAATGACGATGTGGAGACAGGCGCCCGCCACACACTCGTCGTCACCGCAGCGCGTCCGGGACACGAGAGCGGCGTGTGCCGCCCTACCCGATCGACTTGCCGAACTTGTTCGACTTCGGGAACCCCTTCGGCGCCAGGCGACCGGCGTCGGCGCGGTTACCTTGCCAATCGGCGAGCTCCTTCATGGTCGCCGAGAATTCGCGGCCGGCGGAATCCTTCCAGGTCAGACCTGCCTTGGCATCAAACACCGCGATGTCGGACAGGCCGCCATCCTTGTATTTCTGCAGACGCGCGCCGCGACCGCGCGGCATTTCCTGTGTTTGGTCGAGCGGGAAGATCAGCATCTTGCGGTTATCGCCGATGACAGCGACGGTGTCGCCAAGCACCTCGGTAACCGCGCGCGCCTCGTT
Source organism: Pseudomonadota bacterium (assembly GCA_023390955.1). Lineage (GTDB taxonomy): Bacteria > Pseudomonadota > Alphaproteobacteria > Rhizobiales > Xanthobacteraceae > Bradyrhizobium. The sequence continues at coordinate 2,668 of JAEWBW010000067.1, forward strand.
CGGCATGTCGACGTTGAGGACCTGCTTGCCCTTCTTGGTGGTGCCGACGCAGTCATCCTCGTTCACGACAAAGCCCTGGCCCTCGCTGCTCGCGACCAGGAATTTGCGTCCGCCCTTGTTGACGAACAGCGTGACGGGAGCGGCCTCCGGCTCGAGGTCGATGAACTGGCGGATCGGCTCGCCATGACCGCGGCCGCCCGGCAGTTTTGCAACGTCGATCGAATAGAACTTTCCGTTGGTCGCGAACATCAGCAGCTTCGACGTCGTCTCCGCGAAGAAGGCGAAGCCGAGCTTGTCGTCCTGCTTGAAGGCCAGCCCCGAGAGGTCCTCGACATGGCCCTTCATGGTGCGGATCCAGCCCTTGTCGGAGACGACGATCGTCACCGGCTCGCGCTCGACCAGAGCTTCCTCCATCGCGGCAAGGTCGTGCTCGGGCGCATCCGCGAAAGTGGTGCGGCGCTTGCCGAGCGGCGTCTTCGGTCCGAACATGTCGCGGACCTTGCCGACCTGCTCGCCGACCTTCTTCCACTGTTCGGCTTCGGACGCGAGCAGGCCTTCGATGCCCTTCAGCTCCTTGCGCAAATCCCGGTCTTCGTTGCGGATCTCCATCTCCTCGAGCCGGCGCAGATTGCGCAGGCGCATGTTGAGGATGGCTTCCGCCTGGACCTCGGTGAGCTTGAACGCCTTGATCAGCGCCGGCTTCGGCTCGTCCTCGGTCCGGATGATCTTGATCACCTTGTCGAGGTTCAGATAGGCGACCAGATGGCCGCCGAGGACCTCGAGCCGGTGCTCGATCTGGCCCTTGCGGAAGTTGGAGCGGCGAATGAGCACGTCACGCAGATGGTCGAGCCATTCGCGCAGGGCTTCGGCGAGGCCGACGACCTTCGGCACGCGGCCCTTGATCAGCACGTTCAGGTTCAGCGGAATCTTGCTCTCGAGCTCGGTCAGCCGGAACAGCGATTCCATCATCAAGGCGGGATCGACGTTCTTCGACTTCGGCTCGATGATGAGGCGGACGTCCTCGGCGGATTCGTCGCGGACCTCGCCGACGAGCGGCAGCTTCTTCCCGTCGAGCAGCTCGGAGATCTTCTCGATCAGGCGCGACTTCTGCACCAGCCACGGGATCTCGGTGACGACGACGACCCAGGTGCCGCGTGCGCCCTCTTCTTGCTCCCACCTGGACCGGACCCGGAACGAGCCGCGGCCGGTGGTGTAGGCCTCCGCCATCGCCTGCTTGGAATCGACGATGATGCCGCCGGTCGGGAAGTCCGGGCCCTTCACCCACTTCAGCAGCGCCTTGGATTTGGCGTCGGGCTTCTCGATCAGGTGCAGCGCGGCTTCGCAGAGTTCGGCGGCGTTGTGCGGCGGGATCGAGGTCGCCATGCCGACGGCGATGCCTTGCGCGCCGTTGGCGAGCAGGTTCGGGAAGCCGCCGGGCAGCACGCTCGGCTCTTTGGTCTGGCCATCGTAGTTGGGACGGAACTCGACACCGTCCTCGTCGATGCCCTCGAGCAGGAGCCGCGCGACATCGGTCATGCGCGCTTCGGTGTAGCGGTAGGCGGCCGGGTTATCGCCGTCGATATTGCCAAAATTGCCCTGGCCGTCGACCAGCGGATAGCGCGAGGAGAAATCCTGCGCGAGGCGCACCATGGCATCGTAGATCGCCTGGTCGCCATGCGGATGGAACGAGCCCATCACGTCGCCGACGATCTTGGCGGACTTCTTGAAGCCCGTGCCCGGGTCGAGCCGCAGCAGACGCATGCCGTAGAGGATGCGCCGGTGCACCGGCTTCAGGCCGTCGCGCACATCGGGCAGCGCGCGCGACACGATCACGCTCATCGCGTAATCGAGATAGCTCTTCTTCATCTCCTCTTCGATGGAGATGGGCGCGATTTCACCCGGATTGCCGGAGGAATGCGGTTCGGTATTGTCGTCGTTGTCGGCCACGGGA